>JBOHFW010000173.1:0-10498 GCA_050699835.1 Pseudonocardiaceae bacterium | reverse complement strand
GCTGCCGCTGGATCCCAGACTGGCCCGGATGGTGGTGGCGGCCAACGACAACGGTTGCTTGCGCGAGGTCCTGGTGATCGTGGCGGCGCTGTCCATCCAGGATCCGCGGGAGCGACCCACCGACGCTGAGGCCGCCGCCGATGCCCAGCACGCCCGCTTCACCAGCAAGGACTCTGACTTCGTCAGCCTGCTCAACCTCTGGCGTTACCTCGAGGAGCAGCAGCAGGCGCTCTCGTCCACCCAGTTCCGTAAGTTGTGCCGGACGGAGTTCCTGCACTACCTGCGGGTGCGGGAGTGGCAGGACCTGCACGGGCAGTTGCGTCGGATCACCCGGGACCTGAAAATGCGGGAGAACGCCGCACCCCCAGATGCGTCCCCAGACGCCCGTCAGCTGCATACCAGCCTGCTCACGGGGCTGCTCTCCCATATCGGTTTGCTCGACCCGGAGACCCGCGACTACCTGGGCGCCCGCGGCGCTCGATTCGCGATCTTCCCCGCCTCGGCGCTGTTCCGGAAATCGCCGCGCTGGGTGATGGCCGCCGAACTGGTGGAGACCTCCCGACTGTGGGGTCGAATCGTCGCCCGGATCGAGCCGCAATGGGTGGAACCGCTGGCCGGGCACCTGGTCAAGCACAGCTACAGCGAGCCGCACTGGGAACGCGGCCGGGGCGCGACAGTGGCCTACGAGAAGGTCACCCTCTATGGCGTCCCGGTCGTGGCCTCACGGAAGGTCGACTACGCCAAGATCGACCCCGAACTGTCCCGCGAGCTGTTCCTGCGGCACGCGCTGGTGGAGGGCGATTGGGAGACCCGGCACGCTTTCTTCCACACCAACCGGGCGCTGCTCGATGACGTCGAGGAACTTGAGCGCCGCGCCCGTCGCCGCGACATCGCAGTCGACGACGAGACCCTTTTCGACTTCTACGACCAGCGCATTCCCCCCGAGGTCGTCTCGGCCCGGCATTTCGACAGCTGGTGGCGCACGGCCAGCCGGACGAGGGCGGACCTGCTCGACTTCGACCCCGCGATGCTGATCATCGGAGACGGCATCAGCGAGTCGGACTACCCCGACTGCTGGCCGCAGGGTGCGCTGACGCTGGCGGTGTCCTACCAGTTCGAGCCGGGCGCAGAGGCTGATGGGGTGACCGTGCATGTGCCGCTGCAGGTGCTCAACCGGATCGACCCGGCGCCGTTCACCTGGCAGGTCCCCGGACTGCGGGAGGAGCTGGTCGTCGCGCTGCTCAAGTCGTTGCCCAAGACGTTGCGCCGGCAGCTGGTGCCGGTGCCCGACTATGCCAAGGCCCTGCTGGCGAGGATGACTCCTTATCGGGAACCACTGCTGGATGCCCTGGAACGGCAACTCCGCCCGGCCGGCGTTCCGGTGCGCCGCGCGGACTGGCGGCCAGACCAGGTGCCAGACCACTTGACGATCACCTTCCGGGTGTACGACGGCGCGGCCACCCTGGCGCAGGGCAAGGACCTTGCCGCGCTGACCCGCCAGCTGCAGCCGCAGCTGCGGGCCACGATGTCGGCCGGCGGCGGTGCTCTGGAACGGCAGGGATTGCGCAGCTGGGATGTCGGCACGCTGCCCCAGACCTACCAGCACGAGCAGGCCGGCCAGCTGGTCACTGCCTACCCAGCGCTGGTGGACGAGGGTGACACCGTGTCCCTTGCGCTGCTGTCCACCGAGGCTGAGCAGCAGCACGCCATGTGGGCGGGTACCCGGCGGCTGCTGCTCCTGGCGATGCCCGGGTTGACCAAATCGGTGCGGCACACCCTGGACCGGCAGGCCACCGTGGTGCTCGCGCGCAATCCAGACGGCGATATCGAGGCCCTGCTGGCCGACTGTGTCACCTGCGCCGCCGACGCCCTGATCGCAGCCTGCGGCGGTCCGCCCCGCGACGAGGACGGCTTCACCGCGTTGCGGGACCGCGCGCACGCTGAGCTGGCGGGCGCGGCGCACGCCGTGATCACCCACGTCCAGCGCATCCTGGCGCTCGCGCACACCGTCGAGGCGCGGCTGGCCGAGTGCACCGCGCCGGTGCTGGCGCCCGCGGTCGCCGACATGCGCGCGCAGCTAGCCGGCTTGATCGCGCCCGGCTTCGTCACCGCGACCGGCGCGCAGCGATTGCCCGATCTGGCCCGCTACCTGCAAGCCATCGCGCGCAGGCTGGACAAACTGCCGCGCCATCCGGACCGGGACCGGGATTGGATGCAGCGGATCCACGCTGTCACGCACGCTGCCCGGCACCTCGTCGCCGATGGCCCGGAGCAGCAGCGCATCCGCTGGATGATCGAGGAGCTGCGGGTGAGCTACTTCGCTCAGGAGTTGCGCACCCCCTATCCCATCTCCGACCAGCGGATCTACCAGGCCATCGCTGCCCACTCCTGAGCCTGCGCCACCACTCCGCTTCCCAACGGCGCATCGACACGATGGAGAGCGGAACGCGGCAGCGAGACCGTCGTTACTTCTTATGGCGTAGCCGTGCATCGGCAATCAACGGGAGAGGGCGGTATGAGGATCCGATCCGCAGGCAGGCACCGCAAGAGCAAGCCAGTCAGCCGGTCTCGGCTCGGGTCCCGGCGCTGGACGGCGATGCTGGTGCCGGTGCTGGCGGTGACCACCGCAGCCACCGTGGTGGGCGCGGTCAGTACCGCCGTTGCAGCGGACAATCCGAATCCGACCGTGATCGTCGGTGGTGATCCGCAAGGGGTCGCGGTCGATCTCGACGGCAAGCACGCCTACGTGGCCAGCCATGCCGACAACGCTCTCCGGGTGATCGACACCGCTAATCAGAGGGTGGTCGGCAGCATTCGCGTCGGCGCCAATCCGCTCGGGGTGACGGTGGACCCCGACAGCCGGCATGCCTTCGTGACCAATTACGCCGAGAACTCGGTGAGCGTGGTCGACACCGCCAACGGAAAGTTGATCAAGAATGTACCGGTCGGGCGGAATCCGGCCAGCGTGGCAGTCTTCCCTCGGGACCACTTCGCCTTCGTGACTAACTTCTACAGCAACACCGTGAGTGTGATCGACACCAGAATTCTCAAGGTGGTCGACGTCGTGCCCGTCGGCGTAGGCCCGGATGGGGTCGCGATCGATCCCCGGACCGAGCTCGCTTACGTGGTCAACAGCGGCAGCAACACGGTCAGCGTGATCGACATCAAGAAGAAGAAGCTTGTCCGCAACATCCTCGTTGGCCGCGCCCCGCAGAAGGTGGCCATCGATCCCGACGGTCGGCACGCCTACGTGACCAACTTCGGTGATCACACCATCAGCGTGATCGACCTGCCGACCACGCTCGCCACGGACCTCTACAACGCCATCGTCAAGCTCAGGGTGAACAACGTCATTCGCGTAGGCATCAACCCGCGCGGGCTGGCGGTTGCCCCGGACAGCAAACACGCGGTCGTCGTCAATGTCGGCGAAGACACCATGAGCGTGATCGACACTGCCAACGCGACGGTGATCAGCACCTCATACGTGGGTTACTCCCCGGACCAGGTGGCGGTGGGTCCCGACGGCACCGCGTACGTCACCTCCAGAGGTGATGGGACGGTGACCGTGATCCGTCGGTCCTGACGCTCGGCTGATCCACCTCTTGAACCTCTGTAACGATGTTGTGTACCTTGTCGATGAATCTTTAGGTGCTTGATTTACTGCATCCCAAGATCGAGATGCGCTTTGCGAGGTATCGTTACGATGGAGTTGGGGGCGGTTGACATGGTAATAAGTGGTTGCCACGAGCGGTTCGTCGATGTGGAATGATTTTTTTCACTACCTACGTCACGATAATTCGGACGAATCACGAGCGATCTGAAATTCGCCGAGGAGCTCCTGCGCGGGTCGAAGGTAGCACCATTCTCCTTCCCACCGGCACCGACGTGCAAGTCGGCGACCGTGTGGAGCATCGGCTTGCGAGCGATGAGCCACGACGCATGATCGTGATCGATGTCGTCCATCCGTACATGCCTGGTGCACATAAGGACGACGATCACATCGAGGTCACCTGCGTCCCGCTGGAGCGGGTCACAATCCCGCAGGTCCTCAAGCCAGCGCTCCATCAAGCGCTGCATCCGGCGCTCCATCCGGCGATGTCCCCCGCTCTGGCACTGGCGGAGGACGGACGGACGTCCGAAGCGGTCTTGGTGGCGTTGGGAGTGGTCGAAGACCGAGTCCGCGCGCTGACCGCGAGCGAAGGCTCCGGGCAAGCGCTGATGGAGTCAGTGTTCGGCGCGATACCGCCGCAACTGAATATCACCACGGCCACGGGTCAAGCGGCTGAGGTCGAGCGCGAGGGTTTCCGGCACCTGTTCATCGGAGCCATGCTCGGGCTGCGCAAGCCGCACAATGCGAGCGCTGCCGAACCCGCCGCAGTGGACGAGACCTTGGAGTACTTGGCAGTGGCGAGCATGCTGATGCGGCGCCTGGACCGTGCCGAGAGCAGGCTGGGTTGACGCGGATACTGGACTGACCGCGACTGACCAGACGCATTACTCGACATTGCTTTTTGTCGGTTTTGTCAGTTCTAGGTAGAAGTCCTCGAGTGAGGTATTGCGCGGGGACAGCTCCTGGATCGGTATGTGATGCTCCGCGGCGACCGAAGCAATCCGCCATGCGTCCATGCCGGTGACCGCCAGCCCGCCGCCCGGCTCGCTGCGGACCGTCGCGCCGTTGCTGGTCAGCACTCTGGTCAGCGCGCTGCGGCGGGGTGAGCGCACGAAGACGTCGCGCTGGAAACGTTCGGTCAGCGACAGGGCAGAAGTCTCCATGATTAATTTCCCGTTTCGGATGATGAGCAGCTGGTCAGCGGACAGGGCCATCTCGCTCATACGGTTGCTGGACGCCAGAACCGTCCGGCCCTCATCGGCCAGCGACTGCATCAGATCGCGGATCCACTGGATGCCTTCCGGATCCAGATCGCGGGTCGGCTCGTCGAACAACAGGACACCAGGGTCACCAAGGAGCGCGCCAGCGATCCCGAGCCGCTGCCGCATGCTACGAGAGAAACGGTCGATCGGCAGCTGTGCCATCGGTGACAGCCCCACCTCGTCAAGCACCTCGGCCACTCGGTGCCTGCCGATACCATTGCTGCACGCGAGGTACTGCAGGTGCTCGGCCGCGCTGCGCTCACCGGGCAACCCACGCTCACCGGGCAACACTGGGGCCTCAAGGAGCGCCCCCACCGCATGCATCGGCCGGTTATTGGTGGCGTGGGGTTTTCCGTTGACCAACGCTGTGCCGGAGGTTGGGGTGTCCAGGCCTAGAATGATGCGCAGGGTAGTCGACTTCCCGGAGCCGTGCGGACCGACCACACCGGTCACCACGCCAGGGCGGGCGGTGAACGACAGTTGGTTCAGTGCGCGCTTGCCGCCGTAGTCTTTGATCAGTTCTCGTACCTCGATCATGTCAATAATGCTGCCTTAAGTGGGGCGTACTCACATCGGAGCAAGGTCCAGGGTTCGAGATCGGACTCTGCTCCGACTGCACTGTCCGAGATCGGACTCAGGTCCGAGGCATTCTCCACGAACTGCGGCTACCGTGACCTCTGTGATTGACCGTGCTGAGGTTGATTCCGGCATGTCGCCATGGTTTCGACCGCGTCCGTGGCAGCTCCTCGTGATTGATCTGCTGACGGTGCTGGCGCTCACGCTGCTCACCGGCTATTCGACCCTCCACATTGCGCTCGGGACCTCCAGCGGGACGGTCGCCGCGGTGTGGTTGATGGCTCTGGTGGTGAACGTTCCGCTGGCGCTGCGCAGGCGCAAGCCCGTGCCGGTATTCGGCGTCGTGGCCACCTCGGCGATCGTCGCGGTGCTGCTGGGCATGCCGGTGACGGCGACTGTCTTGGCCATCGCGGTCGCGCTCTACCCGGTCGCACTATCGGTGCGCCCCCGGCGTTCGGCCGTCGCGCTCGGTGCTGCTCTGCTGGGTGTCACTCTGGCGGCATTGACCACCGCCACCGTGCTGGATCCCCGTTTCTTTGTCGTCACACCGGACCCGCAGTACACGAATCTGCTGTCCTCACTCATCTCGTCGTGGCTCACCATTGGCGCGGGCTGGACGCTCGGTCGCAGCGCCCGGGCCCGCCGCGAGTACGCCGACCAACTCGCCGAACACCGCGCGCGGCAGGCCGTCTCCGAGGAACGGCTGCGGATCGCCAGGGAGATGCATGACGTGGTGGCGCACAGCATGAGCGTGGTCGTGATGAAGGCGGCCGTGGCCAACCACGTGTACGACACCCGTCCGGAGGAGAGCAAGGAAGCGCTCGGCGTCATCGAGTCCGTGAGCCGCGGCGCGCTCGCCGACATCCACCGCGTACTCGGCTCGTTGCGCTCCGAGGGAGAGGTCGACCTCGAGCCCAGCCCCGGCCTCGATGAGCTACCCAAGCTGATCGAGAACGCCCGGCTTGCCGATATCCAGGTGGAGCTGGACCGGGGAGCCATTCCAGTACTGCCTGCGGCGGTCCAGCTCTCCGCGTACCGGATTGTGCAAGAGGCGCTGACCAACGTCATCAAACATGCCGCCGCGCCCGTCCGGTGCACCGTCCGGGTGACCGCTGAGCTGGGGGAACTGCAGCTGGCGATCATCGATGACGGCGTACCACGTGGTCCGGTCGGCAGGCCGGGGCACGGCTTGATCGGCATGCGCGAACGGGCCGCGCTGCACGACGGAATCCTGGTGGCGGGACGAGCTCCGGGCGGCGGTTTCGCCGTGCACGCCCGGCTGCCCTACGAGCCGGGGCCGGCATGACCGACGCACCGATCCGGGTCCTGATCGCCGACGATCAAGCGTTGCTCCGGGGCAGCCTACGAGTACTCATCGAGACCGAGCCGGATCTGGTCGTCGTCGGCGAAGCTGGTAACGGCGCGGAAGCCGTCGAGCAAGTTCAGGCCTGCGGCCCCGACCTGGTGCTGATGGATGTGCGCATGCCGGTGATGGACGGTATCGAGGCCACCAGAAGGATCACCGCTTATCAGCACGCCCCGAAAGTTCTCGTGCTCACCACCTTCGACCTGGATGAATACGTGTACTCCGCGCTGCGGGCCGGAGCCAGCGGCTTCCTGCTCAAAGACACCCCCCCGGCTCAACTGTTGGATGCGGTGCGGGTGGTCGCCTCCGGTGAAGCGTTGCTCGCACCGACCGTCACCCGGCGGCTGATCGCCGAGTTCATCCGGCAACCGGAGCCGGCCCAGCGCCCAGCCCGCACGCTGGCCGGTATCACCGGCCGTGAGCGTGAGGTCCTCACCCTCATCGCTCGCGGGCTGGCCAACAGTGAGATCGAACATCATCTGCATTTGAGCCGGGGGACCGTCAAAACCCACATCGGCCGGCTGCTCGCCAAGCTCGACGCCCGGGATCGAGCGCAGCTCGTGATTGTGGGCTATGAGACAGGCTTGGTCGCAGCCATCACGGGCTAGCTTCCTCGCGGGAAATCTTAGCTTCGCAGGTCGGACGCGGAACCCGCATGGTCGCCTTAACCGCACTCTAAGACGCTTCGAAGAGCGGCACCCTAACGTGTGACGCATGGGAGAGGCCGCGACGAGAAATCTACCTATTGTCAGTAAACAGGGCGAATTTCACCCTATCGGATCATGTCGTGGGTACCCCGATATCCCGAGGTGCGGTTCATGTGCCATACCGGCCCCACTCGACCCGGACCGGTTAGCCGTCACTCTTGCCGCGTTAGCCGACACCCACCAGGTGCCGGGCGCGCAGCTCGCCGTCTACCACGGGGGGGCGACAGTTGCCGTTGAAGTCGGTGAGCTGAAGCACGCGGCGGGGATTCCGGTCACCAGGGACACCGCGTTTCCCATCGGGTCGATCAGCAAAGCGTGGATCGCGACCCTTGCGATGATCCTGGTTGCGGACGGTGACATCGAGCTCGACGCCCCGCTGGATGAGCACCTGCCCGAGCTGCATGATCTCGGCGGCGAGCTCACCTTGTGCCAGCTGCTCAGCCACACCAGCGGTTTCGCCTCCAGCCCGGACACCCCAGAGCTGTCCACCCTGTCGTTGGGGCGCTACGTGCGCAAGCACTGCCGCTGGCAGGGTTTGATCCTGCCGCCCGGAAGCGCCTTCTCCTACTCGAGCCGCAACCACGTCCTAGCCGCTTACCTGATCGAAACAATCACACGAATGAGCTGGTCGGAGGCCGTAGAGTCGATCTTGTTGCGACCGTTGGGCATCGATTTCGCCACCGTCGTCGCACCGGCGCGAGCGCGCTACGGGCGCCCCATGGCCACCGGCCACTCAGTCAACACAGCCGTAGGCCGGACGCGGTCCGTGGAGCAGCCAGTGGTCCCAGCCGAGGCCCCGGCCGCGGGGTTGGCGATGAGCGCCGTCGATCTGGTGGCCTTGGGCCTGATGCACGTCGGGCCCGGCTTCCCGCAGCTGCTGCCGGCCGTCCATGCCGAACGGATGCGCCAAGCCGTGCCCGGCGCCGAACCGTTCGGGCTGGCCGAGGGCTGGGGTCCCGGGCTGGCCATATTCGGCGGTGAGACCACCACGTGGGTCGGCCATGACGGCAATGCGAGTGGCACCTCCTGTTACCTGCGCATCGATCCGGTCGGAGAGTGTGTGGTGGCCCTCACCACCAGCGCCAACACCGGATCGTCCCTGTGGGAGGAGCTGCGCCTCGAGCTAGACCTGGCCACCCCGCTGCCGGCACCGTATCGGTGTGGCTCCGTGCCGCGAGTCAGCGGCGTCGAGGCGGCACAGTTCGTGGGCAGCTACTCGAACGGTCCGACGGAGTACCTCATCACCGCCGAAAACGACACAGATCTCTTCCTCGAGATCGGTGGTGACCGCGTCGCGCGGTTGGCCTTCTACAACGAGCTGGAATTCCTGATCCAGGACCCGGCCTCGGGCCAGGGACAGCATGTCGGACGTTTCCTGCGCGACCCGAGCACGAAGCAGGTCGAGCAACTGCAGATCGGCGGGCGGCTCGCGCTGCGGCGACCGCCCGCCGTGCCGGAAGCCCGATCGCCGGCCGACTCCATATGCCAAGCATCCGCCTGAGCACCTGACCCGGGATCCACTCACCGCTACATCGAGCGCGGAGGACTCAACACTGCAATGGTGGCTCACGAGCCGATGCCGGTGCTGGCCGGGACTCCCACCGTCCCCCGCGATGCACCGGATGTCCCGTTCGCCAGCCTGACGGCGACACAGCACCGCCAACTGCTCATCGAGTGGAACGACACCGACCGGGACGTCACCCCGACCACGTTCGGGCAGCTGTTCGATGCGCAGCTCGCCCGGACCCCGGATGCGCCGGCACTGGTGTTCGGCGGTCCACCCCACAGCGAGTCGTCACTGAGTTACGCCGCGTTGGCCGCACGAGCCAACCGGTTGGCCCATCTGCTGATCGCTGGGGGTGCGGGCCCGGAGAAGATCGTGGCGCTGGCCTTGCCCCGCTCGGTGGACATCGTCGTCGCCCAGCTCGCAGTGGTGCAGGCAGGCGCGGCGTTCCTGCCAGTGGACCCGGCTTATCCGGCGGAGCGGATCGCCTTCATGCTGGCTGACGCCCGCCCGGTGGCGGTGCTGACCCGCCGCGACGTCGCCGCGGTGCTCCCGGAGATCGAGGGTGTGCCGGTGCTGGTGGTCGATGAACTAGCGGCGGAGCTGGCCATGATGCCGGAGCACGCGCCGAGCGACGCGGATCGACGCGCACCCTTGGTTCCCGGGAATCTGGCCTACGTCATTTACACCTCGGGCTCGACCGGGCAACCGAAAGGCGTGACGGTCACCCACGCCGGGCTGGCCAGCTTCTCCGCCGCGGAAGTGGATCGCTACGCCGTCACGCCGGGCGACCGGGTGCTGGAGTTCTCCTCCCCCAGTTTCGACGCCTCGGTGCTGGAGCTGTGCATGTCGCTCCCGGCGGGTGCCGCGCTGGTGGTGCCACCGCCGGGTGCACTGCTGGGTGAGGGGCTGGCGCAGGTCTTGGCCGACTGGCGGGTGACGCACGCACTGATCCCGCCGGCCGCGCTGGCCACCGTGCCGGCCGCGGCGGCGCAGCGGCTGCCGCACTTCCGGACCTTGATCGTGGGTGGTGAGGCATGTCCGGGTGAGCTGGTCGCGCGCTGGGCCCCGGGTCGCCGGATGATCAATTCTTATGGTCCGACCGAGTCGACGGTGGTATCGACCTGGACCGAACCGCTCGCCCCAGCCGGGGTGCCGCCGATCGGTCGGCCGATCTGGAACACCAAGGCCTACGTGCTCGACGTCGCACTGCGCCCGGTGCCGGTGGGCGCGCTCGGTGAGTTGTACGTCGCTGGACACGGGCTGGCTCGCGGCTACCTGAACCGGCCAGGGTTGAGCGCCCAGCGTTTCGTCGCGAACCCGTTCGGTACCCCCGGATCCCGGATGTACCGCACCGGTGATCTGGTCCGCTGGCGTGCCGACGGTCAGCTGGAGTTCGCCGGCCGGGTCGTCGACCAGGTCAAGATCCGCGGGTACCTCATCGAGCCCGGTGAGATCGAGGCGGTGCTGCGC
>JBOHFW010000172.1:0-7298 GCA_050699835.1 Pseudonocardiaceae bacterium | reverse complement strand
GTTAACGGACGGCCTTTTACCGCGTTCTGCATCCAGAAGGCGGGTTGGGCGACGAAGGGAAACGGGGCCGATCCCGGCGAGATGGGAGCGGCCCCGTTTCGGGTACTGCGTGCGGGACTAGAAGTCCATGCCGCCGCCGTCGGGCATGCCGCCGCCCGCCTGTGCCGGGGTCTTCTCCGGCTTGTCCACGATCACGGCCTCGGTGGTGAGGAACAAGGCCGCGATCGACGCCGCGTTCTGCAGCGCCGAGCGGGTGACCTTGGCCGGGTCGATGATGCCGGCCTTGATCAGGTCCTCATACTCGCCGGTGGCGGCGTTGAGGCCCCACCCGGGCTTGAGGCCGCGGACCTTCTCGGCCACCACGCCGCCCTCGAGGCCGGCGTTGATAGCGATCTGCTTCAACGGAGCCTCCAGTGCCACGCGGACGATGTTGGCACCGGTCGCCTCGTCACCGGTCAGCTCGAGCTTCTCGAACGCCAGCGCGCCCGCCTGGATCAGCGAGACGCCACCGCCGGCGACGATGCCCTCCTCGACAGCAGCCTTGGCGTTGCGCACCGCGTCCTCGATGCGGTGCTTGCGCTCCTTGAGCTCGACCTCGGTGGCCGCTCCGGCCTTGATCACCGCAACGCCGCCGGCCAGCTTGGCCAGTCGCTCCTGCAGCTTCTCGCGGTCGTAGTCGGAATCCGAGTTGTCGATCTCGGCGCGAATCTGGTTGACCCGGCCCTGGATCTGGTCGGTATCGCCAGCGCCCTCGACGATGGTGGTCTCATCCTTGGTGATGACGATCTTGCGCGCGCGGCCCAGCAGCGACAGGTCGGTGTTCTCCAGCTTGAGACCGACTTTCTCGCTGATCACCTCGGCACCGGTGAGGATGGCCATGTCGCCCAACATCGCTTCGCGGCGGTCGCCAAAGCCAGGCGCCTTGACCGCAGCCGACTTGAAGATGCCGCGGATCTTGTTGACGACCAGGGTCGCCAACGCCTCACCCTCGACATCCTCAGCGATGATCATCAACGGTTTGCTGGACTGCATGACCTTCTCCAAGATCGGGAGAAGGTCCTTGACCGCCGAGATCTTCGATGCGGCGATCAAGATGTACGGATCGTCGAGGACGGTCTCCATGCGCTCCGGGTCAGTGACGAAGTAGGGCGAGATGTAGCCCTTGTCGAAGCGCATACCCTCGGTGAGTTCCAGCTCGAGACCGAAGGTCTGGCTCTCCTCGACGGTGATGACACCTTCCTTGCCGACCTTGTCCATCGCCTCGGCGATCAGCTCGCCGATCGAGGGGTCAGCGGCGGAGATGCCGGCGGGAGCCGCGATCTGCTCCTTGGTCTCGACCTCCTTGGCCGAGTTCAGCAGCTGCGCGGAGACGGCCTCGACGGCCTTCTCGATGCCCCGCTTGAGTGCCATCGGGTTGGCCCCGGCGGCGACGTTGCGCAGGCCCTCGCGCACCAGCGCCTGGGCCAGCACGGTGGCGGTGGTGGTGCCGTCACCAGCCACGTCATCGGTCTTCTTGGCGACTTCCTTGACGAGCTCAGCCCCGATCTTCTCCCAGGGGTCCTCGAGCTCGATCTCCTTGGCGATGCTCACACCATCGTTGGTGATGGTGGGGGCACCCCACTTCTTCTCCAGTACGACGTTGCGACCCCTGGGGCCGAGCGTCACTCTGACGGCGTCGGCGAGCTGGTTCATCCCGCGCTCGAGACCACGGCGGGCGTCCTCGTCGAACGCGATCATTTTGGCCATTGCGGTGTGGTCCTCCGGTCATGGGCGCCGCGGGTTGTCCGCGGCAAGGACACAGTGCTCGGCCAGGCTCGGTGCCCGCGACGGACGACCGGCGGTTGCCGGCCTCACCGTCCCGACCTCGGTGTTGTAGTAGCAGTGTTGTCGGTGCGTTGGCACTCGAAGGGGTCGAGTGCCAACCCCGTGTTTAGCACTCGGCCCCTTAGAGTGCAAGCTGCCACGCCTCACCTGGCGCTACCTACGCCGACTCGCGGTTGAAACGGAAGCGCAGGATCAGGTCGATCCAGCCGCGTGTCCCGGACAGGTCGACGTCACACCAGATCGGATGCTCAGCCAGCCAGGCGTTCAGCCGGGCAAGCTGCGCACGCGTGGCTTCCTGCCCTGCAGTATCGATGGAACCAGTGTCGATGGACGCAGCCCGCAAGGTGACGGACTCGGCGGTGACAACCAGGCTCGGAAGCAGCGCACCGGCGAGATCGGGTAGCCCAGTGGCGATGGCGAGCAGCATCGCGACCTGACCCCGCTCGGGCAGCGACCACCCACGGCTGCGACCCATCGAGGTGAGCAGCAGGTATACGTTGATGAACCGCTTTACCGCCCGGGGCGTCGCGCCGATCAGCGGGGAGAGATCCTCGATCAGGGCGAGCTCCGCGCCGGTGACGGTCAGCCTCGCGGCCTGCGGCTGCGGCATCTCCGCGAAGTCGATCACCCCGAAGGATCCCACCAATCGGGTGAGCTCCGGTAGATCAGTATCAGACAAGTCCGCCTCGATGGCCGGACCCGCACCGTCACCGGTCTCCGGGACCTCGCGGGCCAAGTGGGGCGTCAACAGCCTCCGCACCATCTGCCGCCGGGTGTCCGCACCGAGCGGGCGGACCCAGAACGGCACCTGGAAGATCTTCTCTAGATAATCGGCGGGCACCGCCGCATCGGCGTTGAGCTGGGCGTAATGCTCGCGCAGGGAGGACTCCAACCATCGCGCGTCCACCGCGACGACCACCACGAACAGCGGGAACGCCAGCAGCAGGTGCACCGCCTCCAGCACCTTGATCACCACGTCGGTCGGGCAGCGATCCAGGTCGTCGATGTAGAGCACCACCCGGTCGATCGCGTGCCGCTCCTCGATCGCCGGAGGCTGCGCAGGGTCGTGGTGCTGCTGGATCAGCCGCGAGAGCCGCTCCAGGTCCTGGCGCACCAGGGCGGGCACACCGAGGTGGCGACGGTAGTCGTCGCTGGCGACCCGGTCGCCAATGAAGTCGGCGAGCACGCTGCTCGGGGTGATGCGGGCCAGCTGGTCCTCCAGCTCGTCGACCGACGTGGAAAGCCGCTGCTCCCGCGCGACCGCGGCGGCCAGCTCCCGTTCCCGGTCCGCCAACTCGGTCTCGGCCTGGCGGATCTGCTCGTCGAACCGGGTGCGGTGGTCGTTTAGCTCGGCGTCGAGCTGGGCTCGGGCCCGGGAGATGGTGTCGAGGACGCGGGAGACCACCGTGTTTCCCCGGGCGAGGTAAGCCGTGGCCCCGCCCAGGAACACCGAAATACCAGTGATTACCGCAGCGACTTGGTCGCCCAGGATGACGATGATCAGCGGCCCGAGCCCGAGGACGACGAGCAACGCGAGGGCAAATCGCCAACCGCCGACACGCAACGCACCGAGCAGCGGGCCGGCTCGGCGCACCGTCTCGCTGGTGCTCGCCAGGGTCTGCCGCAGCGAGTCGGCGTGGGCTCCCTGCGGGTCGATCCCGACCTCAGCCAGCGCTTGTGATAGCTCCGCGGAGGGCGTCCAGCCGCGGAACGGATTGCGCAGCCGCACCTGTGTCAGCTCGGCCAGCGTGGCGTCCCGTTCCTTGATCTTGCTCTCGACCGCGCGCTGAGCCTGCTTCTGCTCCTCCTTCAGCATGTCGCGCTCCTCGACGGCCCGACGATGCTCCGCGGTACGCTCGGTGATCTTGGTCAGGTACTCGCTCCGGCGAGCTTCCAGCAGATCGTCCGCGTCCTGCTCACCGGCCAGGCGCAGGTTGCGGAACAGGTGCTCCAGCAGGCTGGCCCACAGGTTGCCTTCCACGTACTGCCAGGCGTTGAATTCGACCTGCGCGATCTTCCGGTGGAACGGCGATTGGTCCACCTTCGTACCGGCCAGCTGGTCGATCCGGCGTTGCACGCTGCGCAGGAAGTAGCTCTTACCCGACCCCCAGTCCCCGAACAGGCCAATGGCCAGCGGCGGGGTGAGCGCCGTGGACGCGATCAGGTAGGCGAACGAATCCACCTCGGCGGTGATACCGACCAGGTCGGGGAGTTCGGCGACCGGTTGTCTCGACGGATGACGCGTCCGCGGCTCATCCGGCGTGTAGGGCGGCAGCTGCACCACAGATGGGTAGGGGTGGTGGTCACGCAGGTACTCCGCGTAGGAGGTGCGACCGTCGAGGTGCTCCCGGCAGGACTTCAGGATCAGCTCGGCGTCGACGCCCCGGATGCACAGCTCAGTCCGTAGTGCCATCGAGGCGGGGTTGGGGGTCTCCAGGAGCGCGCCGAACACCATGGACAGCGTGATGAGCCCGTCGGAGCTGGGTGGCATGGCGGTGCGGGCGTAGTCCAGGATCTGGCCGGCCTGCTCGTTGATCTCGGGCAGCGCGCCGTCCGGGAGACGGCGGAAAGCGGCGAGCACCGCCTCAGTCCGGTACTGCCGCGCGCCACCCTCACCGAGCAGGGCACCGGGCGGGATGCGGAAGTGGGCCAGCAACTGGCTGACCGGGTTGTCGTGCAGCTGAGCCAGGGCCAGACCGGCGAGCAGGTCAATGGCGTCCACCAGCACGCCCGAGGGCTCGGCAGCTCCGGTGCGGGCTGCCGCGGTAGCCCAGGCCCAGCGCCACACGGCCCTGGCGGGCCGGGTGAGGCTCTCCCACCCCGGGTCAGCGGCCAAGGGCATAGCGCATCGGCACATCAGGGGGCAGCTGCCACAGCTGCGGCTGGTAGGGGGCGATATCCGGCAGATCTGCTGGATCGAACCGGCACAGCCCGATGGCCCACCAGAGCCCGGCTGGCTGGCCATGCAGCTTGTAACTGCCGTCTGGGAGCAACACCGCCCACCCTTCCTCCGAGGCGACCAGGGTGGCCAGCAGCGTGCCGGTGGCCGGATCCCACAACCGCACCGCGGCATCGTCACCGGCGCAGGCCAGCCAGTGCCCGGCCGGGTGTACCGCTAACGCCCGAACTCCGCGGCTGTGACCCTCCAGGGTCCGCAGCGCACTACCCGTGGACGGATCCCACAAGCGAACAGTCGCATCATCACCAGCGGAGGCCAGCCACCGCCCGGCCGGATCAGCAGCCAGCGCGACGATCCTGCTGGCATGGCCTTCCAGCGAGCGCAGGGCAATGCCGGTGGAGGGATTCCACAGCCGGATAGTCGCATCGTCACCAGCAGAGGCCAGCCAGCCACCCCCCGGGCCGACCGCCAACGCCCGGACCGCTCGGCTATGACCCTCCAAAGCCCGCAGCGCACTACCCGTGACGGAATCCCACAAGCGCACTGCCGCATCATCACCAGCAGACGCCAGCCACCGCCCCACCGGGTCCACCGCCAGCGCCACGACCCTGCTGGTATGGCCTTGCCGGGTACCCACCATGGCTCCGGTACTCAGATCCCGTATGCGCACCGTGGCATCATCACCAGCTGACACCAGCCAGGGCCCAGCCGGGTCGATTGCCAGCGCCCGGATCCCGCGGGTGCGATCCTCCAAGATCCGCAGCGCGGTATCGGTGGCGGGATCCCACACCCGCACGGTGGCATCAGCACCGGCGGAGGCAAGCCAGCTCCCAGCTGGGTCAGCGGCCAGCGCCCGGACCCCGCGGCTGTGACCCTCCGCTGTGCGCAGCGTGGCACCAGTGGCGGGATCCCATATCCGCACCGTGGCGTCGTCACCGGCGGAGCCCAGCCAACGCCCGGCCGGATCGAACGCCAATGCCCAGACACCACGGGTGTGGCCTTCCAGGGTGTGCAGGGTGGTGCCGGTGACGGGGTCCCACAACCGCACCATGGCATCATCACCGGCGGAAGCCAGCCACCGCCCGGCCGGATCGACCAGCAACGCCCGAACCCCGCGGCTGTGACCATCCAGAATGCGGACGGTGGCACCGGTGACGGGGTCCCACAACCGGACCATGGCATCAGCCCCGGCGGAGGCCAGCCACCGCCCGGCTGGGTCCACTGCCAGCGCCCGAACCCAGCTGCTGTGGCCTGTGAGGACGTGCACCACGGCTCCGGTGCTCAGGTTCCACACTCGTACCGTGGCGTCGGCCTCACCACCGGCGGAGGCCAGCCATTGCCCGGCCGGGTCGACCGCCAGTGCCCGGACCCAGCGGGTGTGGCCTTCCAGGGTGCGCAGCGCGGCTCCGGTGCTCAGGTCCCACACTCGCACGGTGGCATCGTCAGCAGCGGAGGCCAGCCAGCACCCGGCCGGATCCACTGCCAGCGCGCGGACCTCGCGGGTGTGACCGTGCAGGATGCGCACCACCGCTCCGGTGCCCAGATCCCACAGGCGCACCGTGCCGTCGTCGTGGCCGGTGGCCAGGATGCCTTCGGGGGCCGCGGCGACGGTGTTGATGGGCGAGGCAGGCTCCATCTGCGCCACGTGGGCCGGCGAGCCGGGCCAGGCCGCGCCGAACGTGCTGGCCGTGGTGGCGAACAGCTGGGGATCGATGGTGGCGCCGACGAGGACCGCGCGGTCCAGCCGCGCCCCGGCCAGGCTGGCTCTCCGGAGGTCCGCGCCGATCATCCGGGCCCGGGTCAGGTCCGCGTCGCTCAGGTCGGCGTCGGTGAGGTCGGCGCCATCGAGCCGCGCCGCGATCAACCGCGCCCCATGCAGGTTGGCGCCCTGCATCGCGCGGGGCAGTACCGCGCCGGACAGGTCGGCTGTGCTGAGATCCGCCGCGGTGAGGTCCTGAGTGGACAGGTCCCGGCCGCGCAGGTCCGCTCCCGCATAGTTCACCTTCTGCACCGTGACGCCGCGTCGCTGGAGGATCAGCACCGCGTTCGCCTTCGCGGCCGGCTTGACGCTGGTGGCGATCTGCCTGGCCCAGGACACCACCACGTCCTCGCCCGCGAGGTCGCACAGGAAGTCGGCCATCAACGGAGTGAGCGAGCCGCTGGCCAGCCGCTCCTGCCCGCCCTGGGCGATCCAGCGGGCGATCAGCCACTCCTGCACGGATTGGTGAATGAAGCTGAACGCGTTGTCGCCGACGCGCACCAGAACGGTGCTGGATCCGACCGCCTGCGCCGCCTCGTCCTGCCGCATCCGCAACCGGGCCAGGTCGGCGACCTTCGCCGCCGCGCTGCCCAGCTGGTCGGTCTGGACGGTGGCCTCCCCGCTTCGCCACAGCAGCAGGGCGATCTCGGCGAGCGCGTCGAGCCGCTCGTCCACCGAGAGCGCCCCCGGGCCGCCGGGCTCGTCCTGGCGGGTGAGCTCGTGTTGCAGCCAGGTGGTGAGCAGCCGCTCATAAAGCTGCCCGGCGGTGACTGCCTCATCGCCACCGGCGGTCAGTCTCTCGTCGGTGAGCAGCCC
>JBOHFW010000171.1:0-2338 GCA_050699835.1 Pseudonocardiaceae bacterium | reverse complement strand
AACCTCGACGGCTCCGACCGTGAACGGCGCACCGGTGTTGTGCGGCAACATTCCCACCAAGAACGCCACTGTGTTCGTTATCGGACAGGTGCTGTCGCCGCCGGCTTCCTGAGCCTGCCGGTTTCTGCGCCTAAGGCGGCACCGCTTTTCCTCGTCAGGGGCGGCTCCGAGATGGAGCCGCCCCTGACCTATGTTGTCGGTCCCTCGGCTCGAGCTCTCGGGTTTCGTAACGATTTCGTATAGGTCGATCAGATAATTGTTTCCGCCGCAGAGCGGTGGGTAACTTGCTATGCGTCCTCCGGCTTGCGCAATCGCGTTGGCGGGGATTTCCGCAGGTATTTCCCGTGCGGAGAGAAGATCATTCGGGCAGCATGATTGAGGAGTTGAGATCGAGTGAGGAAGATCCAGCGACTGGCTGCGGTCGGCGCTGCGGCGGTACTGACCGCCGTAGTCGGTGCTTGCAGCAATGCGCAGGAACCGGCCATCGGAGGTCAGCCCAACGAGGCACCGATATCCAGCCCGTCGACCGTACCGGGCAACGAAGCGACGGCCTCCAAGGGCGGCGGCGTCACCCAGATCAGCAACATCTTCGGACCGGCCTGCGATCAGATACCCAGGGAAGGCGATGGTTCAGCACAGGGCATGGTGGACGATCCGGTGGCCACCGCGGCTGGCCATAACCCGCAGCTGACGACCCTGACCAAGGCAATTAAGGTTGCCAACCTGGGTGATACTCTGAACAGCGCCCCGACGCTCACCGTGTTTGCTCCGGCTGACTCGGCATTCCAGCAGTTTGAGGCCAAGAACCCGGGCATGCTCAACCGGTTGACCACCGCGTCGGACGCGGCGTCGACGGAGGGCCAGCTGGCCAAGATCCTCAAGTACCACGTGGTGGGTCAGCGCTACGACGCCGCGGGCCTCGTGCAGGCTGGCACGGTAGAAAGCCTGCAAGGCGGCAACATCAAGATCGGGGGCACCCCGGCAGCACCGACCGTGAACGGTGCCCAGGTGATGTGTGGCAACATCCCGACGAAGAACGCCACGGTGTTCGTCATCGGGCAGGTGCTCTCGCCGCCGGCCACCTAGACCGACCGGCGCAGCGACTACCCGTCAGGGGCGGCTCCATCGTGGAGCCGCCCCTGACGCGTATCACGATCTGTGTGAGATCGCGACTTTGTTCCTGCGTTCACAAGCGGCTACCGTGGACGCCTGCTAGGGCAACGGTGCCCAGCCCATCCCCGGTTTGCCAGTGCGAGATCCGAGAGGAAGCCACGCAGTGACGGTGCATCAGCACGGCAGGTTCAGCACGTCGGTTGACGACCTGTCCGCACGTGCCGTCCCCGAGGCAGCGGTCGGCCGCCTCGCCGTCTACCTGCGGGTACTCACCTCGATGATCGAGCAGGGCGTCACTACGATGTCCAGCGAGGAGCTCGCCGGGGCGGCCGGAGTGAACTCCGCGACCCTGCGCAAGGACCTGTCCTATGTGGGCTCCTACGGCACCCGCGGGGTGGGCTACGACACAGCGCGGCTGGTGGAACACATCGAGCAGCTGCTCGGGCTCACCAGGCACCACAGCGTCGCCGTGGTCGGGATTGGCAACCTGGGCCATGCACTGGCCAACTACGGCGGCTTCCCGGACCGAGGTTTCCCGGTCACGGCGCTGTTCGACCTCGAGGAGGACCTGATCGGAGTCCCGGTCGGCGGGTTGCCTGTCGACCACGTCGACAACATCCCCGCGGTGTGCGCCGAGCGGGAGGTGACCATCGGGGTGATCTGTACCCCGGCGGTCGCTGCGCAATGGGTCTGTGACCTGCTCGTGGCCGGCGGCGTCCGGTGCATCCTCAACTTCGCGCCGGTGGTGTTGCAGGTGCCCGACGATGTCGAGGTACGCCGGGTGGATCTTGCAGTGGAGCTGCAGATCCTGTCGTTTCACCAAGCCCGCCGGTCCGGCGGTCGCGGGTCGGTGGGTGAGCCGGCCGATCCGATTGCGGTGGGCCGATGAGTCTGGTCGTCGTCGGGTTGTCCCATCGCAGCGCGCCGGTCACCGTGCTAGAGCGGGCGGCAGTTCCGGCCGAGGAGGCCGGCAAGGTCCTGATCCAGCTCCTGGAGCGCGAGCACGTCGCCGAGGCGCTGCTGCTGTCTACCTGCAACCGCGTCGAGGTCTACGCAGTGGTGACCACCTTCCACGGTGGGTTGGCCGATATCACCGATGTGCTGGCGCGCCAGTGCGCGTTTGCCCTGGACGAGCTGTCGGACCACCTGTACGTGCACTATGCAGCCGCCGGTGTGGAGCACCTGTTCTCGGTCGCTGCCGGGCTCGACTCGATGGTCGTCGGCG
>JBOHFW010000170.1:0-2622 GCA_050699835.1 Pseudonocardiaceae bacterium | reverse complement strand
CCGGGGACCTAGGACCGTTCGGACGACTACTCGACGTGCTGGCGCAGCCGTTCGATGAACGACCCGGTCTGGAGCCATACGCCGCACCGGCCCCGCCGAGCTTCGGCTCGTATCGCACGTTCTGCGGAACGTGACTACGCACCGGGCCCACCTGGTCAACTTGATCCCGGCGTCCTGCGGGATCTTCTCCCGTCGTTGCGCGACCCAGATGCGTTCCTCGACCGAAAGATGTTGATCTCTGGCCACGAACTGGTTCCCACTCATGCCGATCATGCCCATTCCGGTGACTGCCCTGCCATTCGCAGTCATCGTGATTGACAGAATGTCCACAGTGGATTATGTACAAGGTTTAGATCAAGGGACGGACCGGCGTTCGGAGGTGACCACCCCACGGGTTGAGCCGCGTAACGCTTCCGGGGCTGGATGCGACTTCCGAGGGGAGCACGGCTGGCGAGATCAACTCTGCCGGCCGCTCTAGGGGTTCCTGCACGCGGCGACGACCGACATTGGCAGTTCCACGGGCGGACCATGGTTACCAAGTGCAGCGGAGTGGCATGGACCTTTCGGGCCGTGGAGTTACGTGATGACGTCTGGGGGGGCCAGGACGGCGGACGAGGTCGCGATCAGCATGTCGTTCTTGCCTCGGCCGATAGCCGGGGGTTCGTTTCGCTGCGCCAGCCGGCGACTCCCCGGCCGGAGCGCTACGCCATTGGGCGGTCGCTGCGCAAGCGGGTGCCCCGATCAGCGCTGGGCAGCTGGAGTGTGCCCGACAGCCGTGCCGACCCAGTACAACAGATCATCGCCACCCACGAACGTCGGCTGGACCGGCTGATCCCGGTTCGGATTGGCCGAATGATTGCCTTCCCCTACGCTTTCCTCCGCGGCGCTGCCGCGATCATGGCCGAGGACTTCGCCCACCTGCCCTCCACCGGGATCACCCCGGTTGTCTGCGGCGACGCGCACCTGGGCAACTTCGGCTTCTACGCCTCACCCGAGCGCGATCTCGTTTTTGACCTCAACGACTTCGACGAGGCGCACCCGGGAGCGTGGGAGTGGGATCTGCGCCGACTGCTGACCAGCGTGTGGGTCGCCGGTCGGCACAACGGTACCCCGGAGCACGCGTGCGAGGAGGCCGTTGCGCGCTGTGTTGCCGCCTACCGCGAACACATGGCCTACCTAGCAGAGCAGCCGCTGTTGGACCAGTCGCCAGTTGATGCTCAGCCGTCGCCGGCCCATCAGTTCGCCATCTGGCTGGACTGGTCTGTGATCGGCATGTCCGGCTGGGCCCGGTTCGGTGCTGACGCCCGTCCGGTTGGTCACCGCGATGAGTAGCCCGCGCCGCCGGAGTCATCTTGAACAGCGGCGGCGGCACCTCGGCATCGTCGTGCACTGTCGCCTGATCGAGGAAAGGACACCATCGCCATGACGCCCCCAGACACACCTGACCTCAGCAACCGCACCGCGACCGTCTCCGTCGCTCGTGACCTCGTGCTGCTCCTGGCACGAATCGGGCTCGGGGTGCTGATGGTGCTGCACGCCAAGCTCGAATACGACTTCGCAGGCGGCAGCATCGCGGGGGTCGGGGCGCTGTTCGAGAAGTCCGGCGTCCCGCTGGCGGCGATCACTGGGCCGGTGAACGTGCTGTTCGAGTTCGTCGGCGGTGCCGCGATGATCCTCGGCCTGGCGGTTGTTCCGGTCGGCATCCTGATGGCGCTGAACATGGTGGGCGCCTGGATCTTCGTGCACACCGGTGGTGTCTACGCGCTCGACCACACCGGCCCCGAGCTGGTCATCGCACTCGGACTGCTGAGTCTGGTGCTGGCCGTGTCGGGGTCTGGCCGGCTGGGGCTCGACCGCCTCATCGTCCGACGCGTCCGCCGCCGTCGGGTCAGCACCGCATGAGGGAGATGGTTATGTCCGACGAGCTGCTGCGTGGATACCGCGTGGACGCCGAGGCCGCAGATCGGTCAAGCGCTAAGCGAGCATGCTTCGCCGTTTCGGCCCACCACGGCGGGCCCAGCGTGGAATCAAACGTGGTGCGAACTCGGGTCGAATGGTGCGTCCTGGCCGTGGCGCGTGTGGGTCCAGCCTCGCCAGCCGGCTGATTGTCTTGCTCGGTCGCCGGTCGGTAAAGGGCGGTTCCGTGCGGGGACCCCTTCGGCCTACGGCCGCCCCGCACGGAACCGTCGCTGCGCGACCGCCTACGGCGGCCCTTGACAAGCCTGGCCGGGTGTCGAAGCAGGCCCGGGGTGTGCGAGCCGGTCGTCAGAGGGGCCTCGGGCTGCTCGTCGCCACCGGAACGGGACCAGGCGCGAAGCGGGTTGGGTCGTCTCCGAACTCGCCTGCCCGGTCGTTCAGATCATCGCTGGACCTCTCTGGGTGTCTGGGGAACCGCAGCGGGACCGCAGCTCAGGGATGGGTCGCGGCCTGGATCCGTCGGTAGAGCCGGCGCGCGAGGGTGTGTTTGAGGGAGCGTCGGATCTCGCGGTGGGTCTTGCTCTGGGCGGTGCATTTGGCGTGGTAGGCGCGGGTTTCGGGGTGACAGCGCAGGCGGGTGATCGCCACGGTGTGCAGGGCGCGGTTGAGGTCGCGGTCACCGCCACGGTTGAGGCGGTGTCGGAT
>JBOHFW010000169.1:0-9656 GCA_050699835.1 Pseudonocardiaceae bacterium | reverse complement strand
CGGTGCGGATGCTGTTTACCGTCGGCTGTCCCTGCCGCCGCAGCGGGTGCAGCCACACCGCGGGTGTCGCGGGATCGGCGATGATGTGCTCGGCGGGGCCTTCGATGTCCGGGTAGTACGTGGCGTCGGTGAAACGTCTGCTGGTTGGAGTCAGCAGTACGCCCTGTTGGGACGGCACCACCATCCACAGCTCTTCGTCCAGGCCGGTTGCGACCTGCGCAGCCACCAGCAGCTCCTTACCCTCCGGGGCTAGGAACGGCCGTGCGTAGGCCAACGGGTAGTCCCGGTCGACACGCTCGCGCAGCCACTCCACCACTGGCCGCAGTTTGATCATCGGAACGGAACTGCGGAACTCAGAGAGCAGCCGCGTCTCGACGAACTCGCCCCACGTCACCCACGGTGAGCCGGTGCGTTCCCGTCGGACCACGGGCTCATAGACCCGTCCAGCTCGCTCGTAACCGTCGATCCACCGCTTGGCGGTGCCCGGCGTCAGGCGGAGCAGCCGATCGATCTCGGCATAGCCATAGACCGGACGCGCAAGCATCGACACGACCTGGCCCATAGAGGCAACAATCGCACAGCGGCGTGTTGAGACCAACTGAGCCACGCCGCCCTCGCAGAGGTGGTGCGGTGGCGGGCTGGGTTCCGCAGGAATCACGAGCTGATCGCACCGACATCCGCAACGCCGGCGGCACCACGCTGGACCAGGAGGTCGTCATCGACGGCAATCTGGTCTCCAGCCGCGACCCCGACGACCTGCCCGCGTTTTGCGCGGCCATCGTCACCGCATTCGCCAAGTAGATCCCGGGCAGTAGTTCTTCGATCGTGGCGGGCAGAGCGGCGCGCCACCCAGAAACATCCATTCTGAGAGGTTGACCATGAAGGCACTCGTCTACCAGGGCCGTCTCCGTCAGCGTCGAGGACGTCCCCGACCCGACGATCGAGGCGCCGACCGACGCGGTCGTGCGGATCACCACCACCAACATCTGCGGGTCGGACCTGCACATGTACGAGGGCCGCACCGACGTCGAGCAGGGCAAAGTGCTCGGCCACGAGAACATGGGCATCGTCGAGGCCGTCGGGGAGGCGGTCGGGCGGATCCAGGTCGGGGACCGGGTGTCGCTGCCGTTCAACATCGTGATCTACGGCGCCGGGCCTGTCGGGTTGATGGCCGCACACGCCGCACAGATCAAGGGCGCGGCCCAGGTGTTCGTGGTCGACCAGCAGCCCGACCGGCTCAAGCTGGCCGAACAGGTCGGGGCGACGCCGATCGACCGCAGGTCCGGTGACGCGGTGGAGAAGATCACCGAGCTCACCGGGGGCGGAGCGGACCGCGGTGTCGACGCCGTCGGGTATCAGGCGCACAACGTGGACGGCACCGAGCACCCGGAGATCGTGCTCAACGAGCTGATCCAGGCGGTCAAGCCGACCGGCGGCATCGGTGTGGTCGGGGTGTATGTGCCCGAGGACCCGGGCGCTCGAACGACCTGGCCAAGGAAGGGAAGCTGGTGTTCGACTACGGCACGTTCTTCTTCAAGGGCCAGTCGATGGGGACGGGGCAGTGCAACACCAAGCAGTACAACGCGCAGCTCCGTGACCTGATCACGCAGGGCAAGGCGACCCCCGGCTACCTGGTTTCCCACGAGCTGCCGCTGGTGAAGGCTCCCGAGGGCTACGAGCACTTCGACAAGCGCGAGGACGGCTGGACCAAGGTCATTCTGCACCCCGGTAGCTGATCCTTCGCGTCCGAGGACACGAGAAAGGACGACGATGAACGAGCAGCACACCGTCTCGCCTGCCGACGCCCGCCGCATCATCGACGCCGGCGAGGCGAAGGCCACCGAGATCGGCCAACCCAGTGCCGCCTGGCAGCAGCGCGTCGTAGTCGTCCACGGAGGCGTCTGAAACCTCCCGGTCGACCGGGAACGTACCGGCGGGTTGGGGGTGGCGATCCGAAGGGCCCGCCCGGCATCGGTGACCGACCAGTTCTCCGCCGGCACCGGGCGGGTTCAGGATTGGCCCCCGGGGTCGGGTCGACGGTACTCGGCGCGGGCGGCGGGCGGTGCGGGCTTCCCCCCGGATCAGCGCCCCCGGTAAGCTCACTACCAACGCTGACCCTTCGCGCTGAGGTGCGGGGGTGGGGCGTGGTGCCGCCCTGGACCCCGGTGGCTGAGAAGCGTCGGTTGTCGGCCCGGGGAGATCACATGGCGATGAGTCATGAGCGCGCACAGCGGGGAGCTGACTCCAGCGGCGTGTCACTGGTGAGTAGCAGCGCTTGTCCCGATACCGATGGTGTGGTGGTGATCGTGCCGGCGAGGGAGCTGGACCTGCTCACCTGCCCGGCGTGGCATCGGGATCTGATCGAACAACTTCACGGCCGCACCCCTAGGGTGCTGGTGATTGATCTGACCCGGGTGGAGTTCTTCGGTGCCGCCGGTCTGGGTGTGCTCGTCGAGGTTCGCGAGCACGCCGAGCGCTGCGGTGTCGAGTTGCGTTTGGTGGTCTGCTCCCGGCCGGTGTGGCGTCCGCTGCAGCTGACCGGGCTGGCGGGTGAGTTCGAAGTCTACGGGAACCTGGCGCAGGCGCTGGCCGGGGTGCTATCGGGTCGGGAAGCGAAACAGGGGGCGGTCGGTGACGGAGGCCACCTGGGCCGAGCGGGTGTGGGGTGTGGTGAGCGCCCACGCTGAGGCACTCGGTGTCCCGGTGTCGTTGCGTTCGCTGTGTCAGGCGGCTGCGGCCCGGTTGCCGGTCACCGGGGTGGCGGTGTCGATGCGGGGTGGCCTGATGGTCTCCGAGGTGCTCTGCGCCACCGGGGGTTTGAGCCGGGAGCTGGAGGAATTGCAGCTCACCGTGGGTGAGGGCCCGTCGGTGGAGGTATTGGCCGGTGGCCGCGCGGTGCTGGTGGGTGAGCTGGACTCGGTCGAGCAGCAGGCTCGCTGGCCGTTGTTCGCCCCGGCGGCTGTGGAGGCCGGGGCCCGGGCGGTGTTCGCGCTGCCGTTGCGGATCGGCGCCATCCGCGGCGGGGTGTTCGTACTGTCCTCGGATCGCCCGGGCGCACTGTCGGGCGAGGACCTGGCCCAGGCGTGGGTCTTCGCCGAGTTCGCGCTGCGGCTGGTGCTCGACGAGAAGGCCGGCGTCGAGTCCCAGGACGATTACCCGGCCCTGGATGGGTTCTCCGAGGGCCGACCCGAAATCCACCAGGCCACCGGAATGATCTCAGTGCAGCTCGGTGTCGGGATCGCCGAGGCGTTCAGCAGGCTGCGGGCGCGGGCGTTCGCCGGGCAGCGGCCGCTGTCGGAACTGGCGGCCGATGTGGTCGCCCGCCGGGTACGATTCGACCCCGAGGACACCGCATGAACAGCCCCTATCGTGGTGATTCTCGCTCTGTTCGTCGGAGGTGACGCAGATGACCGATGACCGACTGGCCCGAACCTTCGTCGAGCTCGCCGACACGTTGGTCGACGAGTTCGACCTGGTCGAGTTCCTGCACCTGCTGGTGGATCGCTGTGTTGAGCTACTCAAGGTGCCCGCGACCGGGCTGATGCTGGCCGATGTGCACGGCCGGCTGCGGGTGATGGCCTCCTCCGCGGAGAACATCCGGCTGCTGGAGCTGTTCCAGCTGCAAAACCAGGAGGGCCCGTGCCTGGAGTGCTACCGCACCGGTGCGCCGGTCAGCCACCCCGACCTGGCCGAGGCCGCCGACCGGTGGCCGCGGTTTGCCCCCGTGGCCAGCGGATCGGGGTTCCGGACCGTGCACGCGCTGCCGATGCGGTTGCGTTCGCAGGTCATCGGGGCGCTGAACCTGTTCCACACCGAGGCCCACGCGCTGGCGCCGGAGGTCACCCGGATCGGGCAAGCCATGGCCGATGTGGCCACCATCGGCCTGATCCAGGAACGGGCCCTGCGCCAGCACGACGTCCTGGTCGAGCAGTTGCAGACCGCGCTGGACAGCCGGGTCCTGATCGAGCAGGCCAAGGGTGTCCTCGCCGAACGCCACGGCATCGACCCCAGCGAGACGTTCACCCTGCTGCGCACCACCGCCCGCAACCAGGGGCAGCGGCTCACCGAGCTGGCCTCCGCCGTGATCGAGGGCACCGCCGGCGACCTGCTCGCGACCGCATCGAACCCACCCCCGCCCGCACGCTGAACCCGGGCCGCCTCCGAGCGTGCGGGCACTGTCGAGCCCGGACGCCGTCGGCGCTCTTGGAAACACGACGGATGGACGCCCCCGCTCGGTCGGGGTCTGTCTCCATCCGCTGTGTGCCACGGCGCACGGGAGGAGCGGGACGGTGACAACCACGACGGACCCCTGCGTCTGAGGCGATCATGGGAGCCAGCCCGCAAAGGCGCCGCCCGCCCAGCACCAGCGCTGCCGCAGCCGGCAAGCTGCCCACCGCCCGGGCGGGTGCTGGCCGCGGCCTGCGCGAGCGCCGGGCTCGACCACACCGGGGTCCGGCTGATCCGGTTCGTCGGCAACGCAGTCTTTCACCTGGTCCACCACCCGGTGGTCGTCAAGATCACGCTCAGCACGAGGTTGTGGTACCGGGCCGGCAACGCGACGAACCGCACCGTGCGGCCTCCCAGATCCAGCCCCTTGCTCAGTCCATCCGGGCGGTGGGTACAGATCCGGAAGATGCCCTCAGCGATCTCGTCTACGCGTGCAGCCATGTCTTAGCTCCCCGAGTTCGTAGGGGAAGGCCAGGACCCTGCCCGTTCGTGCCGGAAGCCGCATTAGGACTCACCGGAGTGTTCAACCGTCGTGAGCGTACGTGGACCGGCTGCGGCATCATCTCCTACTGGGTGCCCACAAGAATGCCCCGGCCCACTACGTTTGGGCCGGGGCATTCCGCCGAGTTCGGCAGCCGGGTTACAGATTCAGTTGCCCGTTCTTCACCGCGATGAGGAACGCGGCGAACTGCGGCGTGGGCAGGGCCAGGGTGCTCCGCTGCCGGCTGTCGGGGTGCTCCTTGGTGTCCTGCACACCGATCCATCCCGCGGCGTGGCCGATGGCGACACACGCCTGTGCCCCGCTGGATCGGCTGGACTTGCGGTAGCGCGCGCTTCGCAATGCCCCGAAGCCTGGTTGGTCTTTCATTGCTCTCCTGTTCGGCCGTGACCAGGGCGTTTCGTCTGATTGTGCGCTGTCCTGATCGCTGATAATGATCGTCCTGGCCGACCACGAGAGTGGGAGCCCAGTCCCACCAGCGTTGGACAACCAGGTTCGTCACGATCTCACTCGTGTGCCGATCGTGGTCTACGTGAACGTGGCCGCGATCTCGGCGATCTTACGCATCGAGTCGTCCGGGTCAAGTGCTTTGGCGGTGACGGCGCCGAACACGCTCGTGTGCTGCCGGATCTCGTGGGCCTTCTCCAGGAAGCCGCTGGAGTGCGCGTAGTCGAGGAACACGATGGCCGGGTCCTCGGGTTCGGGAAAGATCAGCAGCGCGAAGGACTGCCCCTGGGCGGGATGCTCGCCGGCCTCATACGGCAGCACCAGCACCTCCACCGTGGCGTTGTGCTGGGCGTCGAGCAGGTGGCGCAGCTGCGCGTGCATGACCTCGCGTCCGCCGACCCAGCGGTGCAGCGCGGCCTCGTTGATCACCGCCGTCAGCCGGAAGTCGGTGGCGGTCAGCCGCTGCTGGCGGTCGGTGCGCAGTTGCACCAGCGTCGGCACGTCGGCTGAGCGGAGGAAGGGTGCGGCCGAGCTGATCACGGCCCTGGCGTAGTCGGGTGTCTGGAGCAGGCCCGGGATGAAGGCGTCCTCGTAGGTCTGTTCCCAGGCGGCTCCGGCCTCCAAGCCGATCAGTAGCTCGATGTTGTCGGGCAGCACGTCGGAGTACTGCTCCCACCAGCCGAGCACGTTGCCGTCGCGGCGAAGCGTGTGCATCTCCTCGGCCTTACGTGCGTCCACCCCGAAGACTTTGATCAGTTTGTCCAGCTGCGCGGCGCTGAGCTGGCCGCGGGCGTTCTCGACCCGGCTGAGCTGCGGTTGCGACGTGCCGATCTTCTTGGCGAGGGTGCCTCCGGACATGCGTTCGGCGTCGCGGAGCCGTGTCCATGCTCGTCGCCGGGGCCGCGGCCCGCGATGGCCTGGCGGGTCGAAGCATCGCCGGAGGAACTGACCCACCAGGGCAGTCGACTGTTTGCGGGAAAGTGTAATAACAGGCTGTTTCGTGTGATCTTGCGCAAGTGAAGCTGTGGGGCGTGCCCGGAGCAGAACACCTTGTACGGGGCCCCTGAACTGGTGGCACGAGGGACGTTGCCGGCACCGCACGGCGGGTCACGGCGGGCATGGTCGTGGTGGCCTTACCGCCCGCAGGATCTCGACGGTACCGGTGCCGCCGGCCCGCCGCTGCGGTCTGTTGCCGGCGATGCTCGGTAGGGCGTCTCGAACGCCCGGTGAGCACTCTGGGCCGCAGCGCCGCCGAGCGGGGCGACTCCACCGCCGCACCTCGGCCCCAACCGATCCGGACCGGTCAGCTGCCGATAAACCGGCCACGACTCGATCAACCGACGCACACCCATAACTGAAATCATGCTGCCCGCGACGACGCGGCGCCCACTGGCAGTACCAGGCACCGCGGGGCAAACCAGCCTCCCGGGGTGAAGCGCGCCCGCATACCGGCGGTTACGCTCGTGATGCTCCCTCGGGCCAAATGACCATGACCGGCACGCCTCGCGAGCGCGCAAATTCCACCACTGAAGCGGTGCCGCCCTTGTCCGCGCCGCTGTGCCCATCCCATACAGCGAAGAGAGTGTCACAGGTTGACACCAGTACTTCGTTTGCCGCTTCGTACGCAACCCGGTTGGCCTTCTCAAAGGGCATGACGCGCACCGTTGTCGCTCGACGTATCAGCTCATCAAACTGTGGCGCGTGGTCAGCCTTGACCTTCTCCTCCCGGTAGCCTGCCGCTGGCAACACCACTTCAAGCTTGCCACCGAGGTCGAGCACCGCTTGGGCAAAAACTGAATCAGCACCACGCGCAATGCAGCTTATGCCGGTCAATGTGTCACTCGCGTAGGGTGTCAACGCGTCAGTAATTACCTTGCGAACCAGGACCACGCTGCCGGCCGTGAGGTTCATGTGACCTGTAATGGCAATCCGTGACAAGGAGCTCTCCCGTGGTCAAATGGGTTGTGCGACGCACAGCGACCGGATACGGTCACGCATGCCGGCGATCACGGGAATGTTGGCGTATGCGTTGCTGTGTTGGTACAGACCGGCGAGCTTCACGCGCACCCTGTCCGAAGGCGTTTGCTCGACCAGCGCGACGGCTTGCTGCGCGAGGTGCGATGCCTCGTCCATCTCTCCTTGGATAAGCCGGGCCTCCGCCAGCCCAATCTGGTCAAGCGCTGAGATGCGCAACCGCCCGGGACGACGCAGCGTTATGGCCTGCGAGACACGCTCGACAGTTTCTCCTGCAAACTGTTTGTCGTGGTGGGCGAGTTCACGCAGCCGCCCACCTATCGTGCCGTGCAGTTCGGCCAGGTCGAAGTAGATAATCCAGTACGGGTCTTCGGCAGGTGTCGCTTCGGCGAGCGCGTCTTCGGCTTTGTCCGTTGCCCGACGAAAGGCCGAGATGCGGCCGAGTTTGGCATATGCCCACGCTTCGCGGGTGTACAACATGGAGCGCACGGACGCCGTGGCGTAACCCGCCGAGTCATTCTGCGCCAGCCGCACCAATTCCAGGGCGTCACTTGGATGATCGAGGTACAACAGTTGCCGTGCCATCGCCGCCATGACGTTTGCGCAAAATGCCCGGTCACCGGCAGCTTTGGATGCTCGCAACGCTAACACGTAATAGCGTTGGGCAAGCGCCTGGTGCCCGGAGTCCCACGACATCATGGCCGCGGTTTCCGCCAGCTGAGCCATTGCCCCGAACAGGCGCCGCTGTATCTTGACCGGATGCGAATCTCGAAGCAGGTCGGCAACCTCGCTCAACTGGCCGGCGACAGCCTTCCGACCCAGGCCACCGCCGAACTGGTCATCCCAATCCCGGAAAATCCGCGCGGCGTGCTCGATCTGCTCGACTTCTTGGTACCCCACCGAACCCGGTAGGCCAGCACGCGGCTTCTCCATAGCGCCTGCTAGCCAGCATTCAAGCGGCTCTAGCAAAGCGCTGCCGAAAACCACGCCCGCTAACAGGCGCGCTGCCTCGCGTCGGTCCAACGTGAGGTCCCTCCTCGCGAACTGGCTAACAATCTCAACCGTATCCGCAGACGCCCACCACAGCGACATGTCAACATCGCTCAAGGCGATCGACCCTGACCGTCTTGGGGCGGCTGACACCACGTCGAGGGCGGGCGCCACCGCCCGATCATCCTCAGGGAGCGTGAACCACAAACATGACGACGGGATACTCAGGACCCGTGCCCAGTGCATCAGCCGGTCGAGATGCACGATGATCGGCCCGTTCTCGATGCGGCTGAGCTGCCCCTGCGTCACCCCTATCCAACCCGCCACCACGTCCTGGGGCAGCGGTTGACGGCCGTGGAAGGGGTGGCAGCGGTACGCCCGGATCACCTTCCCCATGTGACGGCTCGCGAAAGCCATCCTCATCACGTGGCTATCCCAAAACTCGGCTGGCACCACGGGTGGGGCCGCGCACCGGTCACGACTACCTACCGTGCAGCGTCCATGGACAGCGACTCCGCTTATTAGGAGCAGTGGAACAACCAAGGTCGATCGGGGTCTAGGCCGCGTCGCGCATACCGGCTGCACGGTATGTAGCTGATACATCTTGATCATGCGTTGTTGTCGATGTGATGAGAGGGAGCACGAGCGGAACATTCCGTCAAGCGCCAATCAGGGGTCGGCGGCGCCACCGCGAATTTGGGAGGCAGCGTATGCCAGGCAGGCACCGGAGAGGGGCGACCCACGCGCGCGGTCGCACGGTGCAGATGGTTGATGCCCGCACCGGCATCGAGCACCGTTTGACTCCTGACGCTGTCACCGCCGGCCGCAAGCCCACCGGCCAGTACATCGCGCGGTGCGGGGATGACGTGCTTCCCGCTGCGCTTATCGCGCAACCGGATCGGTTGCGCCGCACCTGCATTCGCTTACCTGCCCAACGAGCCGAGAGCCCGTCGTGACGGGCACCCTCAAGTGGGGATTGAGCCCCCTGGACTACCGCGAGCACCTCATCGACGAGTGGGGCGACCACCCGATCGGCGTCCTCAAGGCTCTGTGCGGGCACCGGTTGATGATGATCACGCCGCTGCTGTCCGTACCTGCGTGTAAGCGGTGCGAGGCCTGCATGGCGCACCTAAGCATGAACGAGGGCGGACCATCCGCCCCCCTCATTCCCGACCGATCGCCGGTTGAGCGGCCCCCGTCAATGGCTCCTGGCGGTCGGTCGGTTCCACGCACCAACGGAACGGAAGCGCTTGACGGTTGATGGAGGCAGCGTTGATCCGCGATCTGGTCGGTTATAGGCCGCTGCGGCTGGCCGAGCTGGCAGGTCAGGCCAAGGCGTGAACCCGACCGACCAGCGCACCGTGCATCATGCGGGCGGGGGCGGGTCGGCCAGCTCGATGCCGATGGCCACGACGCCGAGGGCTTCGCGCTCGGGCGGGTAGATCTGGCGGATGTTGGCGAGCTGCTCGTCGCGGATCGACCTCCAGGGAGTACTCGCGCCGGTCTTCCTTGCGGAGAT
>JBOHFW010000168.1:0-16758 GCA_050699835.1 Pseudonocardiaceae bacterium | reverse complement strand
CCGCACGTCCGACTTCGTGTCTTGCCGTGTGACCAGGCTGGAGCGCGGCCGGTCGAACGCTTGATCGAGGCGCGCATCGGTCGGTTTTTCGCCCGTTGCCCGTCACAGGCCGTCGTGCGCTCCGAGGATTATCAGCGGAGCGCCGGTTGGCTCTCCCGGCACGAGTTCGGTCAGCACGGGACCGGTCAGCACGGGACCGGTCAGCACGGGACCATGGTCGAGCCGCTGCAACCGAATAACTCCCTGCGCTATGTCGCCTACGTCCCGGAAGAGGATCGCTTGGGTGGCCCGGCGGGCGTGGCGGCGTTCGAGCCGCACTTCATGGACTCCTCCGCGCTCGCCCTTGAGTTGATCGCCGCCAACCTCAATGGGCAGCGGCGCACCGGCCGGGCGTTAGCGATGATGCTGCTCGCTGGCGCAGTGGTCATCCCCGACATCCCGCGGCTCGCACGGTACTTCCGGTACAGCTACCGTGACTGGGCCGCCAGACACGCCGCTGGCGATCACACCTACTCCGCGCGCTACGAGACGAGATATCGGCAGTCCTACGACCGGCAGCGCGGACAGCTCGGGGAGCTCGCCCGGCGGCTGCTGGATGAGGCCCGGCCCGGGGCGGGCGACCGCCTGGACGCGGCCAGCGCACGGTGGGTGGCGTCGGTCTCTTGCCTGGCCGACCGGCTCACCGAGGCGCGGCTTGCCCTCGCGTCGCTGCTGTTCCAGTGCCTGCACAAGCACAACAACCGGCTCGGGATCACGGTGGCCGAAGAGACCTATCTGCTGTTTCTGCTCCAGCGCACGCTCACCGAGATTGCCGACGGAAAGGACCCACGATGAACGACAAGGTCGGCTGGCACAACGTCCAGATCTATTACTACGACGACAAGCGCAGAGACGACCTGATCTTGGATTGTGTCCGCCCGCTGTTCGCGAGCCTTGCTCCCCGGCCGAGCTTCTTTGTCCGCCACTGGTTGCGCGGCCCGCATCTGCGGCTGCGGTTCCACACGACCGCCGATGATGTCGACCGGGTCGTCGGTCCGGCTGTCGCCGAGGCGGTGGGCAGCTGGCTGGTCGCGCATCCCTCGACAGTGAGTCTGGACGAGACTGCGCTGCTGGCGATGCACGAGCTGCTCGCCAAGCAGGAGCGGGAGCCGGGGCCGTTGTCCCCACTCTATCCAGACAACTCGATCCAGTACTTACCCTGCGACCGCCGGATCGACGTGCTGGGCAGCGAGGCTGCCGCCGCTTTGGTGGAGGATTTCTACGTCGACACCACCGAGACGACGTTTGCCATGCTCGACCGCATTCGTGGCGGTACCTCTCGGCTGAATCTGGCGCTCGACCTGATGTGGGCCACTGCCCACTCCGCCGGGACGATCACCCAGGGATATGTCTCATACCGGGCCCACTCCGAGGCGAGGATCATGACCGCTCCGGATCCGGCTGCGCTGCGGTCGTTTTTCGAGCAGCAGTACCGCGTTCGCGCGCCCGCGCTCGCCGAGCGTCTTCAGCAGGTGCTCGACACCGTGGATGATGCAGGCGGCGATGTCCCGTTCGTCCGTGAGTGGGTTCGAGCCGTGCACCGTTTGTACAAACGCTCTCAGCAGCTGATCGCTGATGGTGCTATCACCTTGTCCGTGCGCGAGCCTGGCATGTGGTTCTACGACGAGGTGACCGCGCACAGCGCTTTTCACCGGGCATTGGCGAGCAACCCGGCGCGTCTGGAGATGATGCGGACGAGTGCGCGGTTCCACACCTGGCGGGTGATCGTCAACTGCTGCTATCTGCATTTGACGCGTTTGGGTATTCGGCCGTTTGAGCGGTCGTTGCTCGGGTTCTTGCTTTCTGAGGCCGTCGAGGAGCGTTTCGGCGTGTCGGCCGTCGAGCTGGTCACCGCGTCATGAGCCGCGAGGGCGTCGGCCGGGAGTACGTGCGCGTCGGCGAGAGCCGTCCGCTACCGAAGACGGTCGACTGGGACAACCCCCCCAGTCTGTTCAAGCTGTACCGCGGTTGCCCGAAAGTCCCGCTGGACGGCCCGGTCGACGATCACACGAAGAGCGCGCTGGGGCAATGTCCGCTGGGTCAATTCTCCTTGGGACAGTTTCTCCGCGATGTCTACGGGCTGACCCGGCAACGCTGGACCGCGCCGGGCGAGGTGAGCCCACGGGGGCGCCGCCGCGTTGCCGCACGCTCAAAACCCTCCGCGTCAACAACGTTGCGTCCGGTCCCGGCCGGAGGCGCCCGGTACCCGTGCGAGCTCTACCTGCTCGCCGGACCGGACCAGCCCCTCCCGGCCGGCGTCTTTCACTACGACCCTGCCCACCACTGTCTCGATGTGCTCCGCGACACCGCACCTGAGTCCGGACTGAGCCTGCTGATCACCGTCGCGTTCTGGAAGAACGTGTTCAAATACGGCGAGTTCAGCTACCGGCTGCACAGCCTGGACGCCGGCGTCGTACTCGGCCAGAGCCTCGCGGTCGCCTCCCGGCACGCGCTCGACCCGATGGTGCACTTTCAGTTCTCGGACGCAGTGCTCGACCGTCTCCTCGGGCTCGATCCCGCCTACGAGAGCGTCTATGCCGTGATCACCCTCACTCAGGCTCCTGCCACCGACATCGACCCAGCGCCTGCCGGCGCGGAGGGTCTCCTCGGCCAGCCGGCCACGCCGCACCCGCAGTCGATCGGGAGCTATCCCCTGCCCACCAAGCTCCACGAGGTTGCCATGCACCAAGGTGGCGGCCCGTGGCCCAAAGGCGACACTCCGTGCCCGGTGCTGGCCGAGGCGCCCGAGTCGATCCGCTCGGTGCCGCTGCCCGCAGCGTCGCTGGATCTGCTCAAGGGGCTGGATCGCCGCCGCTCCTCCAAGGGGCATTTCCGCCCGGGTCCCCTGAGCCGTCACCAGCTCTCCGCACTGCTCTCGGCCAGCATGCGAGGCTATGCGAGTGACCTTGGGGATGACGAGTCCGTCATCCGGCATACCATGCTCTTCGGCGTCATTCACAATGTCGAGGGCATCGATTCTGGCGTCTACTACTACGATCCCGCCCGGCACGCGCTTGAGCAGGTTCGCGCGGGCGAGGTCCGCGCCGAGCTGCAAACGGCGATCACCTCCCTGATGTTTAACCTATTCCAGATCAACCTCTGCTTCTTCCCGGTCGCCTACTACGAGCCGAGACTGGCCGCCTATGGCGACCGCTGGTACCGTGTGCAGAACATGGAGGCCGGGATCATCGTGCAACGGCTCTATTTGGCGGCGGCCGCGCTCGGTCTCGGCTGCCAAACCCAGTTGGGCTTTCACGTGGACGCGGTCAACGAGCTGCTCGGACTGGGTGAAAGCCCGCTCACCAGCCTGATTCAAGTGCTCATCGCTCCCAGACGCGAACCGGGCACTTCCTACGACTTCAAGCTCTGATGAGAGTAGTACCGAAAGTACTGGATCGGTCCACCCCATCATGGTCAATATCGGTACCGTAAAGGTGATGACCGCTGGGAGTGATGCGGGTAATGTCCGTTTTACTGACAGTTTCATGTGATTTCTTGTGAGACAACCTTGCTGGTAGGACGCCAACTGTGACGGTGATGGTGACGGTTGCTATTACGATATCGACCTCTAGGCAGCTGGGGACATCGCGCCTTGAGGTCTCGGCCGTTTATTAACGGTGCAGTGGCGACAGGCTATGGAGGGGGAGTCGTGAGACCCAAGCTGCGCGGTGACACGAAGTATGTCCCAACGCCCCAGGGTATCTATTTGCAGAACAACCGCCGTGTGCTGCGGATCCCCGGTAAGCAGGTGTACCAGTGGGTCGACCGGTTGGCGCCCTACCTTGATGGGAACAATAGCCTGGCTGAGTTGACTGACGGGCTCTCAGCTGACCGGGCGGAGATGGTCGATCAGCTCATCGAGATGTTGACCGGGGCCGGGTTCGTCAAGGACGTCGAAGCTGATCGATCCCACACGCTCAGCCCCGCGGACACCGACGCCTACGCCGCAGAGATCGCGTTTATCGACTACTTCTGTGACTCCGCCGCCGCACGCTTCCAGGAATTTCGCCGCACCCGGGTCGCCGCCGTCGGGTCCGGTCAGACCTTGACCGCATTGGTGGCGGCCAACTTGGCTGTGGGGCTGCGCAACGTCGAAGTGCTGATCACCAGTGAGTGCCCCACCGATCTGGACCGCCTTCATCAGCATCTCGAGGCAGCGCGCCAGCGGGATCCTGAGCAAACGCTGACCGTGCGGATGATGACGGGCTGGGACGACAACGAGGGGGCCGTCCGAGCGGTGTTAGAGCCCCTCGACGCGGTTGTGCACGTCTCGGACCGGCCGATGCTGGCCCGCGCCAGGATGTTGGACCGCCTCTGCCAGGCAGCGGGCAAGGTGCTCATGCAGGCGGTGGTCGTGGGCGATCAGGCGTGGATCGGTCCGCTGACCGACCCTGACGACGAGCAGGGTGAAGGGTGGGAGAGCGCCTGGCGTCGGTTGCAAGCCACCCGCATCGGCCCGGCGGCCCGGCGGGCCAGGTTCGCGTTCACCGACGACACCACCGCGCAGCTCAGCCAGTACCTGACCCCGCCGACGGCGGCGCTGGTGGCCAACCATGCAAGCTTCGAGGTATTCAAGCATCTGACCAGCGTTCCAGTGCCCGAGACGCGGGGGCAGCTGCTGCGGGTGGACCTGGAGACCTTGCACACCACAGCCCACCGGTTCCGGCCGCACCCGAGTTGCTTGCCAGCGGCTCAGCTCACCTCGCCGAGTCCGCAAGCGCTGGCCGAGACCGTCGCGGGATTGGCCCGGGGCGAGCCAGTGGACGAACAGGTCTTCTCCCAGCAGGTGCGGAGTTGCTTCGACGACGAGCTGGGGTTGTTCACCTACATCGACGAGGGTGAGTTCCAGCAGCTGCCGCTGGATGTCTGCCGGGTCACGGTCTCGAACCCGGCGCTGCTGTCCAAGCCTGATGAGCCAGTCGCCGCTATCGGTATCGGCACCGACTTGGGTATGGCACGACGGCGGGCCGCGCAACGGGCCTGCGAGCTCTATGCGGCCAGCGTTGTGGATGAGCGGCGGCTCGTCGAAGGCAACGGCGAGTACATGGAGGTATGGGGTTATGACCTGGCCGATGAACGGCCCAGGCTAGTCCCGGCAGCGTCGGTCTTTCCCACGCTGGATGGCCTGGCGCCGGCACGGGAATCCGCTCCGTGGCTGGCGTCGGGGTTCAGCTGGGCCGAGGCGGTCACCACCGCGCTGGCTGCGGTGTGCCAGCAGCTGACTATGGCTGACCTGGACTTCGATGGTGCGCCATTCCCATTGATCGATCTCGACGCTGGGTTACTCGATGAGCAAGGTGCCCGCTACGTGCAGATCCTGCGCACCTGGAAGGTTTCAGCGGCGGTGTACGAGGTCACCGGGAGGCTCCAGATCCCGAGCTTCGCATTCTGCATCGGCAACGAAACTGAGCCGTACCGGACCGTGGCCTACCAGAGTGGCGTCGATGTGCGGAATGCGCTGTGCCGTGGGCTTGAGCAGGTCGTGGCGTATGAGCAGGCACGGGCCCACCATCAGCCGGAGTACGCGCCCCCTGACGTCACCGAACTGCCGCATCGGGCCCGCGGTGTCCGGCCGTCCCTGCCCCAGCCGGGAGTGTCACAGCCGGGAGTGTCACAGCCGGGCAGCTCGGGCGACTGGGCCCACCAGCAGCACCGGCTGTGTGAGGCCTTGGTGCATCAGGGGAAGCGGGTCGTGGTGGTTCCCCTTGACCACGATCCGGCCGTCTCCGACATTTTGCCCTGCATCGTCAACCTGGTTGTGGAGTCGAGGTAGCCACATGACGACTGTGTCTCTTGTCCCCGAGCAGGTGACCCCCACGCGTGCGACCCCCGTCGGGCTGGCAGGTCAGGGTCTGGTGCACCGGACGCTGGCCCGGTGGCTGGCGAGCACCTGCCCGGTCCTGCCTCTCGATTTGTCTCTGGATCCACCCATGGGCGGTGCGGCCGGCCAGGCCGTCATGGACGGCTGCGGTGTCGTGGTGCTTGCCAGCGATGGCTGGGACCCCGGCCTGCACCGTGCGATCAATGCTGAGTGCCTGGCGCGGAAAGTCCCGTGGCTGCCCGTCTACGTCGAAGGCGGACATGCGGTCATCGGCCCGGGCACGCTGCCCGGGCAGGCCGGCTGTGCGGTGTGCGCCCAGACGCGTCGGCACGCCGCCCACCAGGACGTCAGCGAGTTCGCGCAGTTGATTGAGCGGTGCGCCGCTGAGCTGGCGGATCCATGCGGGTCATGGCTGGCCACATGTGGTGCTGAGCTGGTTGCGGCGCTGGTCGCCGATGAGCTGGTGTGCCTCACGTCCGCCCCGCAGCGGGCGCGGACGCGGAATGCGTTGGTGCGGGTGGACCTGGCCGGGCTGGTGGCGAGTGTGCACTCGTTCCTGCCCGACCCGTGGTGTGCGGCATGCGGTGACCTGCCGGACGACACTGAGCAGGCTGCCCGGATCGTGACCAGGCCACGGCTCAAGGCGTCGCCGGACGGTTATCGGGTTCGGCTGCTGTCCGGCGGTGCGGACCAGGATCGGCTGCTCACCCGGTACGTCGATGCTCAGGTCGGGGTTATCCCCAGCCTGAGCAGGACCGGTCACTCGATGTTTCCGGGTGCCTGGTCACCGGTCGGGTTGCGTCAGTCGTTGCACCGGTCACATGGCTCTGGTCGCACGCTGACCGTGCAGGCAGCGGAGATCACCGCGGTCACCGAGGCGCTGGAGCGTTACGGCGGACTGGCCCCCTGCGGCAAGCGTACCGTGGTACAGGGGAGTTTTGCCCAGTTAGAGGACAAGGCGCTGGACCCGACCCGGCTGGGTCTGCACTCCGAGGCGCAGTACGCGTTGCCTGATTTCCGGTACCAGCGTTATCACCCCGATTTGATGCTGAGCTGGGTATGGGGCTACTCGTTCGCCCAGCAGCGCCCGCTGCTGGTTCCCGAGCGCTACGCCTACTACGGGATCCGTCATCGGAAGCCATCCGAGCGCGCGTTCGTGTCTGAGAACTCCAACGGATGCGCGCTGGGTGGCTGCCTGGAGGAGGCGATCCTCTATGGACTGTTAGAGGTTGCGGAGCGGGACGCGTTCCTGGTGACCTGGTACGCGCGGCTGGCGGTGCCCCGGGTCGAGGTCGCGTCGCTGCGCGGCAGCATGCTGGCGTTGATCATCGAACGGATAGAGCACACTACCGGTTACACGATCCACATTTTCAACACCACGATGGAGCAGCGGGTCCCCTGTGTATGGGTGATGGCGGTCGATGAGCGGGATCGCGCCGATCAGCCGAAGGTAGTGTGCGCCGCGGGTGCTCACCTGGACCCGGAGCGGGCGGTGGAGGGCGCGCTGTTGGAGCTGGCCCGGCAGCTCCAACACGCCCAGCACGGCTACCTCGATGATCGGGACCGGATCCTGGCGATGGTCGCCGACCCGTTCAATGTCCGTGAGATGGCGGATCACGCGCCGCTCTACTACGCGCCGGAGGTGTTCGAGCGGCTCTCGTTCCTGGCCGACACGCCCCGGCGGCAGACCTTCGACGAGGCGTTTCCCGACCAGCATGGGCCCAGCGAGGACCTCTCCACCGACCTGCACGAGACAATCGGGCGCTACCTGGACACCGGGCTGGACGTCATCGTCGTCGACCAGACCGGCCCCGAGCACGCGATCGAGCGGTTCGCCTGCGCCAAGGTCATCGTGCCCGGCGCCCTGCCGATGGTCTTCGGCTACCAGAACCAACGCATCCACGGCTTCGAGCGGCTCTACCGCGTCGGCTACGAGTTGGGCTACCACCAGCGCCCGCTGACCCACGCCGAGCTCAACCCGCACCCGCACCCGTTCCCATGAGCCGGGCGGCGTGGTGGTGGCATCAGCCGTCCGACCGGGCACTTGCGGTGGCGCCGAGTTTCGTTGTGCGGGTTGCGGGATTGCCGATGGCGGTGCTGCGTCGCTTGCGCTGCCAGGCGACCATGAGTGTGGTTGACGAGCTGCTGGAGTTCCAGAACCGGCTGTGCACCGAGGGTGAGCAGCTGTCGCAGGCGCTCTACGACGTCATCGGCACGGTGCACGACTCGGCCTTGCGCGGCCGGCTGCTCGCGCTGCGACGCTGCGTGTACCAGGCACGGCCGCCGCGATCAAGTGTTCTCGACGACGGTGTGCGGGCGGTGCTCCCTGCTGAGCTCGCCACCAGGATCACCGCGTGGCAGCGGCGCCTGGTGCAGCAGGATGCGCTGTGGGTCCGCGCCGAAGCTACCTGCGAGGCGGAGTCGATCGAGAAGCGCTGGGTGTTGGCTGAGGTCGCCGGTGATGACTGGTTTGGGCAGGGTTTGGTCCTGGCCAGCCCGGATCTCTACGCCGAGCTCGTCAAGTGGTTGGCTGCTGGCCCGCAGGCGCGGCCGGACGAGGCGCTGGAGGCCAGCCTGGCAAAGTACGTGGGCCGGGCGGCCGCGAAGACCACCCCGTACAGCACCTTCACCAGCCTGGCCGAGGGCCGCTGGAGGTCGGCCGGTCTCTATCCGGTGCGCTGTGCCGGCAGTTGGACGCGCTGCGGCGCGGTGGAGCCGACCGTGCTGATCGCCCTGCACATGCGCCGTGAGCTGGCGTCCTGGCCGGAGCTCCGCTCGCACGTGCGGCTGCGGGTCAACCCCAGCCTTGCGCAGGACGCCACGATGCTGTGGTTCCTGGCGCGCCGCGGTGGCGAGGCGGTGGTCGAGGTGGTCGTGACGCCGACTCTGCGGCGGGTGCTGGAGGTCATCCGCGCCGCCCCCGACCCCTGCTACGCCTCACTCGCCGCGGCGCTCGCCGAGCTCGATCCGGCCTCGGGCGCTGCTGAGGTCGCCGCTTACCTTGACTATCTGGTCGAGATGGGACTGCTGGAGGCGCAGCTGGATGTCGCGGACCAGTCGCTGGATCATCTCCGTGAGCTGTCCGATGTGCTGGCGGGCTGCCCCGAGCACCGCGTCAAGGCCCTGCGCGAGCTGTTGGAGCGGTTGCGGGCGCAGCTGGCCCGGCTCGCGGACGGCGAGGGCGCGCCGCAACGGTGCGCATCGGCCGGCGCCGTCGAGGACACCCTGCAGGCGCTGTACGCGCAGCTGGACTGGACCCGGCGGGGGGTTGACGTCCCGGTCAAGAACGCGGTGTTCGAGGACACCGTGGTGGCGGGGCTGGACTACCGCTTCGCGCTGTCCGACTGGGCTGGCGTGCTCGATGACCTGCGCCTGCTGGCGGAGCTGAGCGGCCTGTACGACCGGTTCTTGCCGCCACGTCTGGCACTGGCGGCTTTCTTCGCCGATCGCTACGGGCCCGGCGCGAGGATCGGCTTCCTGGAGTGGTGTCGCGCGGTGGGCGACGAGCAGAACCGGCCTGGCGCGGATCTCGGCACCATCCTCACCCAGCCGTGGCTGGCGAGAACAGCTGGTCTGGACACCCTGGATCGGATCAAGCAGCTGCGGCGGCAGATCACCACACACGTGCGCACGACGCCGGTCGACCAGGCCGGGATCCGCCGGCTGGACCGCGCTGCGCTGTCCGACTGGATCGCGGTACTGCCGGAATTCGTAGCGCCCCACGAGTCGGTCGCGTTCTACGGCCAGCCAATGATCAGGAACGGGACGCCCTGCTTCGTGCTGAACAACACCGATGCCGGTTTCCGGCGCGCGTATGCCCGTCTGCAGCGGTTTGTCGCGCGGGCCCACGGCGATGTACACCCCACCTTCGGGCTGCCCGCAGATAACGGGGTGGTCTATGCGGATGTGGCCACGATCGGCAGCTCGAACCTGAACCTGCGCCTGTCACCGGCTCCTTACGAGATCACCTATCCCGGCAGCGTGAGTAACCGGCCGGAAGCCGAGCAGATCCACCTCGCTGACCTAGACGTCGTCCACGACGCCACCACAAACCAGCTGCGGCTGCTCTGGCGCTCCCGCGCCGTGCAGGTCGTCCCCCTGCACCTCGGCGCCCTGGTCGACTGGGCTCTGCCCTGGACCTACCGGCTGTTGATGCAGACCTTCAGCGTGTCGACCTTCGGCGGGCTCCCGCAACGATTGTCGGGATTGTCCCTCCTCACGCCGGGTCAGGGAGTGCGCTGGGTTCCCCGGCTGTGCCTCGGTGATGTCGTCATCGAGCGCGCCACGTGGCTGGTCGGCTCCAGCGAGGCCCCGCTGCGCGAGAAGAACTCCTCCGCGCTGTCCCATCTGATCAGGGTGACGCGCTGGCTGCGGGAACACGGCATCCCACCGCAGTGCTTCGTCCGGGCCGCCATCCCGCCCGGCGCCCCGCACCGCCCAGGCAAGAACCGCAAGCCCTGTTATGTCGATTTCTCCAACCAGGTCTTTCTCCGGGTGTTCGCCCAGATCGCCGCCCAACCCGATCAGACGCTCGTCTTCCAGGAGGTCCTGCCCACCGATGACGACCTGCTCGTCACCGATGGGAACGCCGGCTATGCCAGCGAGTGCGTCTTCGAACTGGACCGGCCGGTCGAACGGATGGCCGGGGCGAGCACCGGCTGACTTCGAGCTGTCCCGCAGAGGCCTGATGGGTAGGAAGGAAGATCGATGAGGTACGACGCGATCATCGTGGGGGCCCGATGCGCGGGCTCGACGACCGCGATGCTGTTGGCTCGCAAGGGCTACCGGGTGCTTGTCGTTGATCGGGCCCGGTTTCCCAGCGACACCATGTGTACGCATTGGGTGCACCTGCCTGGGATGGCGAGGCTGCGCGAGTGGGGGCTGCTCGACGCAGTACGGGACTCGAACTGCCCCGCTGTCATCACCATGCACTTCACTTTGGGACCGGTCTCCCTGCACGGATCGCCGGTGCCGGCCGGCGACCTCACGACCGCTTACGCGCCTCGACGCATCGTTCTGGACGATATTGTGCTGACTGCCGCGGCCGCCGCTGGCGCCGAGGTGCGGGAAGGGTTCTCGGTGCAGGATTTGCTGCGCGACGAGGACGGCACGGTGATCGGGATCCGTGGCGGGCCCCGTTCAGCCACCGTGGAACACGCCCGCATCGTCATTGGCGCCGACGGAATGCACTCGCTGGTCGCCCGGACGGTGCAGGCGCCGATGTACGACCACCGGCCCGCGCTGGAATGCGCGTACTACGCCCACTGGAGCGGGCTGCCCACGGACGGCGTCGAGGCCCACCACCACCCGGGCACCGTATTCGTCCTGATCCCGACCAACGACGAGCTGACCCTTCTGCTGATGGGCTATCCCCACCACCGGTTCCACGAATTCCGCGCCGATATCGAAGGCAGCATGCTCAACACCATCGCGCAGTTCGCACCCGAGCTCCGCGAACGGCTCGCGGCGGCGCAGCGCGAGGACCGCTTTGTCGGGACCGCTGATTTGCCGAATTTCTACCGGCGACCCTACGGTCCCGGATGGGCGCTGGTCGGTGACGCCGGCTACCACAAGGACCCGTGCACCGCGCAGGGCCTTAGCGACGCGTTCCGGGATGCCGAGCTCCTCGCGCAGGCGCTGGACGACGGCTGGTCGAACCGGGCTGATCTCACCCAGGCGCTGGCAGGCTACGAGAGCACCCGCAATGCAGCATCCCACCAGATGTATGAGTTCACCTGCCAGCTGGCCACTCTGGAAGCCCCGCCCCCGCCGATACAGGAGATGTTCGCTGCGCTGCAGACAGATCCCGTCGGCACCAGCAAGTTCTTGGGTGTCTTCGTCGGCACCGTGTCGCCAGCGGATTTCTTCGGCGCCCAGACCGCATGAGTCCGTTATGGCACGCCGAACTTGTTGGCACGTGCTACTGCCAAGGACCGCCAGAGCTGGGCCTCCATCGCGTCGAACACGTGGTCCACCACTGTCAGGGCCACGTCGCGCCCCTCGGCGGACAGCGGCGCCGGCGCAGCGCCGCCCACCGCACCCCCGGTGTTCGTGCCCGCCTCCGGCGCGTCGTGCCGACCGCTCAGGTAGTCAAGGCGCCCACCGGTTTCCTGCTCTACAGCGAGGGCAAGCGGCTTCGTGTGCGCGAAGAACTGCTCACCTGTCGATTCCAGGGCGGCCATCATCCACCACCGCACGGCCGGGTCACGGTGCTGCAGGGCGAGCTTGACGAACTCCATCATGTTCTGGCGATGCAGGTCCATGTCCTGGTCGAGAAACAGGAACTCCAGCGTGTCACTGGCGGAGTACCCCAGCAGCTCGTCCAGTTTGAGCGTGTCCCAGTCGGACAGGAACAGGCCACTGTGCGCGGAAAGTCGCCGCGCCCAGGTGTTGATCGCCCACTGGGCCGAGTCTTGCGGATCCACGTACGTCATGGCGTATTTGTTCAGATCCCGGTAGCCCAGGATGTCCATCACCCACATTGGGATGAACCGCCTGAGCTTCTGCGCTGCTGACAGGCTGCTGTCCTCCCGTACCCAGTCGTAAAAGGGGTGCGCGGCAACCTGTGCTTTGCGTTGGAGGAGTCTGCGCGCAACCTCGGTGTCCCGCTGGTCGCGGGGTTTGATCTCCAGCGGGGGCGCGGTCCACCCTTGGGTCCCGCGCGCCTGCTCGGCGGGACGCTGGGGAACCGTCTTGGTATCCACGTAGGTGTTCGCGTAATACAAGAAACTATCGAAGATCTGCTCGAAGAGGTCGAACATGCGGTCGCACAGTTCCTTGGAATGCGCGCGGCGGCTTGTGTCGAGCACGGCTTCCTCAAACACACCTTCAGTGTTCGCCACGTGTCCGGACTCGAGGTTGAGGTGATATGGACCGAAATACCGGTAGTTCACCCCGGTCTTATCGGTGAGAGACGCAGCGACCTTCGCCGTGTTGGTGAGGAAGACGTGCCCGGCGGCCTCGCCTGCCTCGGAGTGCCCGAACCGGATCAGCGCGTCGTTGCCGTCCTCGACGGCCAGCGAAGTGAACTCGATCCCGGTGCGCCGGAAGATCTCCTGGTCCGGGGACAGGAACAGCCACCACAGCGTATCGCTTGCCTGCCAGTGGAGATAGTTGTTGATGTTCAGCTTATGCCAGTCCTCAAGGAACATCCGGGAGTGTTTCTCGTCCTCCTGAGTGCCTAGGTTGATGACCCACTCGAATTCATTCTGGACCTGGGGAAAGCGCAGTACCCATCGGTTCATGTCCCGGAACTGCATGATGAAGAACGCGCCCATCGGGGCAAACTTGAAGCGGTCCTCGATCGCCACGCGGCCATTGTGCAACCACGCGAAGAACGGATGCCTGCTGAGTGCTTCCTGCCGGTTGTCCCGCAATGTCATGATATCTTTCATGTGATCTGCCACCCTCGACTCGAATTATCAGGCCCAGCGCGCGCCTCGACTTTGTCGGCGCTGAATTGCTGGAAGTACAGCTGGGCGTAGACGCCGCTGCGGTCCAGGAGCTGCTGGTGGGTGCCCTGTTCGACAAGCCGGCCGCGGTCCAGTACGAAGATCACGTCGGCGGCGAGGATGGTGGACAACCGGTGTGCGATCGCCACCGTGGTCCGGCCGACCATGAGTGGCGCTAACGCCTGCTGGACGAGCCGCTCGTTCACCGTGTCAAGCGCCGAGGTGGCCTCGTCGAGGATGAGAATCTTTGGGTCGTTGAGGATGACCCGGGCGATCGCGAGCCGCTGCTTCTCGCCACCGGACATGCGGTAGCCGCGTTCGCCGACGACGGTGTCGTAGCCCTCGTCCAGCTCGAGGATCCGGTCGTGGATGGCGGCGGCGCGGGCGGCGGCCTCGATGCGGGCGTCGGTGGCGTGCGGGTCGCCGTAACGCAGGTTCTCGCGGACCGAGGCATGGAAGAGGTAGGTCTCCTGGGTGACCGTGCCGACGATCCGGGCCAGCGAGCGCAGGCGAAGGTGGCGCACGTCGTGGCCGTCGATGAGCACCGCGCCGTGGGTAACGTCATACAAGCGGGGGAGCAGGTAGGACAGCGTGGTCTTGCCTGAGCCGCTGGCGCCGACGACCGCGGCGAGCTGACCTGGGGCGATGTCGAGGGTGAGGTCGGCCAATGCCCAGCGGCGAGATGTGCTCCCGTTGGTTGCCGGGTATTGGAATGAGACGTTGCGCAGACTGATCGCGCCGCGCACCTGGCCTGGTGCGAGTTCCGTCGCGCCGGGCATATCGACGATGTCGTGCGGCAAGTCGAGGTAACCGAAGATCCGTTCGAACAGCGCGAGCGATGATTGTATCTGGGTGGATACTCGCAGCAGCGTGCTAATGGGGAAGAACAGCCGGCTTTGTAAGCTCGTGAACGCCGCCAGCGTGCCCGCCGTGAGGACGCCGCTGGTGCCGAAGATGCCAGCGGCGAGGTAGACCAGCGCGGGGGCTGCCGAAAAGAACACTCCTATGCCGGCGAAGGAGGCCCGGCCGATCATCTGCTGGCGGATTTGCAGGTCGGTGAGCCGGGCGTTGTGCTCGCGGAAACGGGCGATTTCTTCGCCTTGGCGGCCGAACGATTTCGAGAGGAGAATACCGGAGACCGACAGTGTCTCTTGTGACAGCGTGGACAGTTCAGCTTTTGTTTCCTGGGTGGATGAGGTGGCGGCGCGTCGTGCACTGCCCACGCGGATCGTCAACCAGATGAATATGGGCATGAGTGCAAACGAGAGCATGGTCAGCTGCCAGGAGAGTATGAGCATGGCGACGACCGTGCTGACGAGGATCACGGTGTTCGACAGGATCGACGCGGCGGTGTCGGTGACGACGGTCTGGACGCCACCGACGTCGTTGGTGAGGCGGGACTGGATCTCGCCGGTCTTTGTCTCGGTGAAGAATCGCAGGGGCATGCGTTGCAGGTGCGTGTAGAGGCTGTTTCGCAGGTCCTGCATCACTCGCTGGCCGAGCACGCTGGCGAGGTAGCTCTGCACGACGCCGAGCACACTCGTCACGACCGGGATCGCGATCATGATCCCGACGTACCACGAGAGCAGTGGCAAATTCGGACAGCCTTGGCCACAGAACAGCGCGTTGTCGAACACCAGCTTGATGAGCAGCGGGTTCACCACGCCAAGCCCAGCCGTCACGATCACGATCAGCGCAACAGCCAACAGCCGGCGCCGGTGCGGCCGGAACAACACGACGACGCGACGCATCGTTCGTGGAGCGACACCTACATCCATGAGGTCAGGCCAGCAAACGGCGGGCGGCGGGCTCGTGCGAGCTTGATAGCTGTTCGCAGGGTAGGTCCGTACGGCGGTTGACGCCGAGCTTGCGCAGAATGCTGGAAGAATGATTCTTCACGGTTTGCGGGCTTATTCCCAGCTCCCTGGCGATGTGCGAGTTTGTGTAACGTTTGAGCATGAATGAGAAGATCTGCCGCTCTCTGGGTGTCAAGCAAGCATGCTGGCGGACGGTTTGTTGCCGGTTGGGATCGGGTGTTCCCTCACTGCCGATGAACCACACCCGCTTTCCTGCGTGAGTCGCGCGTATCGCTTCGAGCAGCCGGTCAGGCTCTTCGTCTTTGTGTACATAGCTGTCCGCGCCCGATAGTTGGCACAGGAACAGATCTACTTCCGCGTCGTTGTCCGTGTAGACCACGACGCCGGGCGGGTCGGGTGCCGACTTGATCTGCCGGCATAATTCCGTTCCGCTTTGCTGCCCTTTGAGCACGAAATCCAGAACCACGATATCGGGTTGCTCGGCTGCGACGATTCTGGCGGCATCGTCCATGCTTTCTGCCACGCAGATGGCCAGGATATCGTCCTCGGTGCGGAGAAGCGCTTCAAGACCCAAACGCATCACCGGATGTCTGTCCACGACAAGAATCTTCATCCGAGGAACCTCGATGACTGCTCTATTCCTATCGCTGCATCACCCACGGCGTCACCTCCGAGAACAGCATGAACCAGTATCCAAGAATCTAAAGTCCCCGAAAGTATTCGCGGGTGCCTTTCGAGATCTCAACGTCTGCCCCTAAGGGTCGGTGAGGCGCCTCCCCCCCATCTGAAAATTTCCCTTCAATCGTGTGGCCGGGAGCCCGGATGGCTCCCGGATCCACGGTGGTCGCGGGATGGCATCGGCCGTGCTCCAGACCCGCAGACGTACCGTCGATCACAGGTTAGGAGCTGCGCGTAAGCAGGACGCAATGATCACTTTTCTGCTGGGTTCGACCCCGCTGCACCTGCACGTGCCAGCCCGCGTCTCGTGGCTTTTTGGTGCGGGTGGCCCAGTTGCCACGGTCCGTGAACCGGACACCACCGACGTTTCAGGTCCGTTTTAGTCATCCAGGGTTATTGGTCCGCACCAGAGCCTGCTCAGCCCACGTAAGTCCCCCGGCGTGGGCGCCAGGTACGCGGCAGCCCGCACTACCGGGTTCGTTGGGCACGCCGATAGCGCTACTCCCGCTACTCCACAGGTCATCAGGCGGATCCTACGCAGCTCTGGACGTCACCGAACGGGTTGCGGTCTGCGGACCCTTGCCGATACGCGGCGGTACTGGTCTTTGTTGTGCTTATTTCGCTGTGGGCCTAATCCTCGTCGTGGGATTGTTCCTGGGTTGGTGGGGTTGGGTGGCCGAGATTGTCAGACCTGGGTTATAGCGTTCCGGTCGTGACGGTGCGGCAGGTGATTCCTGCGGGTCTGGCCCAGATGGCGCCGGGTCCGGAGTTGGGTGCGCTGCTGGCTGGGATCGACATTCACGCCCTCACTGGTTTCGATTTGGTGGAGGTGGTGCAGGCGCGGGCCCGGCAGTTGTCTCATGAGCAGGCCCGCCTGCTGGCCACCCTGGTGGAAATCGGGTTGTGCGACCCTGATGCCACCGGTGGTGAGGTGGGCCGGGTGGTGGAGCCG
>JBOHFW010000167.1:0-4285 GCA_050699835.1 Pseudonocardiaceae bacterium | reverse complement strand
CGCAGGCAAAGTCGATCCCAAGGTGCTCCAGACCTACCCCTTCGACTCAGCGCCCCAGGCACTGCGAGCGGTGGAGTCCGGTCACTCGCTCGGCAAGATCGTGATCGACCTGGAGCAGACCACCCAGGTGTGACCACAACAGACCGAACACCACTGCCGCAGCGGGATCCTCAAGCAGGGGTCGCTCGAGCACCTCTGTCGCGAGCTGTTACGGCAGGTACTGCTCGATCGCGTCGGCGCCTTCGGCGGCTCCGCCGCCGCGGGCGGCCGCCCGCATCCGGTCCAGGTTCGCGCGAATTTTGGGGCTGGAGGTGACCTGCCAGACCGCGGCCTGCAGGGTGCCGGCCGTCAGGCGCTCGGCGTCAAGCCTCTGCCCGAGCCCGAGCTCCTGGATACGGTCGGCGTTGACGACCTGCTCGGGCATCTGTGGGAAGGCGACCAGCGGGACGCCGTAGTACAGCGCTTCCATCGTGGAGCCCATCCCGGCGTGGGTGACTGGCGCGTATACCTCGGCGCCGGTCAGTTCGTTCGGCGCGGGTGCACCTTGAAGCTCGGCCTGCGCGGCGGCCCGCTGCGCCTGCGCGTCATTGATCACCTCCACCACCGCCGCTGGATCAACCCCGGCCGCGACAGCGGCCTGGTATCTCCGTAGCCGCGCCTCGGCGGCGGCAAGCCGCTTTGTCATCGCGTCCCGGCCGTTCGATGCGGCGGCCGTCTCTTTTTGGGAAGCAATCAACGCGGCAACGGTCTGGTCAACGCTCTCGCGGCTGAAGAGGTGACCGATCCAGCTGTTCAGCGGCTTCAAGACACTGTCTTCGCACAGGTTTACTGTTTTTGGGTGATCGGCCAACGCAACCGATCCGGGCGCCAGGGTGCGGGCCAGACACCGGTAGTAGGTGTGATGCTTGCGGATCATCGCTCCCTGCATTTTCCGGCCGCAGATCCCACAGCGCATCAGCCCACGTGGGGCTGATGCCCCTATCCCCTATGGATGATGGGCTCGGGCAGGGTGAGCTGATGCGCCGTGGTCGCCGCCCACGACGGCACCGTGCAGGCGCGGAACGACGAGCCGCACGGCGGCGCGGTGGTGACAGTACGGCTGCCGTTGGGCTGACGACCCGGTCGCGCCCCGCACCAACCTGCCACGGTTGCCGATCTAACGCGGCTGTCTGGCGCCCGCGCCTCTCATCAACTCTCATGGACCCGCGGACATGATCGACCCCATGATGCTGGAGACCAAACGGATGCTAGGATCTCTACGGCGAGCACGCCTTCCCGCTGCAGGCCATGGTCGCGCTGTCACAGCCCGGCACCGACTACACCGGTGGGGAGTTCCTCCTGGTGGAGAACCTGCCCCGGGCGCAGTCCCGCGGCACCGCGGTCACCTTGGACCAAGGCCAAGCGGTGATCTGGCCCACCCGCTACCGGCCCGGCTCTGGCACCCGCGGTTATTACCGGATCACCATGCGCCACGGGGTGTCCATGCTGCGCAGCGGACACCGGCATGCTCTCGGTGTGATCTTCCACGACGCCGCATGAGCAGCGCTCAGGCCTAGCGCAAGCGGCTCCGTCCAGTAAATGAATTACCCCTGGTCGCTTCGTCGCGCTATTTTTGCTCGTTTAAGCAAGAAGAAACTCGGATGAGCAAGCAAGGACGGACGTTCACGGAGACCGCGCGGCGGGCCCAGATCGTGCGGGCCGCGATCGAGACAATCGCCGAGCTGGGCTACGGGCGGGCGTCATTCGGCCAGATTGCCAAGCGGGCCGGGTTGAGCAGCACCGGCCTGATCTCCTATCACTTCGCCGGAAAGGACGAGCTGATGGGTGAGGTCGTCACCGAGGTGATGGGCACGTTCACGGCGTTCGTGCTGCCCCGCATGCAGGCACAACGTATGAAGGCGGACGAGCTGCGCGCCTTCGTCGAGTCCAACGTGGACTTCATGCGCACGCACCGCACCCAGCTGGTCGCCCTGCTGGACATCATGGCGAGCGCCCGCCGTGACGACGGCAGCCCATTGCATGGGGCCGGGGTGGCCGAAGCCGATGTGGCGAAGCTGACGGACTTCCTGCACGAGGGCCAGCAAGCCGGTGAGTTCCGGGGGTTCGACCCGCGGGTGATGGCCGTGGCGATCATGTCGCTGCGCAACGGTGTGCTCCGCGCCCTGGCCGCCGACCCCGATCTCGATCTGGACGTCTACGAGCGCGAGTTGGTGACGTTGGTCGCGCTCGCGACCCGGAAGGAACCACGGTGATGAAGCGAATACTGGTGGCCGCTGTGGCCTGCGTCGCCGTGTTATCGGCGTGCTCACCGTCTGCGGAGGAGCCTGCCGAGAGGGGTCCGAGCGCCGTCGTGGCCACGGATACCGGCCCGGTGCGTGGCACGGTGGTCGAGGGTTACCGGCTCTTCCAGGGCATTCCCTTCGCCGCGCCGCCGGTCGGCGAGTTGCGCTGGGCGCCCCCGCAGCCGGTGGTGCCGTGGTCACAACCCCGCGACGCCACCAAGCCCGGCAACGTCTGCCCGCAGCAGGCCTCCCACGCCGCCGACATCGCCAGTGAGAACGAGGACTGTCTGTACCTGAATGTCACCGCCCCCGACGCGGCAACGCCACTGCCGGTCATGGTGTGGATCCACGGCGGTGGCGGTACTAACGGGGCGGGCAGCGAATTCGACGCTCACCGGCTCGCCCTCGGCGGAGACGTCGTGGTGGTGACGATCAATTACCGGATGGGGATCTTCGGCGCGTTCGGTTATCCCGGTCTGGACGGCTCGGGCACCTTCGGGCTAGCCGATCAGCAGGCCGCGCTGCGGTGGGTGCAGCGCAACATCGCGGCCTTCGGTGGTGATCCCGGCAACGTCACGCTGTTCGGCGAGTCCTACGGCGCGCTGGCCACCACCGCGCACCTGACGTCGCCGAGCGCGCAGGAGTTGTTTCACCGGGCCGCGATACAGAGCAGTCCGGCCTTGCACAATTACCCACCCGGCATGATCAGTCCCGGCTCACCCGCGGTGCCCTCGGTGTGGATCTCCCCGCCCGAGCTGGACGAGTTGGGGTCATTGACAGCGGGTAAGCTGGGTTGTCCCGATCCCACCACCGCAGTGCAGTGCCTGCGCGGGCTCCCGGCGCGCGACCTGCTGCCGCGCACCTCGACATTCACCATCTACGCCTACGGAACCAGCATTCTCCCGGAGGACCCGGTGCAGGCCCTGCGGGGCGGCCGGTTCCACCGGGTGCCGGTGATCTCCGGCGCCACCCGAGACGAGCACCGGCTCTACACCGCGATGTTCTACGACCTGGCAGGCCAGCCGGTCACCACTGAGGGCTATTCCCAGTTGCTGCGTGAGGCCTTCGGTCCAGCGGCCGAGCAGGTGGCGGCGCAATACCCGCTCGACGCTTATGGCTCACCGAGCCTGGCCTGGTCGGCCGTGGTGACCGACCGGGTGTGGGCGCTCGCGACGGCCGAGCAGAACCGGCTGCTCGCCGCCCATACCCCGACCTACGCCTACGAGTTCGCCGACGGCGAGGCGCCGCCCATCGTGGAGTTCCCACCCGGGTTCCCGCCCGGTGCGCATCACTCGGCCGAGGTTTTCTACCAGTTCGACGCGCCAGGCACCGGCGAGTTCGGCGGCACCGCGGGCGAGTTCGCCCCCGACCAGCGGCGTCTGGCAGAGCAGCTGAACTCCTATTGGGCGAACTTCGCTCGCACCGGTGACCCCAATGGGCCGGAACTGCCGGGGTGGGCGGCTTTCAGCAGTACTGGATACGTGCAGTCCTTCGAACCAGGAGCAGGCGGTATCCGACCCGTCGACTACGCTGCCGAGCACCGCCTCGCCTTCTGGTCCGCTCTTTCCTGACTGCCACCGCGAGATGTGAGCATCTCGGTCGTGCGGGTGTGACTCGGGTAGGACCCGATGCTGATCCGTCGCCTGTGTCAGTCATGGCGGGCCGGACCGAGCGCCCCTGCAAGCCCTGTACACGGGCGCCGTCACTGCGGTACGAACGGAGCGTGACGAGCTCCGCAGAGGGGGTCAAGAATGATGGGTGATCAAGGTCCGCCGCCCCCACCGCCTGAGAAGGAAGGCGAGGGGAAGCATTCCACTCCGCCTAATCCGGGTGACAAGGACGGTCAGGTGCAGGGTCTACCGCCGAGTCCGCGGGAGCCCAAACCAGGCAGACACGGTCGATGACCGCCGCTGAGGGCCAGCTGGCGCACCGGCAGCTCGTTGACCACCTCACCGAGAACGGGGCGCTGGCCGCTGACTGGCGGCCGATGTTCGAGGCAGTGC
>JBOHFW010000166.1:0-3715 GCA_050699835.1 Pseudonocardiaceae bacterium | reverse complement strand
CATCCCAGGTGGGCCCGGATCTGGGACGCCAGGTCCGGGCCCAGCGGAGTCAGGTCCTCCTGGTCCGGGCGGACCCGTCGGCGCACCGCCAGCCACCCCCAGATCGGACGACGACGGGCCAGGCGATGACGACGGCTCAGATGACGACGGCCCAGGCGACGGTCAACTCCGCTTCGGCGGGCGCGACGACGACGGGCCGGGCGACGATAGCTCGGATGACGACGGCCCAGGCGACGGTCAACTCCGCTTCGGCGGGCGTGACGACGGCGGGCCAGGTGACGACGGCTCAGATGACGACGGCCCAGGCGACGGTCAACTCCGCTTCGGCGGGCGTGACGACGGCGGGCGTGACGACGGCGGGCCACGTGGCGATGACTGGCGCGGTGGTGGCGGTGGCGAGGGGGGCTGGCGTGGTGGTGGCGGTGACCGTGGTGGCGGTGACCCTGGTGGCGGTGGCGATGATTGAGATGGCTGGTCAGCGATCGGGGAGGCTTATGCAGAAGCGCCGCCCGCCATGCGAGCGTGATCGAGGAGATCGTCCTGGTAGGCGGGATCAACCTTGGTCAACGTGTAGTGCGCGACGCCGTCTGGCAGGTCGTCGAAGTAGACCCGCCAGGTGTACGCGATCTTGCTGTCCGGGTCATAGAGATATCGCAATGCACCGGTGTGCATGAGGGTGTGACGCAGCATCTGAACGACCGCTCTGTGCACATCGAGTCGTCCGGGGTGGACGTACCTATCCAGGAAAGCGATCATCCGCGGAGTCTGGCCCTGGCCGGCATTCTCTCCATGACAAACGGAAAGTGTGTCGATCTGGCCGAGCGTGGCCATCAAGTAGCCGTAGTGAGCGTGCGGCAAGTTGTTGACGTCACCGAGGAAGTCGGTCTGTTGGAACAGGTCCGCCACGAGACGGATCTCGTGCTGAAGAGCGCGCGCATGCTCGACAAGTCTCTTGGCGATGTCATCGGCCGACACGTACCCAGTGCGAGGCCAACCGGCAGCCGACCAAGATCACGCCGTCTCCAGGCCGCCAAGTGTTGGGCAGACATGAGAAATCCTGAGAACTACTGAGATGTATTTTTGCGGCTCAGGAACCTATACCCGGTTATTAGAGCAGGTCACTCCGAGTCGGGATCATTACTACCGCTTATGGCGGGAGCTGCTCAGCTCTCTGGGAACCGGTAGACGGCGTTGTAGTGCTCCTCGTCGGCGGCCCGCTTGCTCCGCCGCATGCGTACTTCGCGCCCGGTGCCCACCGGATAGCCGTGCTTGGCAAGCCGATGCTCACCGGTCTCCTCGATGTAGGCCACCGAGTAGATGAGCGCCATAATGGCACCACCGGCGAGGCCGAGGTAGGTGATCCACGAAGGACCCAGGAGAACCAGCAGCAGGATCGCTACCGGGGTCACCTGCACCAGGCTGCGGGCCACGTGCCGCAGCGCCCAGGTTCGGCAGGTCACGTCGTGCATCACCCACTCCCGGTACCGATCAGGGAGCTTGCCTCCGAATGCATACCAGGTCCACCACGGCGGGCCGGGTCGTCGCGTGCGCACCCTTCCAGCATAGGCAGGTGCCACGGGGCACCGAGCATGCAAGATCGTCGGTGGCCCGTCGCCACGTCGAGGAGTCTCACCGGGACAGAGGGGGATGCGGAGCCAAGACAGAGGGCATGACGGGGGGAGCAGGGCCAGGTCCCCGGCGCAAGCTGACGACAGCGGCGACGACAACGCAGACGACAACCGGGCATCAGCAGCACACTGCGAAGCCGGGGTCGCGGCGCAGATCGAGGGCTGGAGAGCGGGGTTGCGTGCTCCTCGGGTCAAGTGGGCTCCCGCCTTGGTCATCACGCAGAGCGCCAGGCTGCCACCGCGTGGTGATCTCGGCGAGCAGCGGTGGTTCGGCCCGGACCAGGGTGGTGACGCTGACCGTTCCCGCCGCTACCGCGTCGGCGAGTTGCTCGTGCCGGGCCCGCACGGCGGCGAGCCGATCCCGGACCTCGGAGAGTTCGCGGTCACCGTCGTGCTCGCCCGCGCGGAGAGTGTCGATCACATCGGGTTGCGCGAGGTAATCGAGCATGACCTGCCGGGCCGGGTGGTCTTGCGCTCGGGTGCGCGCAGCAGCCGCTGCACCGCAAACCAGTCGCCCCGGCTGACCAGCCCCGGCCACTGCCCCTCATACAAGCTGTCCAAATCGACCATCCGGTCCCCACCGCTCCCGCCGGGGATGTGGTCACGAAGATCGACACCGAGCGCTGCTCACACAACTCCAGCAACTCACCAACCCGGCGACTGCCCCGGCTGCTCTCCCAGATCATCAACACCTGCGCACCGAACCGGTCCCGTTCCAGATCAGCAACCAGCGCATCGAACCCACCCCGCACCTTGCTGGAATACCGCGACGCGCTGACCGACTCATCCCGATAGGAGTCCTCACCCAAAATCCAGCCCTGCTCACCAGCCACCCGGACATGATCGGCGTGCTGCTCCTCCAACGACCGGGCTCTGCTGTTGAGTTCGGGAACTCTGAAGCGGTCGGGCGATGTCACGCTGGGTTTTGCATAAGCATCGTGGTGCGCTGATTATCCGCAGCGGTAGCCCATGCCGCGGACGGTGGTGATCTGCTCGGTGCCGATCTTGCGGCGCAGCGCGCGGACGTAAACGTCGACGATGTTGGAACCGGGGTCGTAGTCATAGCCCCACACGTGGGAGAGCACCTGCTCACGGGAGAGCACCTGGCCGGGGTGACGCAGGAAGAGCTCGAGCAGGGTGAACTCGCGCGCGGTCAGGTCGATGGTGCGCTCGCCGACCTGGGCGCGGCGGGTGCGTAGGTCCAGCAACACGCCGTTGCCGCTGAGCACGGTGGCCTCGGGGGCGCGATCAGCCGAGCGCAGCCGTAGCCGGACCCTGGCCAACAACTCCTCGAACCGGAACGGCTTGGTCATGTAGTCATCCGCGCCACCCTCCAGCCCGGCAACGGTGTCACGCACGGTGTCCCGGGCCGTAAGGATGATCACGGGCATGTTGGCGCCACGCTCGCGCAGCAGGCGCAGCACGGTGAATCCGTCCTTGCCGGGTAGCCCAAGATCCAGGATGACAAGATCGAAGCTTCCGGTCAGGGCGTAATCAATGGCGCTGTGACCGTCGCCGACCGTGGTCGTGGTGAACCCGTTGGCCCGCAGGCCCTTCTCGACGAATGCCGCAATTCGCGCCTCGTCCTCGGCGATCAGGATGCGATTGCTCACCGGAGCTCTCCTTTGCTGACCGGGGGCTCGGCGGGGATCTCGACACTGAAGGTGGCCCCCTGCCCGGGCGAGGACCGCAGCCGGACGGCGCCGCCATGGGCGTCGGCAATGGCGGTGACGATCGCTAGGCCCAGCCCGGCTCCGGCGCGGTGCGCGCGGGCCCCACCGGTGGAGCCTCGGGAGAACCTCTCGAAGATCGCCTGCTGGTCCTCCAGGGGTACTCCAGGACCGCTGTCAGTGATCCAGAACGTCAGCATCCCGGGCCGCCGGGCCGATCCGATCGTGATCGCGTCGCCGGGCTTGGTGTGCTGCACGGCGTTCTGCGCCAGCTGCGCCATGGCCTGGGTGATCCGTTGCGGGTCGACCCGGACGGTGCCCTCCCCGATGGCCTCCAGCTGCCAGCGCCGCTTACCCAGCGCGCGTACCTTGGCGTCGACGTCGCTGGTCAGCTCCGCGAGCTCGACCGGCTCCGGG
>JBOHFW010000165.1:0-8079 GCA_050699835.1 Pseudonocardiaceae bacterium | reverse complement strand
CTCCGCTGGGATCCACCAGACCACGTCGTAGTCGGTCCCGTGGCGGTGGGCGTACTCGATGGCCAGCGCGGTCTTGCCGATCCCGCCCATCCCGTGCAGGGCCTGCACCACCGCCATCGAGCGCTTGCCCCGCAATGCAACCCGCAACGCGGTGAGTAGCCCGTTGCGTCCGGTGAACGCCAGGCTGCGGGCGGAGGTATGGGCGGTGGCCAGGAGGGTCCGCGCCTCGGGGCGTAGCAGGCCCTCGCGTGTGTCGGCGAAGGCCTCCAGTAGGGCGGGGTAGTACTCGCGCAGCAGCGAACGCAGCTTGTTGTGCGCGCAGGTGCGCTCCCACACCGCGTCTTGCTGGGCGCGGGCGAGTACCGCGATCGCCTGAGCCAGTTCGGAGTCGGCCGGCAGCGGCCGATGGGCGGCCATGTCGGTCCGCAGAATGTTCGCGAGTACGAGCGCATCCCCGGCAGGTCGGATTTCTTCCGCGCCACCGAGTGCCGATCCCGATAACGTGATACCGCCAGGGGGTTGATCGCGAACACTGGCCGCCCAGTGGCACGCAGGCACGACACCAGCAGCCCGCGGCTGGTCTCAATCGCCACTGGGATGGGCTGTGGGGCTCGGAAACTCGATGTAACGTCCTGACCTGCGCTCCTCGTGTGCTGTCTGGTCATGGATCATCGTCGGATGCTGCTGCTGTCGATCTTGTACCAGTTCATGCGTTGTCTGCTCGGCCTGACCGCGGTGCTGGTGCGGCGAGACCTGAGCAAGGACGCCAAAATTGCTGGTCTTACGGCACGGGAACACCGTGTTGCGCCGACAGGTCGCCCGAGTTCGCTACATGCCTGCCGACCGGGCGTGGCTGGCCGCCTTGTCCCGGCTCGTGCCGCGTCGTCGCTAAACCCGACCCCCACGAGTGATCAACCTCGCCGACTACCAGATTCTCCGCAAACCGATCCTTGACGGACTCACCAGCGAGTGCCAGCTCGCCGCATGATCGAACACGGGAACCGGCAAACCCGCAGGTCAAACCCAGGATTCTATATTCGAGCCCCACAGGCGACTCCTGAACTAGGTTCATGCGACTACATCGGCAGTTTCCAGACAGCGACAGGCATCACACCAGGGTCACTCTTAACATAGGCGTCGTCATAACCCTGCATGAATAGGCCGGCATGATGAGGGCCCGCGAAAACAGCTACCTCGCCCGGTCTAAGTATGGCCTCAAACGCGATCGCTTCGGCGTTGCTGCGCAGCATTGCGTCTGGTTTACCCCACTGGCTCGTCAGATAACTCTGCAACGACGGCACCCAGACTATGTAGTTTTTGCCGTCACCCTTCTTGCCCTTGTATGTCTTTTTGGAGTCATTCGTTTCGCCACGACCCGTGATTGGGAAGCCGCCATAGTTAAACGACCAGCTAACCCGGGCAGCACAAGTGTCGCCACCGGCGTATCTCTTTCCGACGCTGCCACCGATGTGCTCCCACACTTTGTTCTTCAGGCCTGGGCCCGACCAGACGTTGTATCCCACTTGTGAGTAGGCGGCCCAAATGCTGCTACCGAGTGGACGCAGGCTGACCTTCTTCTTTCTTGCCCGTGCATCGAGGGCGGCGAGGATCGCCGTTTGGGTGGGCCAGCCAGGCAGATATCGCTCAACCGCCGAGCGCGCAGCCTGCAGTTGTGTGGCTGGGATCTCGGCGCAAATCGCAGGAAGATCGCCCTTGTCGAATCCGTTCAGCCGGAGCGCGACATCTTTCCACTTTGCCGGATCGGTTTCTGCGCCAGCGAGTTCGCTCCTTAAGGCGGCAATGTTTTCAGCGCGGGTGGGATTGGCTCGCTGTATCGCGCCCAACGCGTTTACTGACGCCGTTGCGCGCTCTCTTCCGGCCAGGGCCGAAGCCACGGCACCATTGCCAGCGAGCCGCTGAAACCGAAGGATGCTCGCGACAATCCAAGGCGGCCCGGTTCGGTCATGCGCCGGCGCACTGACGAGCGCGTGCCCCCTGGCCGGCGCACGATGTTCGCGTTCGCTCATGTCACATCCGTGGCTACGGGCCCCCGCGATCATCGTGCGCGGCGGAAACGTCCGCGCCAAGGTCGTGAAGACGACCTTTCAGGCAGTTCTGCTTGCGCGCTTGGGCAGTTGTCGTCCTATCTCGGGGGCGGGCGGAATACGGCTGAAAGGGGCCGCGGGCTGACGGGTGATCGTTAGGGTGTTCGTCGTTTTGTTGGCGGCTCTTGCGGGGGTTGGGTGTGACCTCGGTCGATCGGACCGCGTATCCGCGGTTTGGTCGTGTGGTGTCGGGTCGGGAGTTGGCGGAGGCGGCGGTCCGGTCGGCCAAGCGGCATCGGGATCTCGTCCGTAAGCGGATGCAGCTCACCTACGACGGGCCCGGTGTCCGCAAGATCGCCGGGGATGCGATCCGCAAGGCGGTGCAGACCAAGGACAACCCGGCCGACCTGATCAATGTGGCGTTGGAGGAGCTGGTGCGGGTGCGGTACGAGCTGCCCGGCTACTCCACGCTGGACACGATGGCCTCGGCGATCCGCGCCGAGGCCAACAATGGGTTCTTCGCCACGGTCGCGGGGCGGCTGGATGCGGCGGTGCGGGCCAGGCTGGGGCGGATGCTGCTGGTTGATCCGGTCAGCCGACGCAGTGAGTTCGACCGGCTCAAGGACGTGGCGAAGGCGGCGTCGCTGGGCAAGTTCCGGCAGCGGTTGGAGCTGCTGGCCGAGATCGACGCGATCGGGCCGACCGAGCGGTGGCTGGCGGGGGTGCCGCCGGGCAAGGTGCTGCACTTTGCAGGGGAAGCGCGGGTCACCGACGTCGCGGACATGAAGAAGATCACGACGGAGGACAAGCGGTTGACGCTGATCGTGGCCTTGGTGCACACGGTACGGACCGGGGTCCGCGACGACGTGGTGACGATGTTCTGCAAGCGGATGGCGACGATCCACAAGAAGGGCCGTGACCATCTGGAGGCGTTGCGGGAGGCGCACCGCGCCGAGTCGGAGCGGCTGCTGGGCGTCTTCGGGGACGTGTTGTCGGTGGTGCGGCAGGCCACCACCCCGCAGGAGCCCGCTGCATCCGACGCCGAGGAGCCGGCACAGGGGGCGGGGCCGGTTTCTGCCGGTGGGCCAGGCGGACACACGTGTGGTGGCTGAGCAGCTGGGCGGCTGGTGCTCAAGACGCTGGAGCAGGCGGGCGGGCTGGAGGCGCTGGCGGTTCTCCTACCTGGCCGCCGAGCTGCGATCGGGGGACATGGCGGTAGCCGGATCGGATTCCTACGCCAACCTGCATGAACAGCTGATGTCGTGGGAGGAGTGTCGGCCGCTGGTCGCCAAGTTCTGCGCCCAGGCGGGGATCCCGGCCGCGCCGGGCGGGCTGACCGCCCACTACCGGCGCCAGCTGGCTGACATCGCGGCGAGCGTCGATGCCGGCTACCCCTCCAACACCGACCTGGTGCTGGAGGGCGGCGGTCCGCTGCTCAAGCGGCGCAAGGGAGCCGAACGCAGGCCGGAGGCGCTCCGGCTGGAGGCCGCCATCCATGACCGGTTGCCGCAGCGGGCGCTGCTGGACATCCTCACCCGCACCTCCTACCTGCTGGGCTGGCACCACCACTTCGGGCCCGCTTCGGGCTCGGACCCGAAGATCCGCGACGCACTGGCCCGCTATGTGCTGACGGTGTTCGCGCACGGCACCCTGCTCGGCCCGGCCCAGGTCGCGGCGCACATGCTTCCCGTGCGGGGTGTGGGAGGCGGTCTACATCATCGAGGGGCTGCTGAAGAACACCAGCGACATCCAGCCCGACACCATCCACGCAGACACCCAAGGCCAGTCGCTGCCGGTCTTCGGCCTGGCCGCGCTGCTGGGCTTCGATCTGCTGCCCCGGATCCGCAACTGGCACGACCTGATCTTCTACCGGCCCGACGAAACCACCGGTTACGCCCACATCGACGCCCTGTTCGGCGAGGAGGCCGTTGATTGGGACCTGATCGAGGCCCACTGGACAGACCTGCTGCGGACCGCGATCTCGATCCGGGAGAACAAGATGTCCTCGGTGGCGCTGCTACGCCGTCTGGGCAACCACTCTCGCAAGAACCGCCTCTACCGGGCCTTCCGCGAGCTCGGCCGGGCGATCCGCACCATCACGTTGCTGCGGTACCTGTCAGAACCCGAGCTCAGGGAGCAGATCACCCAGGTGACCAACCGCAACGAGGCCTTCCACGGCTTCGCTGACTGGCTGATGTTCGGCGGCAGGCTCATCGGCCACAACGACCCTGACTACCAGGAGAAAGTCGTCAAGTTCAACGAACTGCTGGCCAACTGCGTCATGTACTCCACCGCCCTGGACATCACCGACGCGGCCAACGACATCGCCGCCGAAGGCGAACCGGTCGACCCCGACGACCTGGCCACCGTCTCCCCCTACATCACCCACACGGTCCGCCGGTTCGGTAACTGGACCCTCAATCTGACCCCGCCCGAGGCCACGCCGAACACCCGCCTGGACCTGGAGCCGCGGGTACTGTTCGCGCCGACCCTCACCTGACTCAGCCCGCCCTTGCCCTGCCAGGCGTCGCGGCCCTCCTTGTTCGTGACCATCGAGCCCCGAGACGACCGCCACCTACCGGCGTTTTCGCAGGTCAGCCAAATCCGACCAAATTTCCCCGGGACTACGGGCATCCCTGGCAGCAGAGATCGGACCTGTACCACGCCGTGACGGCCGCCCTGATGCCGTCGCTCCGGCTCGGGGTGGGGACCATGGCCGGACTGCCCGGAGGGCCGAGGCTCAGGCTTCGCCTGCTGCCCTGACGTCGCTCGCCTCGTCGCCGAGGCTGAGCAGCAGGGTGCGCAGGGTTGCGGCGAGGTCGTCCTGCTGGTGCTGGTCGAGCGCGGTGAGGATGCGTCGTTCGTTGTCGACGTGGGCGACGACGGCGCGGTCGATGAGCTCGCGGCCGGCGGGCGTGAGGGCGACGACGACCGTACGCCGGTTGGCGGGGTCGACGTCGCGCGTGACGTAGCCCTTGGCGACGAGCCGGTCGAGCCGGTTGGTGACGGCGCCCGAGGTCACCATCGAGGAGCGGGCCAGCATGCCTGCGGTCATGCCGTCGGGTGAGCCGGCGCGCCGGAGGGTGGCGAGGACGTCGAACTCGCCCCTCTCCAGCCCGAACTCGCTGAAGAGCGTTTTGAGCTCGCACTCGGCGATCCGGGTCACCCGGGAGAGACGGCCGAGAACCCCCATGGGGGACGCGTCGAGGTCCGGGCGGGCGCGAGCCCACTGCTCCACGATGAGGTCGACGGCATCACGCACCACGAGCACTCCTCAGCGTTGAACTGTTTGACGTCAAGGTACCACTCGGCGTACCGTCTCCAGCGTTAAACATTTCAACGTTGAGAAGTCATCTCATGGACACCGCGTCACGTACCGCGCTCACCGCGCTCGCGCCCGTCGGTGGCACTCTGGGAGTGACCGCGCTGACCGCGGCCGTGCCGGTTAGTTGGGGCACCACGTACCTGGTCACCACCGAGTTCCTCCCGCCCGGTTACCCGTTGGTGTCCGGTGTGATCCGCGCGCTGCCGGCGGGGCTGATCCTGCTCGCCATCACGCGCAAGCTGCCGCACGGCAAGTGGCTGTGGCGCTCGTTGCTGCTCGGCACCCTCAACATCGGCGCGCTCTTCGCACTGCTGTTCGTCGCCGCCTATCGACTACCGGGTGGCATCGCGGCGACCCTCTTCGCCGTCCAGCCGTTGCTCGTCGCCGGCCTGGCGTTCCTGCTGCTCGGTGAGAAGCCCACACGCTGGCGGCTCGGCTGGGGCCTGGTCGGCGTGGTGGGCGTCGGGTTGATCGTTCTGCGCGGCCAGCTCTCCTTCGACCTGCTCGGCATCCTGGCTGGCATCGCAGCTGCCGGCGTGATGGCTGGCGGGATCGTCCTGACCAAACGTTGGGGACGTCCGGAGGGCGTCGGCGCAGCGACCATCGCCGGCTGGCAGCTCACCGCTGGCGGTCTCGTGCTTGTCCCGCTCGCGCTTGCGTTCGAGGGACTTCCGTCCGGACTGGATCTTCGTGCTCTCGTCCGCGAAGAGTCCAAAGCGGACGGCCCGTGCGAGCAGAGCGCCGAGGTCTTCGTCGGTGACCTCGATGACGCTCGGTCGCTGCCGCCTGCCTTCGAGGGCGTGCAGGACGTGTGGCTGCTCACCCCGAACGGCCCCCGCGCTCCGGAGAACAACATGAACGCCGTGTGGGCCGCACGCCAGGCCGGTGTGGAGCGCATCGTGCGCTTGTCCGTCGTCGGCGCGGCACACGACGCGCCGAACCGCAGCGGCAGGCTGCACGCGCTGTCCGACCGGGAGACCGAACGGTGCGGCATGCGCTGGACGATCCTGCGTCCACACTGGTTCATGCAGAACCTGCTGAACGAGGCGGGCGACATCTCCGCCACCGGTACGTTCTCGCTGAACATGGCCTCGGCGCGGATCGGTATGATCGACGTACGCGACATCGCCGAGTGCGCTGCCCGCGTGCTGCTCGACGACCCGGATCGCCACCACGGCGAGACGTACACCCTCACCGGCCCGCGCTCGCTGACGTTTGACGAGGTCGCCGACCAATTGAGTCTCGCTCTCGGCAGGTCCATCACGTACCTGCCGGTCAGCGACGACGCCAAGCGCACGACACTGCTCGGCTACGGCGTTCCGAAATGGATCGTCGACATGCTCGAGGAGTACGCGCAGGCGTATGTCACCGGCTGGGGAGACTTCACCACCGATACGGTCGCCGACCTTCTGGGCCACCCCCCGCGCGACATCGCCGACTTCGTCCGCGACCACGCCGCAGCGTTCACCTCGGCCGACGACAACTGAAACCGTGACCCGCTGGTCAGCCGCAGGATTTCTTGTTAACGCCGCGGGCCACTCCGCGATCTCCATCGAGGACCTCGCAGTGGCGCTGCTGGATGAGTCCGAGGCGCCCCCGACACCACCGGACCAGGTTCACCGTCGCACACTAGGTTCGTCGCTTGGTCCGTTTCTGCTTGCTTCGTTTCGGCTCGGTTCAGCTCTGCCTGGTTCGTCTTGGCTTGCCTTAATGTCCGCCGTGCTCGTGCTCGGGCTGGCCGCCACGATGGGCGCGCCGGCCCGGGCGGCCGTCGACCACCATGCCGTCCATCGTCCCGATCCGGCGGTGTTCCCGACCACGACCCGGCTGCCGAACGGGTTCCGCCCCGAGGGCATCGCGACCGGGCCCGGTCCGTTCGCCTTCTTCGGCTCCCTGGCCGACGGCTCGATCTACCGCGCCGACCTGCGTACCGGGCGCGGCGCGATCGTCAGCCGCGGGCCCGGCACACCGTCCGTCGGGATGAAGACCGACCCGCGCGGACGGCTGTTCGTGGCGGGCGGCGCGGGCGGTGACGCGCGGGTCGTCGACGTCCGCACCGGCCGGGTGCTGGCGTCCTACCGGCTGGCCACCGGCCCGGCGTTCGTCAACGACGTCATCCTCACCCAGGGCGCCGCGTGGTTCACCGACTCCACCAACCCGGTGCTCTACAAGCTGCCGCTGCGCGGCGGACGGCTGCCCACCACCGCGGTGCGGATCCCGCTCACCGGCGACCTGGTGTACGGCGCCGGCATCAACGCCAACGGCATCACGCCGACCCCGGACGGCCGGGGCCTGATCGTCGTGCAGTCGAACACCGGCGGACTGTTCCGCGTCGACCGGACCGGTACGACCCGCCGGATGGACCTGCACGGCGAGTCGCTGCCGAACGGCGACGGCCTGTTGCTGCGCGGCCGGACGTTGTTCGCGGTGCAGAACCGGCTCAACACCGTGGCCGTCCTGCGGCTGAACGCGGCGGGGACCGACGGCCGCGTCGTACGGCGGGTGAGTGATCCCCGATTCGACGTACCGACGACCGTGGCCGCCTTCGGCCCCCGGCTGTACCTCCCCAACGCCCGCTTCACCACGCCGCCGACCCCGGACACGCCGTACAACGCCGTCGCCATCCCCCGCCCCTGAGCGGCGGTCGTGAGCGGTGACTAACGCCGGACGATCATTCCGATCCCATCGCGTAAAACAGCTGATTACCTG
>JBOHFW010000164.1:0-18576 GCA_050699835.1 Pseudonocardiaceae bacterium | reverse complement strand
GGCCAGCGCATAACCTTGCCGTCCCGAGGATCGGTTGCCCAGATAGCGCACCGGGTCAAGCGGCTCCCGGGTGCCCCCGGCCGAGATCACCACGTGCCGGTCGGTGAGATCCCACGGCAGGGCGTCCGGGCGGTGCAGCAGCACGGTGGCGAGGTCGACGATCTCCGTGGGTTCCGGCAACCGGCCCGCACCGGAGTCGGCACCGGTGAGCCGCCCGGATGCAGGCTGTGCGACGACGGCTCCGCGGGAGCGCAGCGTCGCGACGTTATGCCGCGTGGCGGGGTGCTCCCACATCTCGGTGTGCATCGCGGGCACGTAGAGAACCGGGCACCGCGCGGTGAGCAGAGTGGCGCAGAGCAGGTCGTCGGCTCGGCCGTGCGCGGCGCGCGCCAGCAGGTCCGCGGTCGCCGGCGCAACCAGAACAAGATCAGCAGCCTGGCCCAGCCGCACGTGGGGCACCTCAGGAACATCGGCGAACACATCGTGGTGGACCGGGAACCCGGACAGCGCTTCCCATGTCGGCGCGCCAACGAACCGGAGGGCGGCCTCAGTGGGAACCACCCGAACCTGGTGTCCTGCCTCGGTGAGGCGGCGGAGCACCTCGCATACCTTGTAGGCGGCGATGCCGCCTCCGATGCCGAGCACAATCCGCCGGGGTGAGTCCGGCCGGACGAGCCCGGCCTGGGTCACTGGCCCTCGGTGTGCTCAAGCAACCCAGCGTGGATCTCGCGCAGCGCGATCGACAGCGGCTTCTCCCGCGGTCCGGGCTCCACCAACGGCCCCACGTACTCCAGCAATCCCTCGCCGAGCTGAGCGTAGTAGTCGTTGATCTGGCGAGCCCGTTTCGCCCCGAAAATGACCAAGGCGTACTTCGAGCTGACCTTGCTCAGGAGGTCGTCGATGGGGGGGTTGGTGATGCCCTCAGGTACAGGAGCCGACGAGGCGGTCAATGCGTCCAACTCGGTGGGGATGCTCAACTCATTATCTCCAGATGCCGTCAGATGCCGATGTCTCCAAGGCGCGTGCGCCCATTAAGGCTATCAACCTCTCCGGAGGACCTTAAGACGACGGTGAGCCGGGACCCAACAAGCTCACTGGATCCCGGCTCACCCACCGTCATAGAGTGCGTTGATCACCCTGTGATAATCATTCTGAGGTGATCATTCTGGGCCGAACTCGCTGAGCAGAGCTTTGCGCTGGCGCTCACCGAGCCCGCGCAACCGTCGACTGGTGGCGATCTCCAGCCGCTCCATGATCTGCTGAGCGCGGACCTTGCCTACGCCGGGCAGGGCCTCGAGCAAAGCCGAGACCTTCATCTTGCCCAGGATGTCGTCGCTGTCGGACTTGGCCAGAACCTCTTTGAGGTTGGTCCCGCCGCGCTTGAGGCGCTCCTTGAGCTCGGCCCTGGCACGTCGGGCGGCTGCCGCCTTTTCCAGCGCAGCGGCACGCTGCTCCTCGGTCAGCTCGGGAAGGGCCACGGTCTCCTCCGTCGATTGCTAGTGCTTGGGTCATAGTTCTGGATTGGTGCGGCCGACCGTAGCCCCCGGGCAAGGCACCGCTCAACCCGGGGGTACCCCCGCCGACCTGCTCCAACCCAATTGGATCACGCTGGCGGCCTCGTCGGCGATTCGCCGGGCGGCGTGTCGCAGCGACTCTGGATGCGGTCCATGCCGTAACAGCTCCCGTGAGATGGCGGCCACCACGTGGGGCGCGGCGGGTCCGAAGACCTGGGGCACATCAGCCAAGCGCGCGCCTTGTGCCCCGATTCCCGGGGCCAGGATAGCGCCGTTGAGCGCGCCGAGCTGCAGCTTTCCCACTGGTGCCGTGGCTCCCACCACCACGCCGAAGTCACCGAGGGGATACCGGCCGGAGTTGCGGGCAGCGACGGCGTCTACCACAGACTGGGCGACCGTCGTCCCGGTGCCAGTCACCGCGGCCTGCACCTCGGTACCCTCCGGGTTGGAGGTCAGCGCCAGCACGAACACCCCCCGACCGGTCCGATCGGCCAGCTCGAACGCCGGATCGAGCGCGCCGACCCCGAGGTAGGGCGATACGGTGATCGCGTCGGCAGCCAGCGGTGCCCCGTCGCTGAGATACGCCGCAGCGTATCCGGCCATGGTGGAGCTGATGTCCCCCCGTTTGACGTCCAGCAGCACCAGAGCTCCGGCGTCCCGGGCCGCCACCAGCACCCGCTCCAGCACCGCGACGCCCCGCGCCCCATGCCGCTCGAAGAACGCCGACTGCGGCTTGACCAGCGCAACCTCCGGCCCCACCGCCTCGACTGCTCCCAGCGCAAACCGCTCCAGCCCCCCCACGTCATCACTGAGCCCCCACTCCCCCAGCAACTCCGGATGCGGATCCACCCCCGCGCACACCGCCCCCCTGACCGCCACGAGCCGCGTCAACCGCGCCCCGAATCCGCATTCAGTGGGCTTTTCGGGGGGCTGAACGGGGTTGGGTTGAGCGGAGTTGTTATCGGGCATCGGATAACCCCGCTCAGCCCGCTGAACGCGAGCTCGCCCGCAGCGCGGTGTGCAGCGACTGGAGGGGGCGGACGGTGATGTCGTTGCGGATCAACGCCTCGATTCCTTGAACGGCGGCGGCGGCGCCTTGGATGGTGGTGATGCAGGGGATGTCCCGGGAGACCGCGGCGGTGCGGATCTCGTAGCCGTCCACCCGGGGGCCCGGGTTGCCATAAGGGGTATTGATGATCATATCGATCTGCCCGGCGTTGATCAGGTCGACGATGTTGTCCGGGCCCTCGAAGTGCTTGCGCACCACGGTGCAGGGGATGCCGTTACGGTGCAGCGTGTTGGCGGTGCCCCGAGTGGCGAGCACCTCGAAACCGAGATCGGCCAGCCGTTTGGCCGGGAACACCATCGCGCGCTTGTCCCGGTTGGCCACCGACACGAACACCCGTCCTGACGTCGGCAGCGAGCCATACGCGGCGGCCTGGGACTTCGCGAAGGCCTGGCCGAACGCCACGTCGATGCCCATCACCTCGCCGGTGGATTTCATCTCCGGTCCGAGCAGCGAGTCCACCCCCTGGCCCTCCGGGGTGCGGAAGCGGTGGAAGGGCAGCACGGCCTCCTTGACCGCCACCGGCGCGTCGGCGGGCAGATCGCCACCGTCGCCGTGCGGCAGCAGCAGGCCCTCCGCTCGCAGCTCCGCGATGCTGGCGCCGAGCATGATCCGGGCGGCGGCCTTGGCCAGCGGCACCGCGGTGGCCTTGGAGACGAACGGGACGGTGCGGCTGGCTCGCGGGTTGGCCTCTAGGACGTAGAGCACGTCATCTTTGAGCGCGTACTGCACGTTGAGCAGGCCACGCACCCCGATCCCGCGGGCGATTGCCTCGGTCGAGGCACGCACCGCAGCCAGGTCGGATTCCCCCAGCGTGATCGGCGGTAGCGCGCAGGAGGAGTCCCCGGAATGCACCCCGGCCTCCTCAATGTGTTCCATGATCCCGCCGAGGTAGACCTCGCGGCCGTCGCACAGCGCGTCGACGTCGATCTCGATAGCGTCGTCGAGGAAGCGATCCACCAGCACCGGGTGCTCGGGGGTGATCTCGGTGGCGCGGGCGATGTAGCCAGCGAGGGTCTGCTCGTCGTAGACGATCTCCATGCCACGGCCGCCGAGCACGTAGGAGGGTCGGACCAGCACCGGGTAGCCGATCTCCTCAGCGATCTTGCGGGCCTCCGCGAACGAGGTGGCGGTGCCGTAGGCCGGGGCGGGCAACCCGGCCCGCTCCAGCACCGCCCCGAAGGAACCGCGGTCCTCGGCGAGGTGAATCGCCGCCGGAGGTGTGCCGACCACCTGGACTCCGGCATCGGCTAGCCGCTGCGCCAGCCCGAGGGGGGTCTGCCCGCCCAACTGCACCACGACGCCCGCCACGGTGCCCGAGGTCTGCTCGGCGTGCACGATTTCCATGACGTCTTCGAAGGTCAGCGGCTCGAAGTAGAGCCGGTCGGCAGTATCGTAGTCGGTGGACACCGTCTCCGGGTTGCAGTTGATCATTACGGTCTCGTACCCAGCGGCCCGCAGCGACATCGCGGCGTGCACGCACGAGTAGTCGAACTCGATGCCCTGCCCGATCCGGTTCGGCCCAGACCCCAGGATGATCACCTTGGGTCGCTCCCGCTGCTCGCTGACCTCGGTCTCGGCCTGCGGGTCACTTTCGTAGGCGGAGTAGTGGTACGGGGTACGAGCAGCGAACTCGGCGGCGCAGGTGTCCACGGTCTTGTAGACCGGGCGCACGCCGAAACGCCGCCGCAGGGCGGCGACCTGGGCTTCGGTGAGCTCGTCGCGCAGGGCGGCGAGCTGCCGGTCGGAGATCCCGGCGCGCTTGGCGCGGCGCAGCAGCGGCTCGTCCAGTTCCGGTGCCGCGACGAGGTGGGTGCGCAGCTCGACCAAACCGGCGATCTGGTCGATGAACCAGGGGTCGATCCCTGAGGCTTCCACGACCTGCGCCACCGTCGCGCCCAGGCGCAACGCCCGCTCGGCGGTGTAGAGCCGGCCGTCATGAGGCACCCGCAACGCGTCCAGTTCCGAGTCCATGGACGCCGATGGCGGATCGGGCCGGGTCCAGAAACCGGCGGCCGGGGTCTCCATCGAGCGCAGCGCCTTGCCCAGCGCCTCGGGGAACGAGCGGCCCAGCGCCATCGCCTCACCCACCGACTTCATGGTGGTGGTCAGCGTGGGATCCGCTCCGGGGAACTTCTCGAACGCGAACCGCGGCACCTTGACGACGATGTAATCGAGGGTGGGCTCGAAACTGGCCGGAGTCTCACCGGTGATGTCGTTGGTGATCTCGTCGAGGGTATAGCCGATCGCGAGCTTCGCGGCAATCTTGGCGATGGGGAACCCGGTGGCCTTGGACGCCAGCGCTGACGAGCGGGACACCCGCGGGTTCATCTCGATGACGACCAGGCGGCCGGTGCTGGGATGCACCGCGAACTGGATGTTGCAGCCGCCGGTGTCCACGCCGACCTCGCGCAGCACCGCGATGCCGACGTCGCGCATGTGCTGGTACTCACGGTCGGTCAGGGTCAGCGCTGGGGCGACGGTCACCGAGTCGCCGGTGTGCACACCCATCGGGTCGATGTTCTCGATCGAGCACACCACCACCACGTTGTCCCGGTGGTCGCGCATCAGCTCGAGCTCGTACTCCTTCCAGCCCAGCACGCTCTCCTCGATGAGCACCTGGTGCACCGGGCTCTCGGCGAGCCCTGCCGAGGCGAGCCGCTCGAGCTCGGCGGGAGAATGCGCCATCCCGGAACCGAGCCCGCCCATGGTGTACGACGGCCGGATCACCACCGGCAGGCCGAGTTCACCGGCAGCCTCTCGGACCTGCTCTAACGAAGAGCAGACGGCGCTGCGCGGTACCTCGGCGCCCACCGCGCGCACCACGTCCTTGAACTTCAGCCGGTCCTCGCCGCGCTGGATCGCCTCGATGTCAGCACCGATCAACTCGACGTCGTAGCGCTGCAGCACGCCACGCTCGTGCAGCGCGACGGCGGTGTTGAGCGCGGTCTGCCCGCCCAGCGTGGCCAGCAACGCGGTCACCGGAAACCCGGCAGCTCGCTCGGCGGCGATCACCTTCTCGACGAACTCCGGGGTGATCGGCTCGATGTAGGTGGCATCGGCGAACTCCGGATCAGTCATGATCGTCGCCGGGTTGGAGTTCACCAGGCTGACCCGCAGCCCTTCCTCCCGCAACACCCGGCAGGCCTGCGTACCAGAGTAATCGAACTCACAAGCCTGCCCAATCACGATCGGTCCCGACCCAATCACCAGCACATGCGAGATGTCAGTTCTCCGCGGCACTGGCGCCTCCGGCTACAAGTCGTCGTACTCCATCCCGGAATACCTGAAAGCTCCGGGAGCGGTTGACCTCCACGTTCATGTGTTGCGCGATCTCGTTAGCCGCCACAGTCTTAGCGAGACCACCCTGGTCATAACGATACTTCTGGAGCACACGCTCCAGTGCCTCCCACGTGCCCCCTGAAATCGCATAGGGGTTGCGGTACTTCGCCTGCTGGCCGAGCGAGACGGGTACCCGTGGATAAGCAGCGCAGAGCGCTGGAACGTCGCCAAAGAACCACGCTTCGAGCTCCTCGATGGCGATCCGGGCTTAGGGTCGTACAGCACCGTGAGGTAAGCCAGCAATTTAAGTGTTCCATCTGAGGCGTACTTCGCCAGGACGGGTTCATCGAACGGTGCATCTTTGAACCTCAGGAGCAGCCGACCGTCGGCGAGCAGTTCCGTGTCTACCCGCTCAAGTTGAGGGACCCGATCCGCGAGCACGCGCAGAATTTCAGCGAGACGGTCGCGATGCTGCTCACTGAGATACTGGATGACGTTGGGCAGATTGTCGCCGGTCTCAGACAGTCTCGCTTGCGGGCCGGCTTCGGGAACGGTGCGCTCAGTACCTCCGCTGAGGTAGGAGAGATACCACCCGGAGATGAATCGGCGCAAGTGTGCCACCCTTGGGTGGCGGGCCAAGCCGCCAAGTGTGCTCACCGCTAGCAGATCTGGGGTGTCAAGCCGCTCGTCGGTGTAGACCTCTCTGACATCGTCATACAAAAAGCCCTCGCCACGCTGGAATTTAAGGATCTCCCTCGGTCGTCCTGAGCCCGGTGTGGTACTCCAGCGCAGCGACTCACCCACGACCACAGGCGAGCCGTTCTCCTCGTCAAGCTCCAGGCGATAGGTCACCAACCTTTCCCCAGGGGCCTGCCGGTAAGCGATCTCGATGGTGATCGGACCATTCTCACCACGACTTCGCAGCTCATGGATGCGATTGCGACGATCCCACGCCGCGCGGAGATTCGTCGTGAACGCTTCGTGCAAGAAGGCGAAGACGTCGAACACCGTGGACTTACCGCTGCCGTTCGGACCAAGCAGAACCGTGAGCGACGTGAGGTCGGAGAACTGGACGTTACGTAACACGCGGTAGTTCTGGATGCGGAGACGCTTGATCGTGGCCTGCCTGATGATCGGCGTGGTCATCGCTGCCCCTCCACCAGCTGACAGAATTGGTCGAAGAGGTATGCGGCGTCGTGGGGGCCGGCGGCTGCTTCGGGGTGGTACTGCACGCTGAATGCTGGCACGTCCAGGCAGCTGAGGCCTTCCACGGTCCCGTCGTTGGGGCAGGAGTGGCTGACGATCGCGCGGCCGAAGTCGGAGTCGAAGCGTTCCCCTGGCTGCCCGGCAATCGCGAAACCGTGGTTCTGCGCGGTGATGGCCACCCGGCCGGTAGCGTGCTCAACCACCGGGACGTTCAGCCCGCGATGCCCGTAGCGCATTTTGTAGGTGCCCCGCCCCAGGGCCCGGCCGAGAATCTGGTTGCCGAAGCAGATCCCGAACAGCGGTATCCGCCGGGTCAGCACGTCCCGGGTCAGCGACACGGCGTGGTTGGCGGTGGCCGGATCACCCGGGCCGTTGGACAGGAACACCCCATCGGGCTCCCGCTCCAGCACCTGCTCGACCGCGGCAGTGGCGGGCAGCACATGCGTCTCGATGCCCCGAGCGGCCAGCATCCGCGGGGTGTTGAACTTGATGCCCAGGTCCAACGCCACCACCCGGAAGCGGCGCTTCCCGACAGCAGGCACGATGTAGGGCTCGGCAACGGTAACTTCCCCCACCAGATCCGCGCCGGCCATTGGGGGGCTGGCCAGCACCCGGGTCATCAGCTCCGGCGGCTCGGCCAACGCATCGCCGGAGAAGATCCCGGCCCGCATCGAGCCGTGTTCACGCAACCGGCGGGTCAGCGCGCGGGTGTCCACCCCGGAGATCCCCACCACACCCTGGCGGGCCAGTTCCGCATCCAGCGGCCGGCGAGATCGCCAGTTGGACGGGATCCGCGACGGGTCGCGCACGACGTAACCGGCCACCCAGATCCGGCGTGACTCGCCGTCCTCGTCGTTCCAGCCGGTGTTGCCGATGTGCGGTGCGGTCTGCACCACGATCTGACGGCGGTAGGACGGGTCGGTAAGGGTTTCCTGGTACCCGGTCATCCCAGTGGCGAAGACCGCCTCACCCAGCGACTGGCCCACCGCACCGTAGCTCTCGCCGCGAACGGTGGTGCCGTCCTCCAGCACCAGAACCGCCAGCCCGCTACTCACCACAGCACCTTCCCGTCCTCGGTGGTGATCTCGCCGCGGAGCATGCTGAGCACCACCCGGCTGGGCAGCTCCATCCCCTCATAGGGAGTGTTCCCAGCCAGACTCGCCAGCTGCGCTCCGCGCACCGTCCAGGTGGCGTCCGGGTCCACCAGGATCAGCGTCGCCGGCTCCCCCACGGCGATCGGGCGGCCGTGGTCGCTCGCCCGACCGATCTGGGCCGGGCGCTCGCTCATCACCCGGGCCACCCCCCGCCAGTCCAGCAATCCGGGCTGCACCATGGTGGCCACCACCACCGACAGCGCGGTCTGCAGTCCGAGCATGCCCGGCCGGGCCGCGGACCACTCACAGTCCTTGTCCTGCGCGGCGTGCGGGGCGTGGTCGGTGGCCACGCAGTCCACGATCCCCTGCGCCAACCCGTCTCGCAGCGCCGCGGTGTCGGTGGCCGTGCGCAACGGCGGGTTGACTTTGTTGACCGGGTCGTAACCGGCCAGGCGCGCATCGGTGAGCAGCAGGTGGTGCGGGGTCACCTCAGCGGATACCCGGATACCGTGCGCCTTGGCCCAGCACAGCAGCTCCACGGTGCCCGCGGTGGACACATGGCACACATGCAGCGCCGCCGCAGCGTCCCGGGCCAGCAGGCAGTCCCGGGCCACGATCGACTCCTCCGCGGCGGCCGGCCAGCCGGCCAAACCCAGCCGGGCCGCGATCTGGCCCTCATGCGCCTGCGCACCAGCCGTGAGCCGGGGATCTTCCGCGTGCTGGGCGATCACCCCACCCAGACCGCGGGCGTACTCCAGGGCACGGCGCATCAGCAGCGAGTCGTGCACGCACACCCCGTCATCGGAGAACAGCCGCACCGCAGCGGCAGAGCAGGCCATGGCACCCAGCTCGGCGAGCCGCTCCCCGTGCAGTCCAGCGGTGACCGCGCCGACCGGATGCACATCGACCAGCCCTACCTCGCGGCCGCGCCGGTACACGTGCTCGACGACCACCGCGGTATCGGCCACCGGGTCGGTATTGGCCATCGCGAACACCGCGGTGTAGCCGCCCAGCGCCGCGGCTGCCGAGCCGGTGGCGATCGTTTCGGCGTCCTCCCGGCCGGGCTCACGCAAGTGAGCATGCAGGTCGACCAAGCCGGGCAGGGCGATGAGCCCACCGCTGTCGAGCACCTCGGCGCCGGCGCCGTCCAAGCCGGCGCCCAGCTCGGCGATCACCCTGTCGCGAACCAGCAGGTCCACTGGATCGCCCATCCCATAGGGCCGGATCCCGCGCAGCAACAACGGCCGGGTCATGCGGGCTCCTCTTGCGCTGCGAGCAGGTGGTAGAGCACCGCCATCCGCACGTGCACCCCGTTGCGGACCTGTTCGGTGATCGCGGCCCGGGGGGAATCGGCTACCGAGTGCGCGATCTCCATGCCGCGCAGCATCGGCCCCGGGTGCAGCACCACGGCGTGCTCAGGCAACAGCCCCGCCCGCGCCTCCGTCAGACCGTAACTGATCGCGTATTCCCGGGCAGAGGGGAAAAACCCGCCCTGCATCCGCTCGGTCTGTACCCGCAACATCATCACCGCGTCTGAGCTGGGCAGCGCGGCGTCAAGGTCATGTCCGACGGTGAGGGGCCAGCGCTGCTCGCTTCCCCAGTTCTGCACGTCCCACGGCAGCAGGGTCGGCGGGGCGACAAGATGGATCCGGGCACCCAGAGTGATCAAGAGCTCAATGTTCGATCGAGCGACCCTGCTGTGCAGCACATCGCCTACGATGGTGACCGTCCGCCCATTCAGGTCGCCCAATCGCTCACGCAGAGTAGCGGCATCCAGGAGTGCCTGGGTCGGATGCTGGTGGGTGCCATCACCGGCGTTGATCACATGTGCGGGGATCCAGCCAGCGAGGCGATGCGCGGCACCCGAGGCAGGGTGGCGGATCACCACGCAGTCCGCGCCCATCGCGGCCAGGGTGAGCGCGGTATCGCGCAAGGACTCCCCCTTGACCACAGCTGAGCCACCAGACGAGACGTTGACCACGTCGGCGCTCATCCACTTGCTCGCGATCTCGAAGGAGGCCCGGGTCCGGGTGGAGCTCTCGTAGAACAGGGTGACCACGGTGCGCCCGCGCAGCGTGGGAAGTTTGCGCACCTCTCGACCGAGCAGCGCCTGTTTGAGCGCATCCGCGGTGTCCAGCAGCCCGGTGACGGTCTCGCGGGCCAGATCAGAGGTGCTCAGCAGATGCCTCACCGCTGCCCCCGATCGTAGGCGCGGATCACCACGGCGTCGGTGCCGTCCGTCTCGACGAGCAGCACGCCGACCTCCTCGTCCCGGGAGGTCGGCAGGTTCTTGCCCACATAATCAGCCCGAATCGGCAGCTCACGATGGCCGCGATCAACCAGCACGGCGAGCTGGACCGCCCGGGGGCGACCGTACTCGCGCAACGCATCCAGGGCCGCCGACACAGTGCGCCCGGAGTACAGCACGTCGTCCACCAGGACGACGAGCACGTCGTCCACCCCACCCGCGGGTAGCTCAGTGGGCTGCAGCGGGCGGGTAGGGCGGCGCCGTAGGTCGTCCCGGTACAGCGTGACGTCGAGAGTGCCCACCTCCGGCGCAGGCCCGCCGAATTCCCGGATCCGATCAGCCAGCCGGCGCGCCAACGGGACACCACGAGTGGGGATGCCCACCAGCACCACCGGCTCGGGAGCGGTGCGCTCGATGACCTGATGCGCCATCCGGGCGACGATGCGCGCGACTTCGGCCGCCGACAGCAGCTCACGCTGCCGCGGGGGCCCTGCCTCGCCCACCGCGCCCGTCCCGGGAGGGGACGACACGGTGGACCTCCTTCCCCGCCTCACGGGACGGGCCTTAAAGGACGTCAGGCGCTCCGGCTGGTCGCCGGGGCTCGGACCGGACGTTATCATCGAGACCTTCTGGGCGGTGGGACCGCCCAACCGCTGCCCCGTCCGGGTGGTGTACGTGACTCTGCGCGGTCTTCAGCCCACGATGGCTTGACCTAGAGGATTACTCAGCGCAGCATTACTCTCCGTATCATCCCGATATTCGCGGGGCGCCCCAAGGCGTTGACTGGTCGGGGTCTGAAGAAGGAGAAGAGGCCAGATGGGCGACTATGCCAAGGCACTGGGGTCCAAACTGCGCGGCATCCGTCAGCAGCAGGGTCTGTCCCTGCACGGTGTCGAGCAGAAGTCGGCGGGCCGCTGGAAGGCCGTGGTGGTCGGCTCCTACGAGCGTGGCGACCGGGCGGTCACGGTGCAGAAGCTCGCCGAGCTTGCCGACTTCTACGGGGTTCCCGTCCCTGAGCTGCTACCGGAAGGTCGGGTCTCGTCCGGCAGCGAACCAGCCACCAAGATCGTTATTAATCTGGAGCGGCTGCAGCAGTTGCCGGTGGACAAGGTGGGTCCGCTGGCCCGCTACGCCGCGACGATCCAGAGCCAGCGCGGTGACTACAACGGCAAGGTGCTCTCCATCCGCACCGAGGATCTGCGCTCACTAGCGATCATCTATGACATGTCGCCAGGCGACCTCACCGAACAGCTGATCGGTTGGGGCGTGCTGCCACCAGAGGCTCGGCCCGCGAAGGACAAAGAAAAAGAAGAAGCCTGATTCTCTGGCTGACGCCGCGCTCACGAGCCGCGCGGCAGCGCAGCCAGCGCACCGAGCACACCGTTGACGAACCGAGGCGAGTCATCGGTGGACAGCAGCTTGACCAGCTCGATGGCCTCGTCGATGGCGACCGCATCGTCGACCTCGTCGGAGAACAGCAGCTCGAACGCGCCCAGCCGGAGCACCGCCCGATCGACCGCGGGCATCCGTGTCAAGGCCCAACCGTGGGCCTGGTCGGCCAGCAGCTTGTCGATATCCGCGGCGTGCTCGACCACACCGTGCACCAACTCGACCGTGTAGTCGCTGACCGGGGGCAGCTCCGGTGCCCCGACCCGCTCCGCGAGCAGCTCCAGGGGGTCCAGTCCGCGCAGGTCGGATTCGAAGAGGATGTCGACGGCACGTTTGCGAGCCTTGCTGCGGGCGCCCACGTCAGCTACTGACGCGGCCGAGGTAGCGGCCATCCCGGGTATCGACCTTGACCTTCTCTCCGGTGCTGACGAACAACGGCACCTGGATCTCGGCACCGGTCTCCAGCATGGCAGGCTTGGTCCCACCGGTCGACCGGTCCCCCTGCAACCCGGGATCGGTGTGTGAGATCACCAACTCCACCGAGGTCGGAAGCTCGATATAGAGCGGGGTGCCCTCGTGCACGGCCACCAGCACCGTCTGGTTGTCCAGCAGGTATTTCACCGCGTCTCCGACCACGTCGCCGGGAATGGTGATCTGGTCAAAGGTGTCGGCGTCCATAAAAACGAAATCAGGACCCTCTGCGTACAAATAGGTCATATCCCGCCGGTCGACTGTGGCGGTATCGACTTTGGTGCCGGCATTGAACGTCTTGTCGACGACCTTGCCGGATAGCACGTTCTTCAGGGTGGTTCGGACGAAAGCGCCGCCTTTGCCCGGCTTGACGTGCTGGAAGGTCACCACTGACCACAGCTGGCCGTCGAGGTTGAGCACAAGTCCATTCTTCAGGTCGTTGGTGGTGGCCACGTCAGCCTGTCTCTCCCCGATCGGTCATGGTCAGCAGGATATGACCACGAAATCCTTCGTGGTCATGGTGAGGAGTTCTGGCTCGCCGCCGGAAACGACGAGAGTGTCCTCGATACGCACGCCGCCCCGACCGGCCAGGTACACACCCGGCTCGACGGTGACCGCCATGCCTGCTGCCAGTGTACCGACCCCGAACTGCGACAACGCCGGAGCCTCGTGAATCTGCAGGCCGACGCCGTGACCGAGTCCGTGCACGAATTGCGCACCGCGCCCGGCGGCCTTGATGACGTCCCGAGCGGCCGCATCCACGTCCCGGACATCGGCCCCAGCCCGCAGCGCCGCCCGTCCAGCGGCCTGCGCCGCAGCGACCAGATCGTAGATGTCCCGCTGCCAGCCGGCCGGCTTTCCGAGCACCATGGTGCGAGTCATATCGGAGTGGTAACCCTCGACCAGAGCACCGAAATCCAGCTTCAGCAGGTCGCCGCGATGTAACTGGGCATCGGTCGGGCGGTGATGGGGTACCGCGGAGTTGGCGCCGGTCGCCACGATGGTCTCGAACGAGGGACCAGCAGCGCCTGCTGCCACCATCCGAGCCTCCAGGTCCCGGGCCACCTCTCGCTCGGTGCGGCCTGGGCGCAACCCATCGTCAGCGAGCAGCCCGGCCAGGGCGGTGTCGGCGGCCGTGCAGGCGGCCCGCAGCGTAGCGACCTCGTTACCGTCCTTGATCAGGCGCAGCGCCTCCACCGGCCGCGAGGTGGCAACCAGCGCGGCTGGGCCGGTGACCTTCGCCAGCGCGGCGTGCCCGTCCACTGTCACCACATGGCTCTCGAAACCCAGCCGGCCGATTCCTCGCTTGGTGGCCTCCTTCGCCAGCCGCAGCGCACACGATCTTTCGATCAGCCGCCGCAGGTCAGGTACCTGGTGCTCGGATTGGGTGCGGTAGCGGCCATCGGTGCAGAACACACTGCGCTCATCGCCCTCGGCGTGCACCAGCAGTGCGGCGTTGGAGCCGGTGAATCCGGTGAGGTAGCGAATGTTGACCATATCGATGACCAGCAGCGCATCGAGTGCCAGCCCACCTAGCCGGCTGTGGAGCGCCGCACGGCGCCGAGGGTGAGACATGGACCGACGGTAGCGGGTGTCAGCTGCGGGCGCGGCCCGCGATCCAGCGCAGCGCGAGCGAATAGCCCTCGATTCCCAAGCCGACGATGACACCGGAGGCGATAGCCGAGATGTAGCTGTGGTGCCGGAAGGGCTCGCGTGCGTGCACGTTGCTGATGTGCACCTCCACCAGGGGCGCCGACAGTTGGGCAGCGGCGTCGCGGAGCGCGATCGAGTAGTGCGTCCACGCGGCGGCGTTGAGCACCACGGGGGTCGCGGTGTCGGCGGCCTCGTGCAGCCAGCTGATCATGACCGCCTCGTGGTCAGTCTGGCGGACGTCCACGTCCAGTCCCAGCTCGGCTCCCACCCGCTTGCACTGCGCCACCAGATCGTCGTAAGTGGTCGCGCCGTAAATGTCGGGTTCGCGGGTCCCGAGCCGGCCCAGGTTCGGTCCGTTGAGCACCAGCACCTTCATCCCGAGTCCTCCCCTGCTGCGCTGTCCGCTGCTGGGCCGGCTACTGCGGCATAGGCCGCGGCGAGCAGCTCAGGTTTCGGGTCCTCCAGCCGGCCGGGCTTCGCCAGCGCATCGAGCACCACGAAGCGCAACACTCCCGACCGGGTCTTCTTGTCATTGCGCATGGCCTCCAGCAGTTCCGGCAACGCGTCCGCGTCGTAGCTCGTGGGCAGACCGAGTGAATTCAGCACCTGGCGATGCCGCTGCGCGGTGGCGTCGTCGAGCCGCCCGGCGAGGCGAGCCAGCTCAGCCGCAAAGACCATGCCGACACTCACCGCAGCACCGTGCCGCCACCGGTAGTTTTCCCGACGCTCCAGGGCGTGGCCCAGCGTATGCCCGTAGTTGAGGACCTCACGGAGATGGGATTCCTTCAAGTCGGCGGCCACTACGTCGGCCTTGACCCGGATCGCCCGGCCGACCAGCTCCTCCAGCACCGATCCGGCGGGATCCAGCGCAACAGCTGGATCGGCCTCGATGAGCTCCAGGATCTGTGGGTCGGCGATGAACCCCGCCTTGACCACCTCGGCCATCCCAGCGACGAGCTCGGCTCGCGGCAACGTCTGCAGGCAGGCGAGATCCACCAAGACGGCGGCGGGTTCGTGGAACGCACCGACCAGGTTCTTGCCCGCGTCGGTGTTGATGCCGGTCTTGCCGCCGACCGCGGCGTCCACCATCGCCAGCAGCGTGGTGGGCACGTGCACCACCCGGACCCCACGTAGCCAGTTGGCCGCGACGAATCCGGCCAGGTCAGTCACCGCGCCACCGCCGAAGCTGACCACCGTGCCGGTGCGGTCCAGGCCCACCTGCCCCAACACATCCCAGCAGAATCCCGCCACCGCCAGCTTCTTGCCGTCCTCGGCATCGGGAACCTCGACACGGTAAGCCTGCGACCCGAGAGACTCCAGGACAGAGCGCAATGACTCCGCGGGCTCGACCATGCTCGGCTGATGCACGATCGCCACCGCGCCACTGCCCAACACGTCCAACAGCTCAGCCCGCAGATACCGCCCGACGATGACGTCGTACGGCTGCGCCGTCGGCACCCGGATCCGCAGCGGCTCAGTGGCACTGACCTGCTCCGCCAGCTCACCGGTCTCGCTCATCGCCGCCTCTCCTCCAGTCTGCACCCACAAAGCGAGCATCCCGTCTGCGAACCAATTGAGCATCACCTATTGCTTCTGCAGTGTCGCTAGGACCTCTGCTGCGATGTCCTCCACAGCGCGCCCTGTTGTCGGCACCACGACGCTCGATACCGCTTCGTAGGTCGGCCGCCGTTCTGCCAGCAATCGCCGTAGATGCGCTCGAGGATGAGGGAGCAGCCAGGGGTGCAGGGAAACCAGGCCTTCCCGACGCAGTAACTCATCCAATTCTACGTCGAGGTATACGATGTGGAAGGGCTTCAGCTGCTCCTGGATTGCGATGTTCATAGGCGTCCCGCCACCAAGAGCAAGCACACCGGAATGATCCGCGAGGACTGACCCGATAAGATTGCGCTCCACCTCACTGAATCGCTCTCTTCCTAGCTTGACCACCAGCTCTCCAGCGGGCAGACCGCACTCCTTCTGCACGTCATCATCGAAGTCGCGAAACGAGACACCCAGCTCGTTCGCCACGAGCCGACCGACGGTGCTCTTGCCGGATCCCGGAGGACCGACGAGGATCAGGACCGGGCCACTCACCGTGGGTCCGGGTGGCGGATGGCGTCCAGGTAGGCCCGGGCGTTGCGGGTAGTTTCGGGAAGGGCGTCGCCGCCGAACTTCTCCAGGGCGGCGTCGGCCAGCACCAGCGCGACCATCGCCTCGGCTACCACGCCCGCGGCGGGCACCGCACACACGTCGGAGCGCTGATTGATCGCCACGGCCGCCTCGCCAGTGGCGACGTCGACGGTGGCCAGCGCGCGAGGCACAGTGGAGATCGGCTTCATGGCCACCCGGACCCGCAACACCTCGCCGTTGGTCATACCACCTTCCAGGCCACCGGCTCGGTTGGTGGACCGCACCACACCGTCGGGGCCGGGCGCCATCTCATCGTGCGCCACGCTGCCCCGGCGGCGCGCGGTGGCGAAACCGTCGCCTACCTCGACGCCCTTCATGGCCTGGATCCCCATCAGTGCGCCGGCCAGCCGGGCGTCCAGCCGCCGGTCGGCGTGCACGAACGAGCCCAGTCCCACCGGCAGCCCGTAGGCCAGGACCTCGACTACCCCACCGAGCGTGTCGCCGTCTTTCTTCGCCGCATCCACCTCGGCGATCATCGCGGTGGCGGCCTCCTCGGAGAACGCGCGAACCGGGCTGGCGTCGATCCGCTCCAGATCTCCGGGTCCAGGCAGCGCCTCCGCGGGGGCCTGCGCCTCCCCGAGCGACACCACGTGGGAGAGCACCTCCACACCGAGCGCCTGGCGGAGGAACGCCTTGGCCACGGTGCCCAGGGCAACCCGAGACGCGGTCTCACGGGCGCTGGCCCGCTCGAGCACCGGGCGGGCATCGTCGAAGCCGTATTTGGTCATCCCCGCGAGATCGGCGTGCCCGGGCCGGGGCCGGGTCAGCGGCGCGTTGCGGGTCTGCCCGGCGAGTACCTCCGGGTCCACCGGGTCGGCGGCCATCACGGTCTCCCACTTGGGCCACTCGGTGTTGCCAATCCGGATCGCCACCGGGCCGCCCAGGGTCCGGCCGTGCCGAATACCGCCGAGCAAGTCAACCTCATCGGCCTCGAACTTCATCCGCGCGCCACGCCCGTAGCCCAGCCGGCGGCGCGCCAGCTCGGTTTGGACGTCCTTGGAGCTCACCTCGACTCCGGCGACCATGCCCTCCAGCACGGCCACGATGGCAGGCCCGTGCGACTCCCCAGCAGTGATCCAACGCAGCATGACGCCATCGTGCCACGCGCTGCGACCGGTCGCGTTCTGAATTAGCCCAACACATGCCTCCGGTCGAGGCGGAGCTGAGCTAGCAGCTCACACGTCAACGACGGCGATGGTCGCCGGTGCGGGCCTGCTGCGCAACGCCAGGTGCACCACCAAGCCAACCACTACCAGCGCAGCGACGAACAACAACGCCAGGTACTGCAACACCCAGCTGGTGCCCGCCGGGTCGTACACCGCCTGCCGCGGCCAAGCGATGTTCACCGTCATCGCCGCGCCGTAGACCACGGCGAACAGGTTCACCGGCAGTCCCCACCGGCCGAGCGAGAAGCCGCCCGGCCGTGCCGGCGGCAGGCCTTGGCGCAGCCGAGCTCCCAGGGCTGGGACGGTGACCAAGAGGTAAGCCAGATACACGATCACCACCGACGTACTGGTGACCGCCGCGAACGCGGCCGGATTGCCCAGGTTGATCAACAACACTCCGATGGCAAGCGCCCCTACCGCGATGCCGGTGATGATGGGCGTCCCCGTGTGCGGGCTGACCCGAGCCAGCCCTCGCGCGCCGGGCAGCCGGCCGTCCCGCGCCATGCTGAACATCACCCGTGACGCGGAGTTCTGGATCGCCAGGCAGGCGGACACGATCGAAATCGCCACCACCGCGAGCAGCGCCCGGCCGAGGGTGGAGTCCAGCTGGCTGGTGATGATGTACGCGATTCCCCCAGCGGAGAGCCGGCCATCGGTCAGCGAGGGCGCCGCCATCAGCGCGGCCACAATCATCAACCCGCCACCGACGAACGACACCAGCAACGCCCGCAGGATCGCCGAGGGCACCACCCGTCGCGGCTCGTTCGTCTCTTCGGACAGCTCAGCGGCGCTGTCGAACCCGTACATCACATAGGCGGCCATCAGCATGGACGCCAAGAAGGCGTAGAGGTACGGGCTGTTGCCGGACGCGTTGAGCGGCTGCGTGACCACCCCGGGTCCTCGTTCGGCGTGACCGAACAGCAGCACCAGCAGCAGCACCACACCGATGATCTCGCACGTCACCCCGATCCCATTGATCAACGCCATGAAACGTACCCCGATCGCGCTGATCACCGTGGCGATCGCGATGAGCACCGAACCCAGCAGGATCCCGTTGGCGGCGCCCGACGCCGAGGTGATCGAGGAGTCAGTACCGATGATCTGGAACCCGGACCACACCGCGGGCAGCACGGCCTGCAGCGCGATGCCGATCGCCGCCACGCTGACGATGTAGCCGATCATCATCGCCCAGCCGGCGAACCAGCCGAGGGTCTCACCGGCCAGCCGGCGCGACCATTGGTAGATGCACCCGGCCAGCGGCCAGCTCGGCGAACACCAGGGCCACGCACAGCTGGCC
>JBOHFW010000163.1:0-12685 GCA_050699835.1 Pseudonocardiaceae bacterium | reverse complement strand
AGATCAACTGATCGCGCACCACCTTCATCTCGGACACCGCGCTGGTAAACAGCTTCCAGTACTCCGGATAGTCGATCGCCTGCAGCCCGCGGTAGGGAGGACGCTCCAACTGCTCGAAGACTGCCGGATCCCCATGCGCTTCGAACCGCACGAGCGCCTGGAGCACGGGGTTGCCGCTATACAACGTCCCGACCATCCACACCCGGTGCCATGCGTTCCAGAGCTCGAAATCACGAAACGCGATGTAGGAGCACGTCACAAGCTGGTCGTAATACGCGAAGACGCGTTTCACCCAGGTGCCGACATACTCGAAATTCGAGGTCGAGAAATCCTTCTGCCGGGTCGCCTTGATAAGCCGGTGAGCCAGCGCGTTCACGGCCATGACAGTATTTGTCAGGCCGCTGGAGAAGAGCGGATCCACGAAGTCAGACGCGTGCGGCAGCAAGCAGAAGCGGTCACCGACCACGTGCCTCGAGGAGAACTGGAGGCGGCTCGTGCGCACCCAGTTCCGTACCGGGGTGGTCTCCTGAAGCTGCCTGAAGACACCGGGAAAGCGCCTGACGATGCTCCAGAACTCTTCTTCCGGCGCAAGCTCCTGTTCGGGGAACTCCGCCAACTCGAGGACGAGTCCGACGCTACAGAGCCGATTGGTCGACAGCGGATGGTTGCCGAACGGAATAATCCACATCCACCCACCCTTGAAGATGTGGTGCAGCGTCCCCTGAGCAACTGGGGTGGCCATCCCGTGGGCTCGGTACTCGGGCCCCATCTGCTCATAGGGCGGCACCCCCACCATGTGGGTGAAGATCGCGCGCGAGCGCGTCTCGTACGGGCACGGCTCCTCGCGCAAGCCCAATATCTGGGGAATGAGCGCACCCGGCCCACCGGCGTCGACCACGTAGTGCGCGCGGAACGACCTGGTCTGCTGACCCTTGCCCGCCGCCGTGAGCCGGACACCGTCATGCTCGAATTCCACGTCGGTAATCCGCGTCTCGGTGTGGCAGACCGCGCCGTAGGAAACGGCGAGCGAGAACAGGTATGCGTCCACATCCTGGCGGAAGTAGTGCATATCGGGACCAATGGGGGGCGCAAAGGCGGGAAACTGGGTGCACTCTTGCGGATGATTGGATTGGCCCTCCCGGTGGTACACGAAACTGAAGCTTCGCTTCACCCCGCTGGTGGCGGCGACGTTCTCCCGCATGCTGCGGTAATTGCTCAGGTTTCGCAGCTCGGGCACGCCGTACCGGGCGGCCAGCACGCGCATGCCCAGGGTCGAATCGGGAACGGTCGCCTCACCGATGGCGAAGCGGGGATGCGATCCGCCCTCGAGGCAGACCACCCGAACGCCGTTTTTCGCCAGGATGGTGGCGAGGATCGTGCCCCCGATTCCTCCCCCGATCACCGCGACGTCAAAACTTCTCTGCTCGTTCATGACATGCTCCTGTAGCGAATCGCGCGGCGTGATCGTTGTGGGCCAGGATCCGCCAGGCAGCCAGATCGGCCGAGCGGACGGCTCCTTCGCTGCTGGGACGGACCAGCAGCCAGTCGCCGGCGTAGTCGACGGGGCGCAGGGGGCGGCGAAGAAAACCCGAGCGCTGGCGCAGGGCAGCGGGGGTGGCTTCCGGCAACCCGTGGCGGAAGCGGTGCACGAAGTGGGCCCGAGTGGCCCGATTCAGCCCCGGCAAGTAGCGCTCGCCCTGCTCAGCGAGACGGTCCACCACCTCGGTGTCCGTGGCGTCGATCAGCTCACGGGTAGCCCGGGGGCAGGTGAGCAGGGACACCAGGCCGCGGCCGGTGGGCGCGCGGCCAGGCGCCTTGTTGTGATCGATGGTGATCGCACCCAGCAGCGAGTTCTCCACCCCTGGGATGAGCACGACGTGGGAGGACCGGCCGCCGCGGGGCTTGAGCGGCCGGTCGAGCACACAGCTCAGTCTGAGCATGGACGTGTAGGTGCTGGCTTCCAGGAAGCCCCGCTCGTCCTGCGGAACGTTCCGGTACAGCTCCAGCGCGACCGGGGCCGGCACACACAGCACCACCGAGCGTGCGGTCAGGTTGGCGCCGCCGACGACAATGCGGGCCAGGTCGGGCGCGCAAACGACCTCCTGCACCGCAGCGCTGGTCGTCACGTCCACGCGGTCGGCCAGCCGGCGGGCCAGGGTGTCCATGCCCTCGCGATACGTCCGCCAGTTCGCCGTGTTCCGGGTGGCCAGCAACAGGCTGACCATCGCCGCCGCCACCGACCGGTCGGGCTGCCAGCCGAAGAACGTACCGACCAGCGGCTGGAACAGGTAGTCGGTCAGCTCGCGACGGTAGCGGCCGGCAAACGCGGCGATGCTCATCTCCCCCAGTGGGGTGCGCTCGGGATGGTCGGGATCGAACCCGCGAGACCGGAGCCCGATAAAGGCATTGCAGCGCAACAGGTCCAGTCGGCCACAAAGGGACAGACCCGCCCCGGTGAGCAGCCCGAGCGGGCGGCCCACGTGGGGATGCGCGCGATCGTCTCGCCACATCGCGGCCGGGTCCGCCACGCGGGGCAGGTCCGCAGCGGACATGCCCAACTCGCGGATGAGCCGCCAAGTGGCCGGGTACCCGTGGGTTGCGATCATCTCAGCGCCGGTGTCAATGAGATATCCGTTGTAGCGCAGCGTGCGCATACGCCCCCCGACAGCGTCGGCCGCCTCGAAGACCTGGACCGATCGGCCGGCTTGGCGCAGCGCGTAGGCCACGGACAGACCAGCGATCCCGCCCCCCACCACGGCGACGTCGAGATCGGTCGTCATGACACCCCCAGTCCCACCACGAGGTTCACCGCGACGAGCAACCCGACAGTCACCCGATGCGTCCGGATCCCGAGCCAGCGAGCTCGCAGGATGTCCCCCCGGCGGAACCCGGTGTAGTACTGGCTAGCACGCAGCGCGATGGTCGGCAGCATGGCCAGCGGGAACCACCACGGCGCCACGCCGATCACCGCCGAGCCGACGATGATCACGGTCTCGGCCAGGGACACCGCGGCGATGAAAACCGCGTTGCCGCGGGGCGAGAGGACCGTCGCGGCGGTACGCCGGCCCACCTTCGCGTCACCGGCCCGGTCGTTGGTGTTCGAGTACACCCCGAACAGCAGCGGCCCCAGGCCGAACACCAGCGCCTGGACCACGACGAACCCGCCGACCATGCCGGTGAGCAGGCCGTAGGGCGCGAGCAACCAGCCGACCGCGACACCGGCGAGCACCACCTCTGCCCAGCCGTGGTAGCTGAGCTTGGCTCCCCACGAATACTGGATGAACGCCGCCCCGGACAGCGCCGTCACCACGATCGCCCAGGTGGGGTGAGAGGGCGCCATCAGCACCGCCGCAGCCGACACCAGCACTGCGGCAACCACCGCGATCCAGCCGAAGCGCACCGCTTCGGCTGGGCTCAGCGCCCCGGTCAGCAGGGGCTTGCGGCGCAGCTTGCGGGCGGGGGCATCCGGCCCGTAGTTGGCTGCGTCGCTGCCGTCCCGGTATCCGGTGACGTCGTCGAAGGCGACCGTGGCGGCCACCACGCACAGCTCAGCGACCAGGAAGATCGCCAGCGTGAGGAGGCTCCGGACGTCGAGACGGTCAGCGGCTGGCAGCAAGGACCAGACGATCAGCAGGCCCAGGTAGTAGTCGAAAATGTCGAGTTTGGCCAGCCGCGCGTAGGCGCGCGCCTTGGCGCGTGGCACCGCAACGGCGCCGTAGCGCTGCACTTTGCTCGTCATCGGCGTTCTTCTCCCTCCTGGCAGGCCTGTTGGAGCGCCGCGTCACGGACGGCGCTGGCGATGTGCTCGACCTGCGCGTCAGTGAGGTGCGGGTAGATCGGGATGGCCAGCGTGCGGGCGCTGGCCTGCTCGGCATGGGGCCATTGCTGACCAACAGGTGCGAACCCGGCGAACGCGGGCTGATGCGGCAGCGGCGAGGGGTAGTACACATGGCTGGCGACTCCCCAGGCGGCCAGGCGCACCGCCAGCTCGTCGCGCCGCTCGGTGAGCAGCGAATAGACGTAGTAGCAGCGGCCGTTACGTCCCGGAGGCGGCGCGAGCACACCGTAGTCCCGCAACGGCGCGAACCGCTCGGTGTAGTACTCGGCGATCCGGGCGCGGCGCTCCAGGCGGGCGGCCAGGCCCGGCAGCCGGTGGAGCTGGAAGGCCGCGAGGATCTCATCGAAGCGGCTGTTGTAACCGACGCGGTGATGGAGGAAGCGCTGCTTGCCGTCCTGGCCGTGGTTGCGCAGCATCCTGACGATGCGGCCGAGCTCGGGGTCGTCGGTCACCACGGCCCCGCCCTCACCAGCCGTGCCGAAGGTCTTGACCTGGACGAAGGAGAAGACGCCGGCCTCGCCCCACAATCCGGCGGGCCGGCCGTCGAGCACCGCGCCCTGGGCGACCGCCGAGTCCTCCACCAGGCGCACCTGGTGGCGCTCGGCGATCTCGCGCATCCGGGGCATGTCGGCCATCACCGAGAACATGTGCGCCGGCACGAGCGCCCGGGTCCGCTCGGTGATCAGGCGCTCCACCTCGTCCGGGTCCGCGACCATGGTCCATGGGTCGATGTCGGCGAACACCGGCCTCGCCCCGAGGTTGCACACCGTGCTCGCCAGCGGGGCACAGCCGAAAGCCGGCACCACGACCTCGTCCCCAGCTCCGACGCCCATCGCGTGCAGGACCATCGTGAGCGCGCTCGTGCCGCTGCCGCACGCGACGACATCCGCCGCGCCCAGCTCAGCGCGCAGCGCCTCCTCGAACCGGGCCGTGTACTCACCGAGGATGAACCGCTGCCCCGGCCTGGTGCCGATGTCGCGCACGATGTCGCGCAGCGCGTCCCGGTCCTCGTCGAAAAGGTCGGGCGGAAAAAACGGGATCATCGCCACTGCCCCCTGCGGTAGAAGCTGCGCAGGGCCTCACACACCCGGTCGACCTCGCGCAGGGACAGGTCGGGATACAGCGGAAGGGCAATCGCCGCCTCGCAGGCCGCCTCCGCGTGGGGGAAATCTCCCCGGGAGTAGCCGAGGTCGGCGAAACACGGCTGCAGGTGCAGCGGGATCGGGTAGTAGGTCTCGGTTTCCACGCCCTGGTCCGCCAGGTAGACGGCCAGCTCGTCCCGATGCTCGACCTCGATCAGGTAGACGTAGAAGACGGGGTTCGTCGCCGCGCTGCGCTGCGCGATCGTGGGCAGCCGCACAACGCCGGGGACCCCCTGCAGCCGCTCGGTGTAGGCGGCGGCCAGCTGACCCCGGCGGGCGATGTCCTCGCCGACGCGGGTGAGTTTGGCCGTGAGCACCGCCGCCTGAATGTCGTCCATCTTGCTGTTGACACCGGACACGGTGGTGGCAGTGGAGATCAGGGCGAAATTGTCCAGCGTCTGGCCGAACCGGCCATGGTGACGCAGCGCCGCCGCCGTCCGGGCCACCTGCGGATCGTCGGTGAGGATCGCCCCCGCGTCACCGATCGCGCCGAGCGTCTTGCTGGGAAAAAACGACAGCACCCCACCGGTGCCGAGCAACCCGGCATGGGTCCCGCCCCAGCGCATGCCAAGCGCCTCAGCGCTGTCCTCCACCACGGTCAGCCCACGCCGCGCCGCCACCGCCAGCACGCCGTGCATGTCGGCCATCTGGCAGAACAGGTGGACGGGCATAACCATGTGGGTGCGCGGGGTCACGGCCTGGGCCAGCGAGGCCGGATCGATCGCGTAGCTGAGCGGGTCGATATCGGCGAAGACCGGTTCCCCGCGGGCCAGCACGACCGAGGACGCCGTCGCAATGAAGCTGAAAGCCGGCACGATCACCTGGTCCCCGGGCTCCAGACCGCAGGCCCGCAGCAGCAGGACCAGTGCGTCGGTACCGGAGTTGAGCGCCACCACGTGCCGGGCGCCGGTCCACTCGGCAAGCGCGGCCTCGAACTCGGCCACCTTGCGCCCATGCGAGTACTTGCCGCGGTCCATGACATCGTTCAGGTGCGCGTGGATGAGCGGCCACAGCGTCTCGAACGTCTGCGCCTGCGTGAAGAACGGCACCGAACAATGCGTGGCGGGGCTCGCGGAAAGACCCTTCATTCCCCCTCCTCTGATAAGCAATAATCGTGTCGAGGTCTGTAGAATTTGTCAAGCTTTTTCCTCGGAATTTTCGACCCAGTACTCAAAGTACTAAATTGGCCCAAGGCAAGCCGGTCAAAACTAGTGAAATAAGGGTGATGGCTGCCAGGAAAGATAACGGTAGTATTCGGACACCAGGGGAAACCTGAGATCTTGAGTCAGGATTAAATGCGTTCGCCAAATGTAACGCGATAGAGGGCTGCCGTGTTTCAAACGCTTATCGTCGGCCTAGGCCGCTCGGGACGGGGACTTCACCTGCCGGTGCTATCCCGAGCGCGGGCGATGCAGGCGTCCACACACCTGTTCGACAACCGGCCGATCATCGCGTACGACCCGTGGGGTACCCAGCCCGAGCCTCCTGGCGTGACGCTCGTCCGATCGTTGGCGCAGGCCGGCGACCTAGCCAACCCCGAGCACACGGTCGTACACCTGTGCAGCCCCCCGGCCACCCGGGTCGAGCTGCTGGAACAACTCGCCTCGCGCGGTTTCCAGAAGGTCGTCGTGGAAAAGCCGCTCGCCGTTGACACCCAGGAGCTCATCGAGATCACTCGGGTACGCCAGCGGTGGAACCTCGACCTGGTGGTGGTGGCGCCGTGGCTGGCCAGTGCGCTCACCCACCGGATCCGGCAGACCTTGTGCAGCGGCGAGCTGGGCGCACTCCACTCGGTGTTCGTGGTCCAACGAAAACCCCGCTTCACCCGGTCGCTGATGGGCTGCGGGCACCCCACCGCGTTCGATATCGAGATGCCACACTCGGTCGGCGTTGCCCTCGCGATCGCCGGTAACGCCACCGTTTGCCACGCCCAGTTGACCGATATGAGGTTCGAGGATGTGGTGTTTCCCCGGTTGGGCGGCGCGTGGCTCTCCCTCGATCACGAAAGTGGGGTATCCACGGAAATCCTCTCCGACCTGACGTCACCAACGCGCGAGCGCCGGATCACCCTCAAGCTGGAACAAGGTACGCTGATCGGCCACTACTCGAATAGCGAAGCCGACCACACCGCACAGTTGATGACCACTGTCCGGGGGCGCGAGACGCGTTCGGTATTCCACGATGACGCGCTGACTATCTTCATGCTGCAGGCCTACGAGCACTTTGCCGAGCCCGGACGAATCAGCGACGATCTCACGCTGAACGCCGAGGTGGTCCGGCTACTCAGCGAGGCGAAACGCCTCTGCATCACCAGCAATCAGATCGGGACTGGCTTGCTCCCCGCCCAGTACGACGGGAACGGATGGGGGGGACGTGCCCACTAACCAGATCGCCTACGCCGGGATCGGGGACGAGGCCGGCGTCAGCCTGCGGGCCCAAGTGGACGCGCTCGCCCGGCTGGGCTGGAGCTGGATCGAACTGCGCACCGTCGACGGTACCGCGGTCGCGGACCTCGACAACCGGGCTTTCCGCAGGCTCGTCGACGCCTTGGCCGCCCAGGGACTGACCGTCGCCGGGATCGCCTCGCGAATCGGCAACTGGTCGCGGCCGATCACCGGAGCCTTCGATGAGGACCTGGACGAGCTCGCCATCCTCACCCACCGGTGCGCCGCTCTCGGCACGCGCTACATCCGGGTCATGTCCTACCTCAACGCCGGGCTCGACGAGCGCGAATGGGGACGGCGAGTGCTGGACCGGATGCGCGAGCTGGCCAGCCGGGCCGAACGCGCCGAGCTCGTCCTGCTCCACGAGAACTGCACCGGCTGGGCCGGGACGAGCGCCGAACGCATGCTGGAGCTGCTGGCGAAGGTGGGCAGCCCGGCCTTGCGCCTGCTGTTCGACACCGGCAACGGAATTGCCTACGGCTATCAGGCGTACCCCATGCTGGCCGACGTCCTTATCCACGTGGCGCACGTGCACATCAAGGACGCCGAAGGCAGCGCGGCCCATCCCGTCTACACACTGCCGGGCGCCGGGCAGGCCCAGGTGGCCGACTGCCTGCGGCTGCTGCTGCGCAGCGGGTATACCGGCGTGTGGTCCATTGAGCCGCACCTGACCCTGCGACCGCACGAGTCTGGGCCGGCGCAGCGCCACGGCGATGCAGCCGGACAGGGCCGCCGGGACGGTTTTATCGCCAGCGGGCTCGCGCTGGAGCAGCTGGTACGCGACCATGTGCTGCCGGCCTACCCGGCGTGGACGGCAGTCCCGGGCGGGCTGCGCCATGCCTAACCGCATCAGCCAGGACTCCGCGAACCTCCCGATGCAAGCCGAGCTGCTCAAGACCGAGCGTGACCTGTTGCTGCGCCTGCTCCGGATGCCTACCGCGGGACCGCTGGAGACCGGGCCGGACGGCCCACCGCCCCAGCTGTGGGAAGCGCAACGGGCCTACGCCGGCGCCGCTGCCAAGCTGGGCTTCGTCCCGGTCCACCACGCCGCAGTGAAGCGGGTAGCGCTGCGGCGGCGTGACGTGCCGCTGGCTGTGAGCCGGGCGGCCGCCAGGATCCCCAGCTTCCTGGACGATCAGCCGAGCCTCGTCCTGCGGTTGGGGCCACCGCTGCCCCGTGCGGCGACAGTGATGTTCAACGTCCATCTGGACACCGTCTCGGGCCTGGAGCAGGCCGGTTTCGATGGCGCCCGCTTCCACGGACGCGGCGCGATCGACGCGAAAGGACCTGCTGTCGCGCTGCTCGCCGGCATCCGTGCCGCGCTCGCCGCCGAGCCGGCGATCGGGACCGGTGTGGGCGTGCTCATCCAGGCGGTATCCGGCGAAGAGGGCGGCGCCATGGGCACGATCGGTACCCGGCCGCTCGTCGAGGCGGGGTTCGTCGGCCGCCTCAACCTGTTCTGCGAGCCCACTCGCCGGCGTTACCTCCCGAGAGCCACGGCTGCGGCCACGGCACGCGTGTCGGTGGATGGCACCGACGCTATCGACGACCGGCCCGCCCAGGGCCACAACGCCACCGTGCTGCTCGGCTTCCTCGCGCAGCACCTGGGCCTGACCATGGCCCTGCACGCCGCCGACGGGCAAGTCTGCGTCGCGGGCCTGCACACCGGTCGGCTGCACAACCGGGTGTACGGGACCGGTGAGCTGCTGGTGAACATGTCCTACGCCGCGCCGGAAGCCGGGCGGCGCCTGGAGGCCGCGTTCGAGGTGGCGCTGCGCGAGGGCCTGGCCGAATTCGCCCGGCGCTTCGCCTCGACGCCCGAGTTCGCGCTCACCGCGGCCCAGGCCACCTCGGTGACCCAGCTGGAGTGGCTGAAGCGGGGCCTGCCCACCCTGGCCAACACCGACCCCTGGTGCGAGGCGCTGCTGGCCGGTGCCGGGCTCGCGCGCTGGCCGGCCGACGAGCCGGCCTTCACCTGCGACGCCATCTGGATGAACGGCGTGCCCGATGCGTTTACCGCCGTTCTGGGCCCCGGTGACCTCGCCGCCAACCACGCGCACGCCCGCGGCGAGTTCGCCCGCCTTGCCGAGCTGGAGCTCTTCGCCGCCGATGTCGCGCGGATACTCGTCAGCTTCGCCCGCGGCCAGGGATCCCCGCCATGACCGTGATCGCCTCCGTCCGGGTGCCCTACGAGGAGCTGTGCACCTTCGTCGCGCAGGTATTCATCGCACACGAGCTGCCCTGCGACCGGGCCGCCGCGGCGGCCGAGGCGTTGTGCTATGGCGATCTCACCGGCCTGCACTCGCATGGCCTGGTCAACCTCACCCGGCTCTACTTGCCACTGTTCACCGAGGCGCGGGTAGAACCGCAGGCCAAGCTAGAGGTCATCGCCGATCGCGGCGCCGCCGCGCTGGTCGACGCACACCGCGCGCTGGGCCTGTGGGCCGCGAGCGAGGCCATGGACATGGCGGTGGAGCGCGCCGCCGGGTACGGCATCGGCATGGTCTCGGTGCGCGATGCCACCCACTTCGGCTGCGCCGGCCACCACGCCGTCCGAGCCGTCCGGCGCGACATGATCGGGATCGTGGCCGCCAACTGTGGCCGGCAGCGCATCGCCCGGCCACCGGGCGGACGGGTCGCCATGCTCGGCACCAACCCGCTCAGCATCGCCGCACCGGCCGGGAACCACCACCCCTTCGTCCTCGACATGAGCACGACGGCGGTGCCTACCGGCCGGATCCGGGCGGCCGCCCGAGCCGGACTGGCGGTGCCAGAAGGATGGCTGGCAGACGAGGCGGGCAACCCAGTCACCGATCCGGCGGCCTTCGACCGCGGCGAGGCGCATCTGCAGTGGCTGGGCGGCTGCGGCACCGGCAAGTACAAGGGATTCGGACTGGGCCTGATGGTCGAGGTGCTCGCCGCGCTGGTGCCCGGCGCCGGACTCGGCCCGGATGTGGAGGCGCTGGCGGGCAACGGCGGACCATCCGGTCGCGATGACGACATCGGCTTTCTCGTCGCCGCGATCGCGCCGGGTGCGCTGCGCCCGGGCGGCGAGGTCCGCCGCGACGCGCAGGAGCTGTTCGGCGCGCTGCTCGCCTGCCCGCCCGCGTGCGAGGACGTACCCGTGCGCTATCCCGGCTGGCCCGAGGCGGAGCGGGCGCAAGCCAACCACCGCGCCGGCGTACCGCTGGCCGAACCGCTCTACCGGGAGCTGCGCGAGCTCGCCGGCACACTGGAGCTGCGAATCCCCGCTCCGATCGGCGGGCGCTGATGCAGCAGCTGCGCATCGGCGTCATCGGACTGGGCGTCATCGCCCGCTTCTATCTCGCCGCGCTCGATCGCATCCCGTCGCTGCGGCTGGTGGCCGTCTGCGACACCGACGATGCGGCGCTGCGACCGTTCCGCGAGCGGCTACCCTGCCACCGCGACCACCACGAGCTGCTCCGGCGCACGGACCTCGACGCGGTCGTGATCACCGTCCCCAACGATGCGCACGCCACCGTGGGCCGGGACGTCCTGGCGGCGGGGCTGCCAGTCTGCCTGGAGAAGCCGCTCGCGACGCAGCTCACCGAGGGCGAGGCGCTCCTGGACTGCGCTCGCACGGCCGGGGTGTGCCTGTTCACCGCCTTCCATCGCCGGTACAACTGGACCGTCCAGACGCTGGCCAGGCGGCTGCGGCGCCAGCCGCCGGTCGAGTCGCTGACCGTGCGCTACCTGGAACGCATCGAGGAGCACATCGGTCGGGACCGCTGGTACCTCGACCCGGCGCGCTGTGGCGGTGGCTGTGTCGCCGACAACGGCCCGAACGCCTACGACCTGGCCAGGCTCTTTCTCGGCGAGCTGGCCGTGACCGACGCCGACATCGGCCGGGACGCGCGGGGGATCGACCGGCAGGCCAGAGTGGTGCTCCGCGCGGCCTCAGGCGCGACGGCGCGGGTGGAACTCGACTGGTCCTACCCAGGTGAACGCAAGGACGTGGAGATCATCCTCGCCGATGGCAGCACGCACCACGCCGACATGCTCCGCGGCTATCCCGGATTCACCATCTCACCCGGGTTCAAGGACTCACTGTGGCATGAATACCTGGGCATCCTGCGGGACTTCGAGCGGACGCTGGCACCGGGCGAACACCGGGTGGACGGCGGCCTCGCCGCGCTGGCCCTGGTCGACGCCACCTACCGCACCGAACGAGAGCGCTACGCGCTACCGAGCACTGGGGAGGGAATCTGATGCGGGAAAACGGGGCGAAGCGGCCGGTCACCGGCACGCTGGTGAAGGTGCTGCTGCACCGCAGGCACGACCGGGGTATGGAGCTCGAGCCCTATGCCAGCCGCTGCGTGCGCCAGGGAGAGGTGCACGAGCTGGTGACGACCGACCACACCCAGACCGCGCCCGGCACGCGCATCGACCGGGTCGGCTTCCTGGGGTTCGCGGAAATCGCACACGCCGGCGTCATCGACCGAGGCGACGAGCTCTGGGTCAACGGAGCACGGATCGGCACCGTCCTGGGCTTCGACGCCTGCCACTTTCCCAACCACTACAACGTGCTGATCACCACCGACACCCCACGCACCGGCCTGGACCTCGCCCTGGAACCCGAGTCGACCATCCGCTTCGAACCCGCGACCTAAAGTCCCACACGCGGATCGCCTTCGGGGGACGGTGAAGGCGATCCGCTCGGGGTCGCTCCCCCGCGTGCGAGGACGCTAGGCTCTCGCCGTGCCGGATGACGATGTGGAAGCGCGGGTTACCAGCCTTGAGCAGGAGGTTACCCGGCTTCGTGAGCAGATCACCCTCACCAGCTCCGACGCCACTGCCGCCCGCGCCGACGCTGCGGCCGCCCGCGTGCTGGCGGCTGGCGCCGACCGTGACGTCTCGGAAGTTCGTACTGAGCTGCGCGCTCACACCCAGGTCCTCAACGCTTTGCGGGAGACCCAGCTAGAACAGGGCCGGGAGACGCGTGAGGACTTCGCCTCCCATGGGCGGAGAATCGACGAACTGGAGCAAGAGATGCGAACCGGTTTCGCCACGATGGCCACCGGTATGGCGCAGATCACCACGCTGCTCACGGAGATCAGAGGGTCAGAGCGCGACGGCTAATCGAACCGCCCCGGACCGTGCCCTCGATCTGGACCGAGCCGAACGCCGGTGCCGTCGACAACGTGGCGTACTCGAGGGGCCGGCGCGGGCCGGGACGTGCTGCCCCGGATTCGGCCAAGATCGCCTCGGCCCCGGAGAACTGCCACTTCGCGGAGGTGACC
>JBOHFW010000162.1:0-18055 GCA_050699835.1 Pseudonocardiaceae bacterium | reverse complement strand
CGGGCAGGCCAGGGGCTGCCCGATGCGCGGGCCAGCTTACGAGCCCTCACCCCAGGTCAAGCCGGTGGTGCTTTCACCGTTTGACATCAAGCCACCGAAAGACGCGGTGCCGGACCAGGTAGAACTCATGGGCTCTCACCAAGCCCGACTATTCGCGCGTCGCCGACCATGTCGACCAGCGGCTGCAAGTCATCCAGGTGGCCTATGAGGTCGATGCATTCTCGGCTTGGGAATCTGGACAAGCCATGATGCTGGCGCGGATCTGGGCTTCGCTGGCGTTGCCGCCGGTGCAGATCGCCGCGACCTTCTGGCCGGCGAAACGATCCCGATGCGCGAGCAGGCCGGCGAGCGCGGCGGCACCGGCGCCCTCGGCCAGAGTGTGCATGTCGCGCAGCATCATCCACTGCGCGTCGCCGATGGCGTGGTCCTCGACCAGCAGGAAGTCGGCGAGATGGGTACGCATGATCTGCTGAGGGAGCTCGAAGCCTGAGCCGGTAGCGAGGCCCTCGACTGTGGTGCGGTTGGGCCGGTCGACCAGCTGGCCAGCGCGCCACGAGTCATGCGCCGCGGGTGAGGCGGCGGACTGGACCGCGACGATCCGGCAGCGCGGCGCTACTGCGGCAGCGACCAGGCACGCCGCGGCCGCTCCACTGCCACTACCGACCGGCACGATGACCGCATCGAGATCCGGCTCCCGCTCGAAGATCTCGAGGTAAGCCGTGGCTACGCCGGCCACGATCTCGGGCTCATTGGCGGTGCTGACCAGCCGCATGCCCCGGTGCCGGGACAGCTGCTCGGCGTGCGACCGGGCATCCTCGAAGTCGTCGCCGAACTCGATCAGTTCGGCACCCAGGGCGCGCACAGCGCTGGCTTTCAGGGGATTCGGGCTGGTGGGCATGACGATGGTGCACGGCGCGCCGAACAGGGCCGCGGCATAGGCCAGCGACTGCGCGTGATTGCCGGTCGAGCATCCGAGAAGGGGGTGAACCAGTCTGGCCGTCCTGAATGGATGGTTGGACCGGTGGGCTGCTGGGTAGCTATACCGATGGCTTCCTCTCATAAGTCGTTGGTCAAGGTGCTGCTGGACCGCTTCGGTCGGACATATGCGGAGCAGGCCGGTATCCGGCTCGCCGATCGGCCCGCACCGCTCTACCAGTTGCTGGTGCTTACCACCCTGCTGAGCGTGCGGATCTCCGGGGACGTCGCGGTGGCGGCGGCGAAGCAGCTGTTCGCTGCCGGGTACCGGACCCCGCAGCGGATGCGGGAGGCGAGCTGGCAGGACCGGGTGGACGCGCTGGGCCGTGGTCATTACCGCCGCTACGACGAGCGGACATCGACCATGCTGTGCGACGCCGCCGTGCAGGTGCTGGAGCGCTGGGGTGGTGACCTGCGCACGCTTCGTGACGAGGCAGGCGGGGATCTGAAACGAATCCATGAATTGCTCACCGAGTTCAAGGGCATCGGACCGGTGGGCGGGCACATCTTCCTCCGTGAGGTGCAGGCGGTGTGGCCCCAGGTCGCGTCCTACGTGGACGAGCGGGTGATACGCGGAGCCGAGAAGGTCGGCCTGCCGTCGAACGCGCGCGAGCTGTCTGGGCTTGTCAACTCGCCGCGCGAGCTGGCGCGGCTGTCCTCGGCGCTCGTCCGGGTCTCCCAAGGGTCCCGCGCCGCCGATGAGATCAAGCGTGCCATGATCAGCTAGAGCTGTGCCAGGATGGCTCGCGGAGGAGTCCGGCATGAGAGCGCTGGCCATTCTACCGGGCCAGCCCGGCGCCCCGGAGGTCACCGACGTTCCCGAACCTGAGCCCGGTGAGCACAACCTGCTCGTCGACGCTCTCGCGGTGGGGGTTGTGCGGTACGGACCGGGAAATCGCGGCGGGGGAGTACGGCTGGGCACCGCCGGGTCACGACCGGCTCATTCTGGGTCACGAGTCGCTGGGCCGGGTGCGCGCGGCACCCGCTGGCTCCGGCTTCGCCACCGGGGACCTGGTGGCTGGTGTGGTGCGCATGCCTGACCCGGTGCCCTGTGGCGCGTGCGCGCATGGCCATTTCGACATGTGCCGCAACGGCCGCTACACCGAGCGCGGCATCAAGGAGCTCGACGGCTATGCCAGCGAGCGGTGGAGTGTCGAGGCGGGATATGCGGTCCGCCTGGACCCGCGCCTAGCTGAGGTCGGCGTGCTCATGGAACCGACCAGCGTCGTCGCCAAGGCGTGGGACCAGATCGAGCAGGTCGGCCGGCGATCGTGGTTCGACCCCCAACGTGTCCCGGTGACCGGGGCGGGGCCGATCGGCCTACTCGCTGTGCTGCTCGCCGTGCAGCGCAGCCTGGACGTGCATGTGCTCGACGTGGTGAGCCCGGGTCGCAAGCCCGCCCTGGTGCGCGCGCTCGGCGCGACCTATCACCATGACGGCGTCGCCTCAGCTACCCGATCGACCGAGCCTGACATCGCCTGATCAGCCGGCGCGTCCCACTCGAGCGGGCCGGTGATGCTTTCGAACCCCAGCCCGACGACGTCAAGGTCGTCATCACCCTCGATGTCAGCTGAACTGGGCTGTCCAGAGCTGAGTGCCGGCCCCTTCATCCCTCGCTGAGCGCTCGCGGTCGTGACTCTCCGGGTTTTGTCGGTGTCGGGTTGTAGCGTGCGTGTCGTGGGTGTTCGGCAGTTGATTCCCCAGGGCTTGGCGGAGGTTCCGCCCGGTCCGGAGCTGGCGCGCATCCTGGCGGAGCTGGAGCCTTCCCGGTTGTCGGGTTTTGATTGTGTGCAGGTGCTCAGGGCGCAGTACCGGCAGGCCAATCACGAACGTGCCCGGGTCATGGCCGTGATGGCGGAGGTCGGGTTGTGTGGGGTGGGTCCGGCCGGGGATGAGCTGCGGCGGCGGTCGGTACCGGATCAGTTCGCCGCTGATGAGGTCCGCGCGGCGCTGGTGCTGACCCGCCGGGCCGCGGAAACACAGTTCTGGCTGGCGCATGATCTGGTGTCCCGGCTACCCCAGGTCCACGGGGCGATGCTGGCGGGGGTGCTGGACGAGCCGCGAGCCCGGGTGTTCTCGGACTGGACCACCGAACTCTCCCCAGAGCAGGCCCGCGCGGTGTGCGCGACGCTGCTCCCCCAAGCACCGAAGCTGACCACCGGACAGTTGATCGACCAGATCAAGAAACTCGCGATCTCCGTCGACCCTGAGTGGGCCCGGCGCCGCTACGAACAAGCCCTCGCCGAGCGCAAAGTCGTGGGGTACCGAAATGCGGATGGATCCGCGAACCTCGCCGGATACAACCTTCCGGTGGAGCGGGTCGCCGCGGCCAGCGGGCACATCGACGCCTTGGCCAAAGCCGCCAAACGCGCCGGTGATCACAGACCCATCGACCATATTCGCGCAGAGTTGTTCCTCGGTATGACCGACGGAACCTACACCGGACTCGACGACGCCACCACCATTGAGCTGCTCCTCACCACCGCCACTGACCACCCTGACACCGACCGCGACGAACCCGGCGCCAACCGCGACGACGCCAATGACCAGGGCAGCAACGGCAACAAAGACGGCGACGGCGAACCTGAGGGCAGCGAACCCGAGGGCAGCGAACCTGAGGGACCCGACGGTGAGGGACCCGATACCGGGGGACCAGACGGCAGCGGTCCTGGGGCCGACGAGCGAAGCTGCCCGACGCCTGATGCCCCGGCCACCTCACTAGCGTGGGCGGGGGTGGAGTTGCGGGTGCGGCTGTCCACGCTGCTGGGCTATGACCACTACCCGGCGGAACTCGCCGGGTGGGGACCAGTGCATGCGGAGCTGGCCCGGGAGCTGGCCACCACCTTCGGGGCCGCGCAGTGGCGGTTTGTGATCACTGACGAGCACGGGCAGGCGATCCATTGCGGGATCACTCGCATCCGGCCCACCGGTACCCCCGCCCGCGTCGCCCGCTGCCGAGCCATCGTGGAGTTGCAGGTCCCCGCTACCACCCTGCACGCCCTGGCCGACGATCCCACGACGGTGGGCGAGTGGGCCGGCGTGGTCGCCGACCTGGTTCGCCAGCTCACCCAGGACCACCCCGGCCAGAACCGCGACGACCCGGCCCGGCGGGCACCCGGCGCGGTGCTCCGCCGCTACCTGGAAATCCGGGACCGGTTCTGCGTCATGATCGGCTGCCGGGCCCCCGCCCACCACACCGACGCCGACCACACCCGCGACCACACCGACGGTGGCCCCACGACCGGGCCCAACCTGGGCGCCGCCTGCCGACATGATCACCGGTTGAAAGGCGAAGGCGGCTGGACGCTGCACCAACCCCAACCCGGGGTATTCCAGTGGACCAGCCGACTGGGCCACACCTATCACCGCCGCCCACCAAAGATCATCGAACCGCTGCTCGACCCCATCCCCCGCGACCAGCCGCACTACCCACTCACGATTCCCCCCGACGACGACTGGGAAGACGACCACATCTGGGAAGACCCCCGACCTGAAACCGAACCAGACCTACCACCCGAACCCGAACCCGACGATGACCCACCGCCGTTTTGAGCACCCGAGCTGGCGAGTCGCACCGCGGCCTCGGCGTTGAGCCTGCCGTATCCATACAGGGGGCTGTGTCCCTCCGCTGACCATTGCCCGCCCTGTTCGTCGATGCGGTCGCATGAGCGCCGCAGGATGTCCACCGCGTCCTGACGGCTCAGCTCGGGGTTGCACGAGAGCACCAGCGCGGCTACCCCGGCGGCTCCCGGGCACGCGCTTGACGTGCCGCCGAAGGAGTTCATGTAGTTACCCTTGCGGTCGCCGGTCTCCGGGTTGGGGCTATGCCCGCCGCGCCCGGAGACGTCTGTCGTCCAGATTCCGGGCGTGAGTGGTTCGGGTCGCCCTTCCGGGCGGGAGGCGAAGTCGTTGCTCGGGAAAGCGCAGAAGACGGCAGCACCGAAATCGCTGTAGACCGAGCGGGTGTTCCGGTCGTTGCAGGCGGCGACGGCCAGCACGGCCGGGTTGCTGACGTAGCCGTCGAGATCGACGCTCTCGTTGCCGTTACCGGCCGCGAAGAAGATCAGGCAGCCCTTGCCGCCCCGGCCCTGGGTGACGGCGTGCTCGATGGCCAGCCGGGTCTGGTCTGGCAGGCTGGCTTGCGCCTTGTGCCGGGGATCGCCCTGGTCGAACCACCGGCCGTCGGGTGGACCCCAGCTGCACGAGATGACATCCGCCCCGTGGCTCGCCGCCCAGAAGAAGGCGTCGGCCTCCTGGCGCGACCCGAGTGCCGAGGTCATCCGGATCGGCATCAGCGCGGTGCGCGGCGCGACTCCGCAGGCGCCGAAGTGACCATCGGCGCAGGCGACGCCCGCGCACGCGGTGCCGTGGTTCTCCCCGATCGGAGGGCGTGGGTCGTCGTCACCTGCCGTGAAGTCGTGCGGCGCCACGATCTTGCCTGGGCTGCTGAACTCCTCGTGGTCGATGTCGATGCCGGTGTCGATGATGGCGATCGTGATGCCCTCGCCCTGGCTCACCGCGTGCGCCGCGGCGACGTTCGCGCTCGCGTTGATCACGTTTCCGTTGACGGTGGTGCTCGCCAGGTGCCATTGCGCAGGCGCGACCACCCGGCGACCCAGCTTGCGCACCAGCTCAGGATGGGCGCACTCGACATCGGTTCGGTCCAGGAGCTGCTGGGTGATGGTGAACACCTCCTGCCCGGTTCCCTCGGGCGCGGCGGCGAAATAGGCGTTCGTGGCGTAGCCGGGCTCGTCCTTGATCGTCAGGCCGGTGTCCTGGAGCACCTGGCGGCACTCGTCAGCGCTGAGGTGGTCCTGGAACTTGACGAAGATGTTCTCGGTGTAGAGCACTGGTTCGCCAGTTTGCTCATCGACGAGCACCCGGCCGGCGAAGCGGGTGTCCGGGGCGCTGCTGAGCGCCTCCTTCACGTCCGCAACCGAGGCTGCCGCAGTATCGCGTCGCCGGTAGACCTCCACGCCCGCCTCCGGAACGGCGAACACGATGTCCATCCCGTCGAGGAGTTCCGTTTCGGGACCGGGCACGGGGCCAGCCCGCAGGGAGCGACGGCTCCGTGTCCGGACCGCGAGCAGGTCCGGGTCTACCTCAAGCTGGACCGTCTCGCCGTTTGTCCCGCCATACGTCACCTGGGGCACGCCAACCTCCTCGATCGAAGCTCGCTGCCACCTCGGATAAGACTAGAGCCCGGATAAGACAGAGCCCGGATAAGAAAAACACACTGCGCGGCAAGCCAGGTATATCCCCTCAGCAGTGCCTTTGACGAGCATCATGGCGGGGCGTAGCGGTAACCTTCGGCGTCGATGGTGGTTGTGTCGAGCACATCATTGACGGTTGCCGCCGGGGCGCCGGAGAAGTCGGGGAGCAGCGCTTTGACAGCCGGGCTGAGCAGAACGTCGTAGCCGGCAGCGCCGCCTACCCACGGCCACATCAGGTCCTTCACACCGTGACCGGGTGGGGCTGGGTTGCCGTCGAAAGGAGACACCTGGTCGGCGGGCGGGTAGTGATCCACAGGTGTGGAGCCGGGGACGTCAGCGAGCCGGCGGGCCTGCCAGTTCGCCCACAGCCGGTCCACATTGGCGTGATGGAGCCAGAAGATCGGGTCGTTCGGGGAGAAACCTCCTGACATGTGGCCGCCGATGAAGTTGTGCCCGGTGTTGTGGGTACGTGAGGTGATTTGCGGGTGGCCTTGCTCCAGGACGAGCCAGAAGAACCAGAACGGGTGCGCGTCCGGCTGGACGATGACGAGCTGCTCGAGCGCCGTGATGCTGGCGGCGGGCGGGGGCCAGCTCACCCCGACACTGCCTCGCGCCAGCACAGGGCCGAAGCCCTCCTCCAGGAGTGGGTGAATGGGGTATCCCTGCGCTCCTGCTGGCCACCAGGCTGGCCGTTCCGCTGGGGGTACCGGGTTTCGCAGCACGCTGTCGGTCATCGGACCAGGCGCCCCTACCCGCAATGACCCCAGAAAGTCCGGGGTGAACAGGGTGCTGATCGCGTTCACGTGATCGGCCCAGTCCCAGTAGGGCAGTGTCACGCTGGGGACCTCGGCCTGGAGGGCCTTTTCCAGCTCCCGCAGGTACTTCCGGTGCCAGGCGCAGAAACCGATGTTCCAGTGGCCGAAGTTGACCGTCTCCCCGGGCGGTAGGCCCGGCGCCAGGACCACCATGACGGCGCGGTGAAGGGCCACGAACTGGTCGTAGCGACTCACCCCGTTCGGCCCGATGTGGTGCTTGAGACGGATGATCGCCTCAAGGAACTGGTCTCGCTCAGCGGAAGAGAGGTCGATCGCGCTCTTACGGACGTCCATCGTCCTGCCCTCCTTAATGGTGGTGCTCGCTGTGGTCGTGCTCGCTGTGGTCGTGCTCGATGTGGCCCGTGGCGGTAACCGCATGCAGGCCGGCGAAAAACGGTTGGGCCGGATCGCTGGACAGCAGCCGCTGAATCAATGCGCGGAACGTCTCACCGGTCCGGGTCCGCAGTACCAGCTCGCTCTGGTACATGTTCGGAGGCCCTAGGTCGATCTGGAGGATTCCCCCAGAGCGAACTGCCCGGACCGTGATTTCCGTGCGCTGGATGCCGATCAGGCCGCAGTGAATGGTCCCTTCCAGGCAGTCGGCGAGATCTCGCAGGCGCTCCACGGTGCAACCATCGAAGGCGGACAAGGTGGTCACCAGCTCCAAATTCTCGAAGAGCATCCGAGGGCCGGTCACGCTGATCCGAAGCTGCGTGACGTCGACGAGCAGATCGATCAGAGTCGGCCCGCCCTTGAACAGCGCCGTCAATGCGGTGCCGGGCGTTGCTGTTGTCATGGGTGTTCCTCCTAGGAGTCAGGCCCAACCTCGGAGCAGCTGCGGTGCAAAGCGGTGCCATTGGCGCGGCGTTGCCTCTGCACAGTAAACAGAGCCAACTAGTAATGCTCCTGATACGCCAGTACGTTCTGCGGAGCCGGCTGAGCTGGAGTCTCCCGGTTTGCGGTGATCAGCCAGGGAGTTCCAGGACGGTCAACGTTGCGCTGTCGAGGTCGCTCACATAGGCGCGGCGGCCGTCGGGTAGCACCGCGATGCTGGTCGGGCCGGTTCCGGTCCGCAGGGTCGTGGTGACCCGGTTGGTGGCAGCGTCGATCACCGAGACGGTGTTGCTGCCCTGGTTGACCACGTAGGCGAACCGTCCATCTGGTGCCCAGGCGATGTCCTGCGGGTTGTTCCCGACCGGGATGGTCGCGACGACCCGCTCGGTCGTCGTGTCAATCGCCGAGACGGAGTTCGAGTCGAAGTCCGTCTCGGCGGCGAGCGGGCGGCGGGGGTTGACCGCGATGCTGTGCGGGCTTGTTCCGACCGGGATGGTCTTCAGCACCGAGAGGGTGGCGGTGTCGATCACTGAGACCACATTGGACTCGTGATTGGCCGTATAGGCGCGGCTGCCGTCGAGGGAGAAATCGACCCAATGTGGGTTCGGTGGGACCTCGATCTCTCCGATGACCGTGTTGGTGGCAGTGTCGATCACGGATACCGCCGCGACGTCGTGATTGGGGACATAGAGTCGGGTTCCGTCGGGGGTGAGTGCGGGCAGGTACGGGCGGCCCTGCTGCGGGATCGTGTCGATCACGGTGTTCGAGCGGGTGTCGAGCACGCCGATCGCATGGATCGTCTGCTGGTCGTTGAACAGGCTGATGTACAGCGTGCGGCCATCCGGTGCGAAGGTGAGAAACTGGGGCGGGCCCGCCGCGATCGGGATGGTCGCGATCACCTTGTTGACCGCGGTGTCCACCACGGTGAGGACTCCAGCGTCGCGGTTGGCGGTGTAGGCGCGCCTGCCGTCAGGGGAGACTGCGACGAAGGCGGGACTCCGCGCCACCTGGATGGTGGTGCTGACGGCGGGTACCGCGACCTGGGGGCCGACCTTTGCTACCGCGGTTGGTTCGGTCTTGGACGGTTGGGCGCTGCCCGGTGGGGCCGCGGTCGGGGTAGCGGTTGGGGTAGCGGTTGGGGTGGCGGTTGGGGTGGCGGACCTGCCGCCGAGGACCGCCAGGGCGATTAACCCGGTCAGTGCCACTGCCGCGCCGGTGCCAAGGAGCACCCGTGGCTGGCGCCTTCGCCTGACTGATGGGGTCCCGCCACCCGCAGCCCGCCCGCGCGGACGATGCGAAGTTGGGTTGTCGACCGGCGGGGACGGCGGGGGTGGCGGGGACGGCGGGGGTGGCGGTTTCGCCACCGGCGCCAGGGTGGGGACGGTCATCACATCCTCGTCTGCCCTGTCACTCCCCTGCGTGGTGGTGCCGGCCAGGGGCGCCGCTTCCTGTGGTGACGTGCGCTGCGCCGGTATGGGCTGCGGTGCGGCTCGCTGCTGCACGGCACTGGTGACAGGGCCGGCAGGTTGGCCGTGCTGCGCGGGTCGATGGCGAGGGACGGTCTGGGCGGCCAGCCTGGCGGCGCCGAGCGCCACGACGTACTGGGGCTCTGAGTCCACCACAGCCGGGTATCCCAGCTCATCCAACATCATCCGGGCGACCAACGGGATGTGCGGCGATCCGCCCACCAGCAGCACGGCGCTGAGGTCTGCGGGCTTGACCTGAGCCGCCCGCAGGGCTTGGGATAGCGCACTAACAGTGGACTCGATCGGGCCTCGCAGCCCGTTTTGGATGTGCAGGGCGAGGCGGACGTCGAGGGCATGGGTGGGCAGCAGCACCGGGAAAGTTGCCGGTTCGCCGAGGATCTGCATTCCGCCGGGTCGTTTGCGCAGGACCGTTACAGTGAAGGTGCCGCCGCCCAAGTCGTACACCGCGACCGTCTCGCCGTCGTGCAAGGCTCGGGACGCGGTGTAGTGCGCGACGGCGGCTTCGGGCTCGGTCACCAAGCTTGGCTTGGCCAGCGCTGCCTGCCGCGCGGCCTCCCCGAACAGCGCGCATCGGAACGGGCCCCAGCCGGCCGGGTGGGTCAGCACGATGTGCTCGGGTGGTTCGCCTTGGACCTGCGTGACTTTCTGTACCACGTCGTGCAGCAGGACGCCGAGCACAGTGGTGAGCTCGTAGTGCTGACCACCGAGCAGCACCGGCGCCGGATCGCCCAGCCGGCTGATGAGGTCACGGCAGATCCGGTCTGCGCCACCCACCGCGGGCAGGCCGACGGTTTCTCCGGTGCCGATGGTGCCGTCACTCCGGAGGTACACCGTGGCCGGCGCGACTATCGAATGGTTTCCCAACGGGACCACCTGGGTCGTGCTCGCCCGCGCGAGCGCGGCCGCGACGGAGGTGGTGCCGATGTCGATCCCGAGGCTGTAGCTCACCGAATCCTCCCAGAAGCGAAACACAAAGTAACGTACACCGCACACGGACGATTGACAGCCCTGTGTTGTCAGATAAATAACGTCCACACGTTTCCTAGTTTTGTTACTTAACGTAGTTGATAGGCTACGGATCGCGACATCACCAGCCTTGCCAGACTCGACGTCCCCGAGCCGGCTCGGAGCGAGTTGCCGCCGTGGCTGACCGCCACCCTGCTCGTGACGACGCCGGTCGCTATAAGGTTGGATGCAGGCGAGTTCATCTCACGTTTGCTGCGTGGACCATTTTTTGAGGCCGTAAGGTCACCGTGAGGTCGTCTGTTGGCGTGCTACGAGTGACACCCTAATAGAGCTGACTTAGGCAATTTTCCTTGTCTGGCGAGCTTGTCCGGATCATCGGTGTGCAGCGGACGGAGAAAATGTGACAGACCGTGAACTTCGCGTCGCGATCCGGAAGCGATTCAGGGCGTTGCGAACTGCGGTGCAACAGCGTCGCGTCGAGCTTATCGCCGAAACTGAAGCCGAGCTGCTTGCCTGTTACCAGGCTCGGAGCGAGCGCTTCGAGGAACTGAGCCGGGGACTCAAGGAAATCACCGATGAGGCGAACCGGAAAGTTGTTGCACTGCTCCGCGAGTTCGAGGATATCGCTGAGGGTGGCCGCTGGAATGGAGGAAGCCGCCAGGCTATGTTCGAGGTTCCCCGCATCTACCGTGTCAACGTTGACCGAACCCAGCGACATCGCACCCTGATGGCCGAAATCGATAGAAAAACCGAGCAGGCGCTGCGGGTGCTGGACCGGCAGCAGGAGAGCTTGCTGCAAGCCCCCGACCGGGCCCGGACAATGATGACCAAGGGAACCCCTGCCATCGTCACCGGCCTCATACCACCGGCGCGGCTGTGGGAAGTCGAATCCCCGGTGGAGATGGTCTGAACGAGTTACCGGCTCGGCGGTTGGACCAGCCCGGTTTGGTAAGCGGCGGCCACCGCTTGAGCCTTCTCCCGCACGCCGAGCTTCATCATCACCCGGGCGAGGTGTGTCTTGACAGTGGCTTCGCTGATGAACAGCTCTACGGCGACATCGGCGTTGGACAGCCCCCGCGCCATCAACGAGAGCACCTCCCGCTCGCGCGGCGTCAGCTGGGCCATCTCCGCTGGTGTGGGGGTATGCGGCTCGGGCCTGGCGGCGAACTCGTCGATGAGCCGGCGGGCCACCGCGGGATCCAGCCAGGCTTCGCCGGCGACGACCGAGCGGATCGCGTTGACGATCTCGGCTGGCGCGGCGTCCTTGAGCAGAAAGCCCGAGGCACCAGCGCGTAGCGCGGCGTACACGGCCTCATCAATGTGGTAGGTCGTGAGGATGATGACCCCGATGGGCTGGCCGTTCTGCGCGGTCAGACCTTCATCGACGACGGCGCGAGTCGCTGCGACGCCATCGGTGCCTGGCATCCGGACGTCCATGAGAACGATGTCTGGTCGCACCGCGCGGATCTGTGTCAACGCATCCTTGCCATCGGAGGCTTCGGCGACGACTGCGATGTCGTCTTCCGCGTTGACCAGCATCACGATGCCCGCTCGGACCAGCGGCTGATCGTCAACCACGACGACTCGGATCACGCTGACACCGTCCCTTGGTTACCGAGGCCGTTGCTGGGGGTGCCCACAACGGTGGTCTCGTGAGGTACCTGCTGCGCGGTGTCCCGGAGAGGCAGGGTTGCAGTCAACCGGTAGCCGCCGTTGTGATGGGGTCCTGCGTGTAGCCGTCCACCGGCCGCGTGAGCCCGCGCCCGCAGGCCCACCAGGCCACGACCGACGGACAGTGCCTGCCCACGGTTCGCTGCAGCGACGTTCATATCGTTGTCAATCTGGATGAGCAGGCTGTGCGCTTCCCAGACCAGCCGCAGGTGCGGATGGGAGTTCGTGCCGGCGTGCTTGAGGACGTTGGTCAGGCCCTCCTGCACGATCCGGTATGCGGCCAGATCTATGCTCGGATCGAGATTACGTGGTGTGCCTTCGACATGGACGGTGACCGGCATTCCGGTATCCTGTAGTGACCTGAGTAGTAAGGGCAAATCCGCCAGCCCGGGTTGTGGACCCAGCTCACCCGAGCCGGCGGTATGACTATCGGGATTGCTGGCTTCCAGTACTCCGAGTAGGCGCCGTAACTCCGCCATGGCCTGCTTGCCAGTGGTCTCGATGTGCGCCAATGATTGTGTGACCTGGGCGAAATTGGTTTTGGCGACCCGGGACGCTCCGGCAGCCTGCAAGACGATCGCCGTCACCGCGTGGGAGACGATGTCGTGGAGTTCCCGCGCGATCCTGCTCCGTTCCGCGGCCACTGCCTCCCGGACCGTCTCGCGCTCGCTCTCCAGCGCCAGGACGTGCTGCTGGCTGGCCCGGGTCACCCGCCCCGCTCCCCACGCCCCGAGCGTGATGATGACGAGAAAGGTGACATTGGGGACGAATGTCATAATTTGTAGATCAAGGGCAGGGTAATTTCTGAATGACACCCCGGCGCAGAGTCCGATAGGGACGGCAGACGCCAGCATCGCCAGCAGGGAGGTTTTCTTGCTGCGGTGGACGGCGACCGCGTACAAGGCAAGGGGAACACCCACCACGGGATTGTACAGGGGCATGAACGGCCATGCGATCACAGTGAGCACCCACTGGACAGCGAAGATAGCCACGGGTGCCCTGTCTCGCCAACGTAGGGGTACGAGTACGCCTATCGCGTACAGCCACACGAAGATCAACCACGGCTCGGTCGACAGCTTGAATAATTTGAACCATGCGGCAAAGAAGAACAAATTAAGCAGAAAAAGTGCCGGAAGAAGACAAGCATCCCTTTTCGCCGACGGCGAGATTGGGATGCTGGACATCCAACCCGGAATCCTCATGTGGTTGCCTCAGTCGCCGAGGGCCATCACGGCGTTAGCGATTCGAGTGGTGTGCTCTGTTCGCCCGGCCGCCCGGTGTTGGGTCTATCCAGGGTCTGTCTGCCCGGGTCGAGGTAGTAGGGGCAGACGCCGGGCTTGTCACCCCGGCAGGGAGGAGGATCCCCGAAGGCCCTCATACTATTCGCGAATACCGTCGCGGCCGTGGCTGTGGGCGCTCCGATGAAAATGAAAACAGTGGCCAAGAGGAATGCCGGGACCACTATCTTGGCGCGTTTGTGTGACCGCTGGCCAGGGACGCCTCTCGGTGTTCCACCGGGGGGTGGCGTCTCAGTAGTGATCATCATGTTCTCCTCGGTCGCAGCGCACGTCAAGCAAGGCTGGCCAATTCGTCCTTATTGTTCCATCTGTCTTGGCGGGAGGCAACCCGCCCATAGCAGGTGATGGTGCCAGTTCCTATTGCATGCGGCATAGTCATCCCGCAGATGGAGAGAATCTCCGATCTTGGGTACCCGAAAGATCGTTCGGTCGCTTGAGCGCAGCTCAGTTCCGGTCCATCACTGTTGATCCGCCGGTTACGCACCGTCACTCCTAGCACACCGCTCGTCCCTGGGTTGTCCACCCGGTAAACGACCCGGCGTGTCCCGCGGTCTCGCCGGTGGTCGCTTTCGTGGCGACTCGCGCTCCCGCGCCAGCGGGCACCTTCGTCGTCAGAACGGCGCGCAGCCGGTTCAGCGCCCGGTGCTGGGCGACCCTGACCGCGCCCGGAGTCGAGCCCACAGCATCGGCGGTTTCCTCTACGGATAGTCCCACCACGACCCGCAGGTACAGGATGTCCCGCTGCCTGTCCGACACAGACTCCAGCAACCTGGCCATCCGGCCGGCGAACTCTCCCTGCATCACCTGTGCCTCCGGGCCGTCGGTCAGGTCCGTCGTGTCGGGTACCTCTGGGACCGGCTCGGCGCGATTACGCGCCGCCGACCGGCGGGCGTCGGTCACCTTATGCCCGGCAATGCCGTACACGAAGGCAAGGAAAGGCCGGCCTTGGTCGCGGTAACTGGGCAGAGCCGTGAGCACTGCGAGACATACTTCCTGGGCTACGTCATCGGCTGAAGCGATGGTCTTCTCGTGACCACCGATCCGGGAACGGCAGTACCGCACCACAAGGGGACGGATCCACCTGAGCACATCCTCGATAGCGTTTGGATCACCGCCGACGGCGGCGCTGACCAGGCTGTCAGGGTCGTTTCTTAGTGCGCTCGCGAGTGCGCTCGTGCCCTGAGAAACCACGGCGCGACTCTTTGCGGATGTCGTCTCGATCGCTGCCGCGAGTCGCTTGGTGAGTGATTGGACATCGGCGACTGCGTCATCCCCGATTGGAGCCAACGACTCGTGTGGGTCAAGTAGAGAAAGCGTAGCCACCGGGTGCCCCTTTTGCTGATCGTCCAGCCACCATGTGAAGATCCGTCAATGTCAAGCCGGCAGGTGGTCCACCGGTTCGACACATCTGCACCCTGTGTCGAGCCGGCGACCCGCCCTGACGCGATCAAATATGTCGGATATCCAGGGGCCGGACATCCGTTCCACGGACCATCTTCGGCCTACTCCAGGCCATGCAGCCCGGGTACATCAGATGAGGTAGTTCCCCCGACGCTGCTACATCCGAGGGTTGATCGAATCCCTCTCACCAGCACAAACGCGAGATTCGACTGTGAGGTCCTCCCGCAGCGCTGCGGCGAACACGACGGACCGATCAGCGATCCTCGCGTCGGCGTTCGACGAAGAAGCGCAGCTGCTCGCCGTCTTCGTCGCTGCCCTCGACGTCGAGCTGCTGCTCGTGCAGCTCGTAGACCACAGTGGGGGCTAGGAACACCTTCGCGCCGTGGGTCTCCAGCACGGTGTCATCGTCGGCAGGGGCCGCTGCGATGGATAGCCCTATGCCCTCTGAGCGGGTGGATTGCCCCGCGGGCCAGATCCGTAGGCCCGCCGTGTCCGGCATGTGGTTCTTGGTCACGAGTGAGTTGATGGCCCGGGCCGCAGCCTCGGTAACTGTCATCATGGCGCTACCGTAGGGGTCACACCCCTCACCGTGTAAACATGGAGCCTGCTCAACTCTCCTGCGGTGTCTCCTCGGTGGTCAGCGCTTCGACGGTGTGTTCTCGCACCGGGCGCAGCTGGACGTCCCCGAACTGTCCGCGACGCACGGCCACGGCACTCATCGGCAGGGGTCGGCTCTGCCGATGGCGGGGAGTGAGGGTCATTCCGGCCCGCGGTCGGCGGTCGGAGGCGGGCGGGCGCATGTGGTCCTTCTTCGTTCTGGTCGTACGGGAGTCCGCCAGCCTGGGTAGGGGCGAGCAACGTGCGTGCACAGCGGAGTGAACCCGCATGCTCGGGCGCCCCTCAGCGAACTCGACGAAAGTACAGGTTATTCCGGACGAGCATCCAGCACAACACTGCCCCCGGGCTCTCGTCCGCGGAACAGAGTACTCCTTGCCGTCAACATGAGCATACCTGCTATCGGATGGCATCCACCTGGATCGTGGCGTGCGGCCACGCTGCACTCCGGAATTACCGCAGGCCGATGACTCATTTGGCACCCTGTCCGTGCAATCATCCGACATAGGCAGGCTCGCGACTATACGTTCAGTCGCCAGCCGGACCCCCACCAGTGCGCGCGAGGGAGACTCCGGTGGAGCTCGATCGTTACTTCTTTCGATTGGTTAGGAACCGCGTTGTCAAGGACGCTGTGCGTCGACGTCGTCAGGCTCGCCGGTGAGCGCCCCCCAAACCGGTGAGCGGGTCCCCGGTGAGACGGCTCGTCGTGCGCCCCACGTCACCAGGATGCTGGCGTGGGCAGGGGTGGATCGCCTGCGGCTGGAGGCCGCCCGGGTCCTGCTCGGCGAACGTGGCTTGCGGGCCACCGGATCCTTGGTGAGTTGCCGGCAGGAGAGTATCGAGGCCTACTCCGCGTCCTACTCGCTGGCCACCGACGAGGCCGGGGTGGTCCAGCGGCTGACCGTTCGAACTACCCGGGCCAAGGGCGAGCAACACGTCACCCTGACCCGCTCGGAGGAGGGCATCTGGCTGGTCGATCACGGTCAGGGCGCGGCGCGGACCAACTTCGGCGGGGCTCTGGACGCCGATCTGGAGTTCAGCCCGCTGTTCAACACGCTGCCGGTACGGCGGCTGGGTTTGCACCGTGCAGCGGCTAAGCACGATCTGGCGATGGTGTTCGTGTCGTTGCCGAGCCTGGAAGTGAGCCGGGTTCCGCAGACCTACCGCACCGTGTCCTTGGGCGAGCCCGCCGTAGTCGCTATCAGCAGCGACTCGTTCGAGGTGGAGTTCGCCGTGGACGCCGACGGTCTGGTGCTGGACTACCCTGGGTTAGCCCGTCGGGCCTGACCGGATGTCACTCAACGGGGCGTCTGTCCGCGCTGATCAGGGCACCGGCGGCGAGCACAGCCTGCTCTCCGCCGCGCACCGCGGCCAGCTGGACGCCGGCTGGCAGCCCGGCCACCTCGGGGGCCGGCACGGACACCGCGGGCCAACCCAGCAGGTTGAACGGCAGCGTGAGGGACAGCAGCGCGGGCAGCACCTCAACCCGGGTGCCGGCCGGCGTGTCCACTTCCCGCGCACCGATCGGCGTGGCACGTAACGGGGTGGTGGGCACCAACAGCATGTCCACGCCGCCGGCGAGCATCCGATCGGTCAGTTCCGCGGCCAGCCGGCGGCGGGTGCGCTGAGCGGCGACGTAGTCCGCGGCGGTGTGTTCCGCGGCGGTGTGCAGTCGTGCCGCGGTGACCGGCTGGTAGTCGCCGGGTCGTTGCCCCAGCCAATGTCGGTGAGTTGCGTAGGCCTCCACCCGGACGATCACCCGGTAGGTGTCGGCGAGCTCGTCCAGGCCAGGCAGGACCACCTCGCGGAGAACGGCACCCGCAGCGCTCAGCGCGTGGGCGGCGCGGTCCACCGCAGCAGCGATCTCTGGATCGTGGACCCGCCAGTACGAGTCGGTGGGTCGCCCGATCACCAGGTCCTCGACCGGGACGGACGGGTCGATCCGGCGTCCGGTCAGCGCACCGAACGCTGCGCTGACCCAGCCGACGTCGGCGCCGAGCAGCGCAATGTGGTCCAACGTCTCCGACAGCGGGAACACCCCGGTCGTGGGGAGTACGCCGCGCGCCGGTTTGAGCCCGACTACCCCACACAGGGCAGCCGGGATGCGCCCCGAGCCGCCGGTGTCGCTGCCCACCGCCAGTGGCACCATCCCGGCGGCCACCGCGGCCGCCGACCCGCTGGAGGAGCCGCCAGTGATCCGCTGCGGATCGTGCGGGTTGTGGCACGGGCCGGTGACGGAGACGTCCCCGGTGGGCCCGTAGCCGAACTCGTGGGTGTGGGTCTTGGCCACCACCACCGCGCCTGCCGCGCGCAGCCCGGCCACCACTACAGCGTCCTCACGGGCGGGCGGGGCGTCGGCCAGCACGGCGCTCCCGCATCGGGTGGGTAGCCCAGCCACGTCAATGAGGTCCTTGACGACGATCGGCACCCCGCCCAATGGGCCACCCCGGGTGGCCTCGGGCTTTTCGACGATGTGCACTACGGCGTTGTACGGATCGTCGCCCAGCCTCGCTAGTACCCGCTCCCGTTCGATACTGCCGATCAATGGTCCGCTTTCTGGCCGGGTGGTAACAGCCGCGCCCGTGTCGCCCTCACCGGTGGACCTGGCATCGGGTCCCGTGCAAGGCGACGACGCGGCCACCCTGCTGGCCGATCGTGCGCAACTGTGTGAGCGCTCCAGGAGCCGCCAGGTCAATGGTTGCGGTGCCGCTGCGTGCCCCCTGGCGGGCGGCGTCGAAGCTCCGGCGGGCCTGGTGGCCGGACCGGAGGGTGGCCTCCAG
>JBOHFW010000161.1:0-12321 GCA_050699835.1 Pseudonocardiaceae bacterium | reverse complement strand
CACTGGACTACTTCGGTGCCGAACTGCGCCATTGGCGCATCGCACGCACGTTGTCACAGGTCGCGCTCGGGCAGCGGACTCATGACAGTGGCGCGCTGATCAGCAAAATCGAGAAAGGTGAGCGGTTCCCCAGCCTCGCGCTAGCCCAGCGCCTTGACAACGCCCTGGAGACCGGCGGAGCGCTCGAACGACTCTGGCCACGACTGGAGCACGAGCGAGCGGCCCGCGAGGACCGCAGTGACACACCGGTCACCGGAACCGAGTCGGGAGCCCGTGACCTGGGGCTGACCTGGCCAGCTACGCCCGCAGCTACGGTTGAGGTGTTAGCACAGCTGTGGAGGACGGACTTGGACCGGCGCTCAGTTCTCGCGTCAGCGGCATGGGTCGCGGCCGCGTTTGCCGGACCGACACACGAATGGCTGCTGCACCGCCACGATGAGGTCCTCCACCGTCAGTCCCCCCGGCCAGTCAGCCAGCATGACCTTGACGCGCTCTGGGCCATGCGCAGCGCTTTCGCCGACGCCGATAGCCGCCTGGGCGGCGGGTATGCCCGTTCCACACTGCTGCACTACCTCAACCAGGTCGTGCTACCGCTACTCCGCAGCGGCTACGACAACACGATCGGCCGGGAGCTGATGGCGGCAACGGCGGGGTTGTGCGATCAATGCGCGTTCATGAGCTTCGATTTCGGGAGGCAGGGACTCGCCCAGCGCTACTTCATCCAAGCACTGCGGTTAGCCCAGGCCAGCGGGAACCGTGCGCTGGGGGCTCACATCCTGGCTGACATGTCCCTGCAGGCGCACTACCTCGGCGATGCCCGCCAAGCACGGGAGCTGGCCGACGCCGGGCTTAGCACCGCGCTGCACTGCGGCTCACCCCTGATAGCGGCCCGGTGCGCTGCCCTGCAAGGTCACGCGCACGCCCTGCCCGGCGACCGGCGGGCCTGCGCCGAAGCATGCGCCCTGGCGGAAAGAACCCTGGACCGGGCCGTACCCGCAGACGAGCCCACGTGGATCCAGTTCTTCACCACTGAACAACTGACCGCCGAAATGCTGTACATGGCCGCAGACCTCGGCCAATACCAAGAGGTCCAACGACTCGCCCCGGCGGTGCTGGAAGCCTCAGGCGACATGGAGCGTCGTCGCCGGGTCCTATGCACAACAGCCCTCGCCAGCTCCTACCTGCCCAGGGAGGCCAACGTACACAGCGACATCGACAGAGCTTGTGACCTGCTAGGCCAGGTGATCCCGTCCCTCAGCTCGCTGACCAGTGCCCGCACCCTCGAACAGATCAACTCAGTACGCCGCGAGTTGCGCACATACGCTGGGCTCTCCAGCGTCCAAGAGATCGAGGACCAGTTTCAGTCTCATATCGCGATGGGATGTACGCCTCGATGAACCCCAGCACCGCACACGGTCCCGATCATCGTGAGAGGAGGCGAGCCGCTGACCCTGCTCACACGCCTGAGTCAGCCCAGCTACGAACAGCGGTTCGCCGGGCCTGTCTAGCACGCGGTCTCGACGCCACCGGCACCCAGTTGCTGCACCACTACAACAACGCCGTCATGCTGCTGCCCAACGAAGGCGCGGTCGCCCGCGTCGCAACCCGTCTCCATAACACGGCCCAGATCAAGCAGTCCCAGCAGGTGACGCGCTGGCTGACGGAGGAACACGGCTTCCCCGCCACCCGGCCCCTGCCAGGCGCTGAACCAGTCGAACTCGAACCAACCACCACGATCAGCTTCTGGGTGTACTACCCACAACCCACACCAACCAGGCCGCTGACATCAGCACACCTCGGACCCCTCCTCGCCGAGCTACACGCAATCCCTCCACCACCCTGCGACCTGCGGCGCTGGATACCTCTCGACTCGCTCGACCACGCCTTACGCGACGACACCACCGCCCGAGCGCTCGACGCCATCGACCGCCACTGGCTGCTGCAACGACTCGATCAAGTACGCGACGAACTGGCGGCGCTGGAGTGGCCGCTCGGACACGGCCTCATCCACGGCGACGCCTGGGCCGGGAACCTCCTCTGGGCCCCGAACACCACCCAACAAGCAGCAAACGCCGTACTAGGAGACTGGGACCGAGTCTCCCACGGCCCCCGCGAAGTCGACCTCATCCCCACCTGGCACGCCGCCCGCCGCTACGGCAAAGGCCCCGCCTGGACCCGCGACTTCACCCGCCACTACGGCCACGACCTCACCGGATGCCCCGGCCTCCCCACCCTGCTCACCATGCGCGACCTCGCCCAAATCACCGGCCCCCTTCGCCGCGCCCCCCACTCCCCACCCCACGCCAAAGCCCTCCGGCAGCGCCTCGACGGACTCCAAGCAGGCGACACCACCACCATCTGGACAGCGCTCTAACGTTTGCCCCCTTGCGCGGCAACCCGCCGGATCTGTCCGGTATATGCCGACACGGTCTATCGCAAGTCTACGTTCACGCAGGTTAAAAAGTGGTGTATGAAGAACGCTTGACCTCACCGTGGAGCAGATATCCCTCGGTGTCGACGATCGCGATGCGCCATTCGGCGTTGTGCTGGGCGGCGACCAGGTCCCTGGCGGCCGCGGCGGGGATGGGGCCCCAGCCGGGCAGCTCCGCGGGATGCTCGTCAATGCCCAGCAAGGTGGATAACCTCACCCGCACCTCGATGCCGTATCTCGCCGGACTGGTGCCGGTCTCACCGGGACAGACCGTATGGGTTTGCTGCGCGGGCCCGGGCTGGCCGGGCCGCTCGGCCTGTTCGGCCTGCTTGGCTGGCGCGGATTGTTCGGGTGGCGGGGGCTGCTTGGGTGCTGGGCGATGTGGGGGTTCGTGGTCCCGCTCGCCCCGGTCGCGCTGCTGGCGGGGGTCGGTGTCCGGGTCACCGTCGGCGGGTGTGAGGGGGCCCAGGCCCAGCATGGTGGCCAGGATCTGTGGGCGGGACAGCCCGTCGAGGGTGCCATCAAGAAGGCGCAGGAACAGGTCGGCGCGGGCCTGATTGACCGTGGCCGGGTACCCGGCTGCGCGCAGGTCGTCGGCCAGCGCCTCCAGGCGCGTAGCGGCGGCCGCGGCCTCGGCGGCGGGCAGCCCGGAGCCGGACAGCACGGCGGTGCCGGTGTGGTCGAGGTAGCCGTGCACCCCGCGCTCGCGCACCGCTTGCTGGTAGCTGCGGCGGGTGTAGTCGGGATCGATGGCCTGCACCTCCCGCAGCAGCCGCGCGGCCAGCTGCCCGGTGGTCCAGCCTGGCGCCAGTGGGACCAGTCGTTGGCAGATCCGGTCGGCCTGCTCAGGTGTCAGGCCGACCAGGTAGTCGGTGAACACCCGTGCCTTGTGGTAATCCAGGTCGCCGGCCGCCAAGGCGGTGTGCACCTGGGGTAACTGCTCAAGGAGCACCTGGGCGCAGCCCAGTTCGTAGTCTGCCCGGCGGGAGGTGAACGTCAACGCCGCGGCGATCTCCGCGCTCTCCCACCCGTGTGTGGTACGTCTGGCTACCTCGGCCATCGCCGCCCAGCATCGTGCATAACCCCGGGACACCTCGGCCCACGCAGCGCGCAGCTCACCGACGATCTCCTCATCAGAGATCACCGAACCCGCCACCGCCATCATGGATCGACCATACGTTCGAACCCTGACAGAATCGGGTCACCCCGGCAGCCGCAACCCGGCTTCACCCGACAGGATGACAGCAGCTGATGCACTGGCGCAGCGCTCCCCGGCAGTACTCCGCCGCCTTGCCGGGCTGGCCCGCCCGCAGCCAGAGCGCCCCCAGACCCGCACCCTCACCATCATCAAACGCAGCGACGACAGCACGGGATTCGTTATGCCGCCCCGCCGCTGGGTGGTGGAACGGACATTCGGCTGGCTCATCAGGCATACCGGCGGGCCCTGACCTAGGCAGCTGAGATGCTGGAGCTGGCGGATGTGCTGGACACACTGGAGCACTGGCGGCGCCGCGCGATCATGTCCGCCGATCCCCAGGAGTACCGGCGGATGCTGCGTTGTGCGGTGCATCTGCTGTCTGGCGAGGACGCGCCCGAGGATGAGCCGATAGCACAGCTCAAAGAACGGCTGACCCAGTTCGGCGTGTAGGTGTACTGACAGCCCGTAGGGTCACTACCTCGGCGCAGGTCAGCGGTCGAGTGCGATGGCCACGATCGTGCTGCCGTGATGTGACAGGGACACGACCGGTATCCGCTCGACCTGCTGCGTCCACGGTCCCGTGGCCAGCAGCCGGCCTTGCGGGTCCTCGACGATCTCGATGTCGGCTGGGCACAGCGCGAGGCCGGATGTGGCACGGAGGAAGGCACGGGCGGCGTCCTTGGCCGCGACCCGGCCCAGCAGCCACTCGCTGCGCGCCTGATCGGGCCCCGGCAGGTTTGACCACGCGACCCGCTCGCGCCGGGTGAGAACCAGGTGGGCCAGCGCACGCTGCCAGATACCGCCGTGCATGCTCAGCGAGATGCTGTCCAGGCAACAGGCAACCGCACCGGGTGCTGCCAACCCGCCGGTCAGCGCCGAGCAGGGATCGGCCAGGGTGACGTCCCGCGGCGAGACCCCCACCAGCCGGGACAGCGGCCCGGGCAGGCTGACGCGGTAGCTGGCCCAGCCGATCAGGCGGGCCAGCAGGTGGCCCTGCGGCCCGATCAGGTCGATGTCGGAGCGCAGCTGCTGGTCGCCGGCCGGGCTGATCCGGGCCTGCCCGGTCACGGTCGTGCCGACCGGCGCTGGCGGACCGAACAGCTGCAGCCCCTCCAGCGCGAACGGGAAGAAGGCGGCGCCGCGGCCGGCGTGCTCGGTGGTCCAGAAGCCGACCAGCTGACCGGCTGCGTCCAGCAGCTGGGGATCAGTGATCAGCTCCGGCTCAGGTGTCCCGGCGAACAGGTCATTCCTCGGCAAGATCTCCATCGTGGCCTGGATGCCGTCCGCGCCCCGGCGATCCAGGGAGACGACGCCCTGGAAGCGGGGGCCATGGAACATCCGCCCCGGGTACAGGCTCGTCGTGCCTGGGGGGCAGATCTGCTCGTCGCGCAACGTCCGCTCAGCCAGCGCCGGCGGCGCGGGGTAGGCGTCGGCGAGCGTGACTGTTCCCTCGATCACGCGGGTGCCGGCCTGGGTGTTGGCGTCCTCACCTGCGGCCAGGCGTTGCAGCGCTACCGTGACGCTGAGGCCGCCCGCGGCCGTGACCTCCCGGCCGTCCCCGGTGGGGTCCCGCCGGGCGATCAGGCGCAGGGTCACCGGTCCGTCATCCAGCGTAATCCACTGGTAGCCCCGGACATCCTTCATGCCGGTGACCACATGACCGGGCAGCAGCGTCGCCGCCGCCTCGGCCAGCATCTCCATGCTGACCGTGAAGGGGACGACGGGCAGTCCGAGCAGCGACTCATCGGTTTGCGAGACGTCGCGACCGAAGGTGTGGTCGCGCAGCAGCAGGGCCTGCTCGGGATCGAGACGGTGCACGGCGATCAGCTCCCGGCCCTCGGTCAGCGACACCACCGAGCCGAGCAGCGGGAACCGGGGACCGCGGCTGGAGACGGGCCCGGCCGCTGCCGCGCCCAGGGTGTGGCGCTGCAGGTCCAGGAACCGGTCCATGGTGCCGAGGTAGGTCTGCATGACCTGCTCTCGCGCCATCAACGGGGCAGCGAGAGGGGGCCGCGGTTGCTGGTCCAGCGTGAGCATCGGCAGATCGGCGCTCAGCCGCACGGACCGGTCTGCGAAGCGGTCCTGGACCTCGGGCCGGGCGGGCGATCGGTCGGCGTAGAGGTGATCGAGGCGCATCGGTACCTGGTGCACGGCCAGCCGTCCCACCAGATGAGCGAGCTGGGTCAGCCCGGGGCGGCCCTCGACATCGGCTGGCACGGCGAGGTGTGGCCGGTCGCGCAGGATGTCATCGACGAATGGCGTGAGGCCTCCACACGGGCCGGCCTCGACGAAGATCCGCACACCGTCGGCGTACATCGTCTCGATGGTCTCCCGGAACCGGACTGGATGCGACCACTGGTCGCTCAGCAGCCTGCGCGCGGCCACCGGGTCCTCGGGGTACCGCGCGGCCGTGACGCACGAGTACAGCGGGATCCGCGGAGCCCGGAACCCGGCTTGCGCCTCACGGCGGCTGTGATGCTCACGGAGCCGGGTCGCAAACTCCGCGAAGTGCGGGGTGTGCGGCAGGTAGTTGACGGGAAGCCTGGTGCAGACAGTCCCGGACCGCTGCAGCTCCGCGGCGGCCGCGGCCGCCGCCTCGGCGCAACCACCGATCACGATCTGGTGCGGGCAGTTGTCCATGGCGATGCTCAGGGCGCCCTCACTGCGCTGGATCACCGCCGCGACCTGATCCGGGTCGGCCATGCTGATCGCGAGCAGCGCGCCCGCCGGGAGGTGACCCTCCACGTGCAGCTGCTCGCACACCTCGCTGAGCTGGAGCACCTGCCGGACGTGCTCAGCGTCGCTGTCCATGGCCAGGACACCTGCCGCCACGAGCGCGGAGAGATCACCTGAGCTGTGGCCGAGCACGGCGTGCGGGTGGATGTCTAGCCTGCTGAGCAGGCCAGCCAGCGCCTGGCTCGCCGTGTGGACAGCCACCAGCCCGTAGTCCATCGCCCACAGGGCCTACGGGTCAGCAACCTCCGGACCGCTGGGCGGCGAGAAGATCAACTGGCTGGGCAGGCAGCCGCTGCGCGTCGAGCACAGCGCCGGCCGCCCCGGCCGCGGCGCACGCCGCCGCGGAGTGCTCGCCGATCCCGCCCTGGGCCCACACCGGCACGTCGATCTCCGCTAGGAGCTGCTGGAGCAGCACGAACGTGGTCGTCTCAGTCACCCACCCGCCGGCCTCGTGGCCCTTCGCGACCACCCCGTCGACGCCCAGCGCGGTAGCGAACCGGGCCTGCTCCAGGGTCCTCGTCTCAAGCCACACCTCGACATCCTTGGCCCGCAGCAGATCAGCCTGGCGCCGGATGAGGCCGCGATCCGCGGCGGTGAGGATCACCAGGGTGATGGCCGGCGGCAGCGTCGAGATCACCGCATCGGCCGTGGCCTCATCGAGAGGATCGAGCCGGACGCCGCAGCGATGCCGGCCGAGCTCGGCGAGCCTGGTCACCGCCTGAATGGCATGCTGCTTATCGCGGACAAAAGACACGTCCACAATACCGACTGCACCGGCTCGACTGGCCGCGATCGCAATCGCGGGATCGGCGATCCCCGGCAGGGTCAACGCGGCGAGCTCGAACGTGATACTCATCATTGTTTACTTTCGGTCGTTGTGCGATCGGGTCGGCGCTATAATTCCGGCGCCACGGCGCCGGGGAAGCACGACAGTCATTACTGATCGCGGGCGGTCACCAATCCGTGCTTATGGGCGAAAATGACGGCATGTAGCCGGTTGGGGAGGGCGAGCTTCGTAAGAATGTGTTGCACGTGGGACTTTATGGTGCTCTCGCCGAGGGTGAGAGCGGCCGCGATCTCGGCATTACCAGAGCCTGCGGCCATGAGGTGGAAGACCTGTCGTTCCCGTGTGGTGAGATCCTGAAACTCGGTGGGTACCGGGCCCGGCGCGAGACCGGTCTGCTGGGCTGCGCCGAGCTTGTCGATGATCGATTGCGTGCAGAGCCGGTAGCCTGCTGCCACCAGACGCACGGCTGCCGCCAGCTCCGCCGGGCTCGCCGTGTTGTGCAACAGCCCGCCCGCGCCCGCCCTTAACGCTGCCACCTCATCGGCCGGCTCACTGCACGACGACGTCAGCACGAGAACCCGGACCGACGACTCGACAGCCCAGCCCGTCATGACCCGTATCGCCGCCTGGTTGATGCTGTGCCCGCGCAGATGCAGGAGCGCTACATGGGCGTTGACCGCGGGTACGCACCGCTGCGCCTGCTGGCAGTCCTGTGCCTCTCCCGCGATCTCGAAGTCTGGCTGATCTTCGAGGATCGCCCGCAGCCCGCAGCCCGCAGCGATACAGTGCGTCGTCGCCGACGAGCAGAATTCGAGCGGTGACGCAAGCCGGCCGATGGATACTGCGCACGAGCGGGCCGCTTTTGTCATTGGGTGTGGCGTCAGCAGTTGCGCGGTTCGCGGCGAGAACATGCTCGCGCGGCTGAGCTGGCCTTGTCTGGTTGCGGTGGTGCACTCGCACAGTCGCAGTCCTATGGTCGGCTTGGTCACCGCTCGCATCAGGTCTGATTAATGCATTGTGACCTGAGAGTGGCCTATTAGCAGACTGCGTCCGCCCGATGAGTGTCATATGAAAGACTGGTGAAGAGATTCTCATCTAACTGAGCCATCGGCGCACATCACATAATCTGGCCATGCTGGGGACCGGACGGAGGCGCTTGATCAGATGGATTGCATCGTGGACCAGTGGAACGCTGCGTACTTCGACCACCGCCTGTCACCGGCGGCGCTCGCCGCGCTGCGTCCTCTGAACGAGGCCAGTGCCGACGCGCAGGCCCTCGCCGACCGCGCGTTCCGGCTTATGCGCCGAGCTCGGCTCGACGCCGCGAACCTATCGCTGCTCACCGCTTGGACGCTGGGGACCGGTGTGCCGAAGACGGTGCCGAGCGCCTGGGGCGGTGCGGTACCGCCGGTCACCATGTCGGGTCGACATCGCAAGCTCGATGACTACATTGCCGCCAATCCGTGGCACCGACCGACAGGTGAGCCAGTCCTCGTCGATCTCGGCTGCGGCTTCCCACCGTTCACGGCCGTCGACAGTGCCGCCACGCTCGCTGGCTGGCGGATCATCGGGGTCGATCCCGCATTCGATCGTTACCTCCTCTACGACGACCGAGGCGACTATGCGTGTTTCGACGACGACGAGCAGCTGCGCTACTACCAATCCGGTCTTCGGGATTCAGACCCCGCCGCGACACGAGAGCGCCTTGGCCGTCTGCTTCATCACCTGCTGCCATTGCTTCCCAGCAAAGACAACAGCGAGCTGGCTGAGGTGGAGCACGACGGGGCGCGGCTGGTGCGCAACCCGCTTCGTCGCTACCAGACGGACAGATTGGCGTTGACCCGAGGCGAGGTGGGCTCCTTCGGCATCGAGGGCGGTGTCGACGTGATCCGGTGCATGAACGTGCTCATGTACTTCGACCAGGCGTTCCGGGAGCGTGCGCTGCAGTGGGCGCCTGAGCTGCTGCGCCCTGGAGGATTAGTCGTCTGCGGGAGCAACTGGGCACATTCGATCAGCTCGCGCTACACCGTCTACCAGGACTGTGGTGGCAGCCTTGAGTCCCGGGAGTTCGCGTTCAGCATCGACAACCTCCGCCCCATCGCGTTGGCTCCGTGGTACGCGCTGCACGACGACAACCTCGAGAATCTGTGCAACGCCGAGGCAGTGGGGATCATCCGCAGCGACGAGAGTTTCCGGCGCCGGTTCGACGACCGGCTCGACGTGCTGCTCGCGCAGGCCGGTATCTGCCACCGCAGGCCTGACGGGTGCCTGGGCAGCGCGGATGAGAACCTGACGCCAGCCGAGATCGAGGAGCGTGGCGCTGCGTTGATCGACCAGCTTGACCGCGAGGGCTTCGTGGACGATGCGGTCACCGTGCTGCGCCAGGCCGGCCGGAATGCCTGGCGAAACGCCGCCGGCCACGTCGCAATGCAACCGGTGCAACCACGTCCGCTCCCGGCATCGGCCCTCGGACCGTTCCCGGTGAGCCCCGCCTCGCGGTGAGGGACCGGCGATCCGCCCCGCGAGGACCGGCCAGGGCGTCGCTGCATGGCGAATTTGCGTAGCGTTGGGAACTGACCGCGCTACCGGAAGGACGTCATCTCTATGCGTAGTGATCTGTTCGCGCCCAGCCACCAGGAGACCACGGCTAGCACGCCGGGCATGGTGCTGCAGAACTCCAAGATGCTCAAGGTCGCCTTGGCTGGCGAGGTGCTCGCCCGGCAGGGTTCGATGGTCGCCTATCAGGGTGAGGTGCAGTTCAAGGCGCTGGGCTCGGGTGGCGTGGGCAAGTTCCTCAAGCAGAAGCTGACCGGTGAGGGCATCCCGCTGATGAAGGCGTCTGGCCAGGGTGATGTGTTCCTCGCCGATTTCGGCGCCGATGTGCATCTGATCGACCTGGAGGGGCCGGAGGATGCGCTGACCATCAACGGCAAGAACGTGCTCGCATTCGAGCCGACCCTGAGCTATGACATCCGCCGGGTCGACGGGTTGGGCGTGCTCTCCGCGTCGGGGCTGTACAACTGCGTGTTCTCCGGGCAGGGCCGCATCGCGATCACCGCGAAGGGCTCGCCCGTGGTGCTCACCGTCGATCAGCCCACCTACGCCGACCCCCAGGCGGCTATTGCCTGGTCCGCGAGCTTGCGGACCGGGTTTCACCGGGCCGACCAGCTAGGATTGGGTACGCTGCTGGGCCGCAGCACCGGGGAGGCGTTCACCATGAGCTTCGCCGGCCAGGGCTTCGTCATCGTGCAACCCTCCGAAGAATTACCGGCGGACGTCATCAGTGGCGGCGGCAGCGGGGATCAGTCCGAATCCGGTGGGCTGCTCGGCGGCCTGATGGGTCGCTGACCCATGCCTGCCGATGACGCTCTCGTCGTGCTGCTCGACGAGGATCACCGCCCGATTGGGCAGCTGCCCAAGTGGCAGGTCCATCACGCGGAGACTCCGCTGCACCTGGCGTTCTCCTGTTATGTCTTCGATGATGCCGGCCGGGTGCTGATGACCCGCCGTGCCATCAGTAAGAAGACCTGGCCTGGGGTGTGGACGAACACCTGCTGCGGGCACCCGCTGCCCGGTGAGTCGGTCGAGGCAGCGGCGGGCCGGCGGCTGGCCGAGGAGCTGGGGTTGCGGCTGACTCGCGCGGAGGTAGTCTTGCCCGACTTCCGTTACCGTGCGGTGGCGCCCGATGGCATCGTCGAAAACGAGTTCTGCCCGGTCCTCGTCGGCAGCGCGGAAGGCGATCCGCGTCCGGACCCCACCGAGGTCGTCGACCACCACTGGTCCCCCTGGCCAGCCGTCGTCACCCTGGCCAAAGAAACCCCCTGGCTCATCTCCCCCTGGTCCGCCTGCCAAATCCCCCTCCTCGCCACCCACCCTGACCTCCCACATTCAGCGGGCTCAGCGGGGTTGTCAGGGCCCCGATAACCCCGCTGACTGCGTCGGGGTTGGGGTGCGGTCGATGAGGGCGTGAAGGGGGGCGGCTAGGAGGTAGCTGGCGGCGGAGATGAGTAGCAGGGTGGGGGCTTGGCCGGTGGGGGGTATGACGGTGGCGGCCAGGGCTATGGCTAGCACGTAGGCCGTGTTGAACACGGCGTCGTAGAGGGCGAAGACCCGGCCCCGCGCGTCGTCACAGATGTCGGCCTGCACGGTGGCATCCAGGCTCAGCTTCACCACCTGACCGGCCGTGGCCAGCACGAACGCAGCGGCCAGGATTGTCAGCATCATCATCGGCAGGCCGAGGGCGAGGATCGCCAATCCGGCCACGATCAGGGCGCCACGGACCGTGCGTCGCCGGCCGAAACGGGCTACCAGCAGGGGGCTGAGCAGTCCTGCGAGCAGCAAACCAGCTACTCCGGCGGCGAGTAGTTCACCGACTCCGGCGAGCCCGGCCCGCAGCAGCCCGTGAGAGGTGAAGGAATTGCGGTAGAGCAGCAGTGCCACCAGGGTCGTGATACCGAAGGACAGCCGGTGCGCGAGCAGCGCCGCCAGTCCAGCGGCGACGCTGGGTACGCGGCGCGCGGCCACCAGACCATCACGCAGTCCGGTGGCCACCGCGGCCGGGGCGGGCCCACCGGTGCGATCAGGACCCAGCTGGCCGGCCCGAAAACCGATGGCGATCACGGCCGCAACCAGCGAACCCAGCACAGCAAAGGCCGTGACCCAGGCCGACCCGGTGTCTCCCGACCCGATCAGGCCGCGCAGCCCGATCGCGCTGACCCCGCCGATGACGGCGACCGCGGCCCCGGCGGTGGCGGCCAGCGCGTTGGCCTGCACCAGGTGCCGTGGTGGTGCCACGTGCGGCAACCCCGCGGACAGCCCGGCCAGCACGAACCGGCTCAGTCCCGTCACCAGCAGCGCACCGAGGTACAGCGCCGGACCGGCCACTCCGGCTCCGACGGCCAGCGCCACCAGCAGGATCGGGACGCCACGCAGGAGATTGGCCACCACGAGGATCCGGCGGCGATCCCAGCGATCCAGCAGCGCTCCGGCAAACGGCCCCACCAGTGAATACGGCAGCAGCAGCACGGCCAGTCCGGCTGCGATCGCCATCGGGGTGGCCTCGCGCTCCGGATTGAACAGCACGGCACTACCCAGCCCGGCCTGGAATACCCCGTCGCCCCATTGCGCGGCGAAGCGAGAGGCCAGCAACCGGCTGAACCCGGGAGTGTG
>JBOHFW010000160.1:0-27047 GCA_050699835.1 Pseudonocardiaceae bacterium | reverse complement strand
GGGTGGCGGCGTCCCGGGGCGCCGCCACCCGGAAACCCCGCACGATCCCCAGCACCGACATGTCCCACAAGACGTTGTGGCTGGCCCCGTCGTCACCGGTGATGGCGGCCCGGTGCAGGGTGATGGTGACGGGGAGGCTCAGCAGCGCCACGTCCATCAACAGCTGGTCGAACGCCCGGTTGAGGAATGTGGAGTACAGCGACACCACCGGGTGTAACCCACCGAGGGCCAACCCCGCCGCGGAGGTGACCGCATGCTGCTCGGCGATCCCGACGTCGTAGCAGCGGTCCGGGAATCGCTTCGCGAAGGCGGTCAGGCCGGTCGGGCCGGGCATCGCCGCGGTGATCGCAACCAGATCCGCCCGCTCGCCGGCCAACCTGATCAACTCCTCGGTAAACACGCTGGTCCAGGAGACACCGGCGGGCGCCAGCGGCGTACCGGTCTCTGGATCCATCACCTTCACCTGGTGCATCAGCTCGGCGGCGTCGTTCTCCGCGGGTGGGTAGCCGTTACCCTTGCGGGTCACCGCATGCACGATCACCGGGCCGCCGAAGTCCTTGGCCCGGCGCAGGGCGGCCTCCATGGCGCGCAGGTCGTGCCCGTCGACCGGGCCCAGGTACTTCAGCCCGAGGTCCTCGAAGAGGACCTGCGGCGCCAGCGCGTCCTTCAGGCCCCGCTTGGCGGCGTGCAGACCGGCGTAGATGGCCCGACCCACCACGGGGGTGCGCTGCAGGGCCTCCTTACCGGTTTGCAATACCCGCTCGTAGCCCGGCTGCAGCCGCAGCATGGAGAGGTGCTCGGCGAATCCCCCGATGGTCGGTGAGTAGGAGCGGCCGTTGTCGTTCACCACGATGATCACCGAGCGGTCCTTGCCGGCGGCGATGTTGTTCAGCGCCTCCCAGCACATCCCCCCGGTCAGCGCGCCATCACCGACCACCGCGACGACGTGCCGGTGCGGGTCGGTACCAACGCGGGAGAAGGCAAGCGCCTTCGCCAGCCCGTCGGCGTAGGACAACGCAGCGGAGGCATGACTGGACTCCACCCAGTCGTGCTCGCTCTCCGTGCGGCAGGGGTAGCCGGACAAGCCACCGCGCTTGCGTAGCCGGTCGAAACCCCCGGCCCGCCCTGTGATGATCTTGTGCACGTACGCCTGGTGGCCGGTGTCGAAGAGCACCGGGTCGTGCGGGGAGTCGAACACCCGGTGCACCGCCAGGGTGAGCTCCACCGCACCGAGGTTGGGACCCAGGTGACCTCCGGTGCGCGAGACCTTCTCGACCAGGAAGGTGCGGATCTCCGCCGCGAGCCGGGCCAGGGCGGCTGCATCGAGGTGCTTGATGTCCTGAGGGCTGCGCACCGACTGCAACAGGACCACCGAATCTCCCCCCAACGCTCGGCAACGGCGCTCAACGACGGGCACCGACCGATCAGTCTAGGCCCCCGTCAGCGGGTCAACGCAGCCACGCACTCAACGTGGTGGGTCATCGGGAATGCGTCCAGCGCGTGGAGTGCCAGCAGGCGCAGTGTCAGCGGTGGCGCGGTTGCTAGCGGTGCTGGCCGGACCGGTGTTCATGCCCCAGCGCACCGGGCCCGGAGCGAACTGCTCCCGCTGGACGACCCGGGCGGAGGAGCGCAGCTGCCAGGGCACGCTGGTGACCATTACGCCCGGCTCGAACAGCAGGCGTCCCTTCAGCCGCAGCGCGCTCTGGTTGTGCAGGATCTGCTCCCACCAGTGGCCCACGATGTACTCCGGGATGAACACCGTGACCACGTTACGGGGGTTGTCCGAGCGTGCCCGCTTGACATAGTCGACCACCGGCTTGGTGATCTCCCGGTAGGGCGACTCGACCACTTTGAGCCGAACGGGGATCGCCCGCGCTTCCCACTGAGCGACCAGCTCTCGGGTGCTGGCGTCGTCGACATTGACGGTGACCGCCTCCAGCAGGTCGGGACGGGTGGCCCGGGCGTAGCCAAGTGCCCGCAGGGTCGGCAGGTGCAGGGTGGACACCAGCACGATCGCGTGGTTCCGCGAGGGCAGCACGGTGTCGGTCTCCCGGGGCACCAGCTCGGCGGCCACCCGGTCGTAGTGTCTCCGGATCGCCCGCATCACCATGAAGATCATCGCCATCGCTGCGATCGCGATCCAGGCGCCCTCGGTGAACTTGGTGATCAGCACCACCACGAGGACGGAGCCGGTCATCGCGAAGCCGAAGGCGTTGATCGCTTGGGAGCGCCGCATCCGGCGGCGCTGAGCGGGGTCGGTCTCACTGGTCAGCAACCGGTTCCAGTGCCGGACCATCCCGCTCTGACTCAAGGTGAAGGAGACGAAGACTCCCACGATGTAAAGCTGAATCAGCCGGGTCACCTCAGCCTGGAAGGCGATCATGAGCACGATCGCCGCAGCGGACAGGAACAGGATGCCGTTGGAAAACGCCAGCCGATCCCCCCGGTGGTGCAACTGCCGGGGCAGGTAACGATCCTGCGCCAGGACCGAGCCGAGCATGGGAAACCCATTGAATGCGGTATTCGCGGCCAGGATGAGAACCAGCCCCGTCACTGCGAGCAGAAAGTAGAACCCCGGGGAGAACCCAGAGAACACCGCGTCGGCAAGTTGCGCAACCAGAGTTTCCTGTTGGTATCCGGCCGGTGCCCCGATCAGCTGCTTCTCAGGGTGTTCGGCGACCTTGGCGCCCGTGATGCTGGCGAGCATGAGCAGGCCCATGAACATGCTGATCGCAAGCATGCCCATCAGCAGCAGAGTGGTGGCCGCGTTGCGAGACTTGGGCTTGCGGAACGCGGGCACCCCGTTACTGATCGCCTCCACCCCAGTCAGCGCGGCCGAACCGGAGGAGAAGGACCGCAGCAGCAGGAAGGCGAACCCGAAACCGGCGAGGTGCCCCCCTTCGTCAACCAGGCCGAACTCGGCGCTTTCCGCGCGCAGGTTTTCCCCCAGCAGGAATGTCCTTACCAGTCCGACCACGATCATGCCGAGTACACCGAGCACGAAAGCGTAGGTGGGAATCGCGAACAAGGTGCCCGACTCGCGCACCCCACGCAGGTTCATCGCCATGAGCAGGATGATCGCGCCCACTGCGAATTCGACCTTGTGCGTGCCCACCAGCGGGACGGCAGCACCGATGTTGGCCGCAGCCGAGGCGATCGACACCGCGACGGTGAGGACATAGTCGACAAGAAGGGCGCTGCCGACGACCAAGCCCCAGTTGCGCCCGTGGTTGACCGTCGCCACCTCGTAGTCGCCACCACCGGAGGGGTAGGCATGCACATTCTGCCGGTACGAGGCGATCACGGCGATCATCACCACGGCGACCGCCAGGCCTAGCCATGGAGCGAACGCGTAGGCGGACAGCCCCGCAACCGAGAGGACAAGAAAGATTTCCTCCGGGGCGTAGGCCACCGAGGACATCGGATCGGAGGCGAAGACCGGCAACGCGGTGCGCTTGGGAAGGAGAGTGTGGCTGAGCCGTTCGCTGCGAAACGGCCTGCCGACAAGGACCCGTTTGACCGCCGTCGCGAGCTTCGACACGCGAAAAGCGTACGGCCGTACAGCGGTCCGATGGGGAGCCCCGATGGAAGCACGCAGTTGCAGCACCGAAATGAGGCGATACGGTTTGCCTAACACCCCTGCATGCAACACCGACCCGGGAGTGACCCACGTGCATGTCGTGATCATGGGTTGTGGCCGGGTGGGTGCGGGTCTGGCTGCGGCGCTGGAACGCCTGGACCACGACGTGTCGGTGATCGACCAGAATCCGCGGGCCTTCCGCAGGCTTGGCGCCGACTTTCACGGCCAGCAGGTGCGCGGTGTCGGATTTGACCGCCAAGTGCTCATCGAAGCCGGCATCGAGCGTGCCGGGGCGTTCGCCGCAGTATCCAACGGCGACAACTCCAACATTATCTCCGCCCGAGTCGCCCGGGAGACTTTCGGGGTGGCACACGTCGTCGCCAGAATCTATGACCCCAAGCGGGCCGCGGTTTACGAGCGACTAGGCATCCCGACCGTGGCCACGGTGCCCTGGACCACCGACCGATTCCTGCGGATGCTGCTGCCCGAGGGGGTGGCGGCCGCGTGGCGCGACCCGTCGGGCACGGTGGCGGTCCTGCAGCTGCCGCTGCACGAGGGGTGGGCCGGACACCCGATCGGTGAGCTGGAGGAGCACACCGGCGCGCGGGTCTCCTTCATCGTCCGGTTCGGCACCGGGGTACTACCCCATCACGACACCATCGTGCAGGCCGACGATCAGGTGTACGCCGCCGCGGTCTCCGGCACCGTCACCGACGTGACCATTGCGGCAGCCACCGCGCCCCCGAGCGACTAGATCACGAATTGGGCCACTCCACTCCACCTACCTGGGAGCCGCCATGCGCGTGACCATCGCCGGAGCAGGCGCGGTGGGCCGGTCTATCGCGACCGAGCTGCTCGAGTTCGGTCACCAGGTGATGCTCATCGAGCGAGATCCCGAGCAACTCGACCCGCAGGTGGTCGAGCGTGCCGAGTGGGTACTCGCCGACGCCTGCGAGTTGGCCTCCCTGGAGGAGGCCGGGCTGGAGCACTCCGACGCGGTGATCGCGGCAACCGGCGACGACAAGGTCAACCTGGTGGTGTCGCTGCTGGCCAAGACAGAGTTCGCGGTGCGTCGCGTGGTGGCCCGGGTCAACGATCCGCGCAATGAGTGGCTGTTCACCGAGGCGTGGGGGGTGGACGTCGCGGTATCGACTCCGCGGATGCTCGCCGCGATGGTCGAGGAGGCCGTCTCGGTCGGAGACCTGGTCCGGCTGATGACCCTACGGCAGGGCCAGGCCAATCTGGTGGAGGTCACGCTACCCGCGGAAACCCCGCTGGCCGGGCAGCCAGTGCGGCAGCTGCGGTTGCCCGCCAACGCCGCGCTGGTCACCATCCTGCGAGGCGGCCGGGTGATCGTCCCGCAGGGCGACGATCCGCTGGAGGGCGGCGACGAGCTGCTTTTCGTCGCGGCTGCGGAGGTGGAACCCGATGTGCGAGCGGCGCTGGGGCGTCTCTAGGACTCCTCGACAGCCCCGCGCATCCCACGGCGGATCGCCCAGATGGTGACCAAAGCAGCCACCACCGTGAGCGGCAAACCCATCGCCAGCCGGGCTATTCCCAGCAAGTCGGTCTGGTGCAGGTCGTAGAGGTAACGTTGCACGACGAACCGGGACAGCAGGAACACCGCCCACACCGTGGTGGCCACGTCGAAGCCGAACCGGACCCGGCGGTTGGTGCGCCAGTCGAAGCCGGAGCCGCTGAGCGCCGACCACAACACCCCGACCAACGGTCGGCGCACCAGCACCGACAACACCAACGCCAGCCCAGCGACCAGGCTGAACCAAATGCCGTACAGGAAGAAACCCCGCGCCTCGCCGGTGCGATACGCGATGAACGCGCAGACAGCCACCCCGAGGATCCCCGACACGGCCGGTTGCAGAGCTTCCCGGCGGACCAGCCGCCACACCCCTATTGCGAGCGCGACGCCCACCGAGGCCCAGATCGCCGGTTGCAGCCCGACAAACGGATTCACTGTGACGAAGACCACTACCGGCACGACGGAGGCGACCAGACCCCGGATGCCGCCCAGCTGCTCAAGCAAGGTGAGAGCGCGCTGTTCGGAGAGCGCCCCCGGCGCGGGCTGCCCTGGCGTGGACTCAGTCATGAACTCCGCTGCAACTCGTAGTAGGGGTTGTACAAGACCTTGCGGCCATCCCGGACGGCGATCCGGCCCGACGCCTTGACGGTGCGGCCGGGTTCGATGCCGGGGATCCGCCGCCGTCCCAGCCACACCAGGGTAATGGCCTCGGAGCCATCGAACAGCTCCGCCTCCAGGGTAGCTACCGCCGCCCGGGGACAGAGCTCCACGCTGCGCAGCCGACCCAGAACGGTCACAGCCTGACCGGAGCGGCAATCGCTGGCGCGCCGCGCACCGGACTGCTCAGCACGGCGAGACAGGTCTTCGGCGTCTAGTTCAGCAGCATCACTGGTGAGTTGGCGGACGAGTCGCCGCCAGTAGCCGGGGGCCGCACCGCTCATATCGATCTCCGCCAGGCGCGATCGCGGGTACCTCGGAGGACCCGCTGCACCCGCCAGGGTAACCCGATAACGCACTGATTCGGCGTTGAGCGAGCAGCGATGTCGCCCATCTGTGGGCTCAGCCTCGCGGGCCGGTGTCGGTTTCTGGGCCGGTACCGGCAGTGGTGTTGGCCAGTTCGGCGGTGGCCTGCTTGAGCTGCTCCCCCAGCGGACCGGGCAGCCGCAGTGGCAGGGGGCTGCGCACGGGCAGCGGTTCTGAACCACGCACCACCACGGTCTGCCGGACGACGTCCCGCAGCAGTGCAATCCGCTCCTGCACTCCGTCGGCCGGGCCGGCCGCAACCCCGCGCAACATCCATCGTGGCCCGTCCACGGCGAGAAATCGCAGCACTGCGTGCTCGGTCACGGCCTCGACCTCCTCGCCCCACTCGCCAGCCGTCCGCTCGACCCCCGCGCCATCGGCTCGCAACTTGGCCAGAAGTTCCGGGACGACCTCGCACCACAACCCGCCGCTGCGGGGGGCGGCGAACGCGGTGAGAGTGATCTGGCCGTGAGCGGTCAGCAGATGCACCGCACGCACGGGACCGGCGGAGTCCACCTCGACCTGAAGTTGGGCACCCTCAGGTATCGGCAGCCGCAGTGAGCCGAGATCTAGCCGGACCCACCCGTCGTCGGGCTCGGTGTCGACGTCGTAGGGCCCGAACGCCGCCCCGCCGCCGGTGGCTGGTGTCTCGGGGTCCGGGACCTCGATTGAGTTCTGTGGCTGCGCCGTGTCGTGGGCTCTGCGGCGACGTCCGAACACTGCTCAACACTCTCCCTGTGGTGTGGTCCCGCCCGCACTGAACCCTCGCGGTGTAGTGAACCCCCGTGCGGTGGGGGAGAACGCTCTCGTTCCGGTTGAACCGTAACCGCACACCCCTCGGCTGGACTCCGGCAACGTGGTCACCTCACGAAACGCGACATGTTCGACCCGTTGCACGACCAGTTGCGCGACGCGGTCCATCCGGCGCAGTACCACGGGCTCACGGAGATCGTGATTGACCAGGCAGACCCGCAGCTCACCGCGGTAGCCGGCGTCGATCGTGCCCGGCGCGTTGACGATCCCCAATCCGGCCCGCGCCGCCAAACCGGAACGAGGGTGCACAAACCCCGCATACCCAGCGGGCAACGCGACCGCGATGCCGGTGCCTACCACGGCGCGCTCCCCCGGTCCCAGCACGAGATCCCTGGTGGTGACCAGATCGGCGCCGGCGTCGCCGGCGTGCGAGTACCCAGGCACCGGCACCGCAGGGTCTAGCCGGGTGAGTAGCACCTCAAGGGGGAACGTCTCGGCTGCGGGTAGGTCAACCGGGCGTATGTCAGCAGGGCACACGGCCTGCGAGACTACCCTCGGTCTCGTGGCCGATCCCCAGCCCCCGGACCGGCGTCCGGCTGAGCTCGCGCCGGTGTTCGATGAGCGTCTTGCCGTACCGTTGTGGTGGTGGCCGCTTGCTTTCGGGGTGGCCACCTTGCTGGCGGCCGAGGTACACATGGGCTACCCAGGGATACGCGCTTGGCTGCCGTACCTGTTGACAGTGCCGCTGGCCGCTGTGGTTCTGCTGTGGATGGGGCGCCATCGGGTCACGCTGCGCGGCGATGAGCTGATAGTGGGTCCCGCGCAAATCCCCCTCCGCGCCCTGGGACAGGTCGAGGTGATCTCCCCGAACGCGAAACGACGCGCACTAGGCCCAGATCTGGACCCAGCGGCGTTCGTGCTGCACACCGGCTGGGTCGGGCCCGTCGTGCGGATTGACGTCACCGATACCGCGGACCCCACTCCCTACTGGATCTTCAGCGTCCGCCGCGCCGAGCAACTCGCCGCTTTGCTACGAGGCGGCCCCAGCGGGGTGCCGCACGACAGCTCCGAACCCCATTCACCCGGCCGGGCAATGCCCGGGCGATGAGGCCAGCCCGCTAAGCCGCGCAATCCCGGCAGACCATCCTCCCGTTGCGTTGCTCCGCCAGCCGGCTGCGGTGATGGACGAGGAAACAACTCGAACAGGTGAACTCGTCAGCCTGCTTGGGCAGCACTCGAACGATCAGTTCCTCGCCGGACAGATCGGCGCCGGGCAACTCGAAGTTCTCCGCGGACTCCGACTCGTCGACGTCGACCGCACCCGACTGCGCCTCATTCCGTCTCGCTTTGAGCTCATCGAGCGAGTCCTCGACAAGCTCATCCGCCTCGCTCCGCCGTGGAGCGTCGTAGTCGGTCGCCATGATTCCCACCCCTGAGTCGTACGGGTCGTGCCGCAGCACAAACGCACAGACACCGCGATTTGTGCCCGAGACGTCGGTCACATTTCGACGCTGCGGGTTACGGCCCGGCGCGCCTCTCCCGTATGAGGCCCTTGGCGTCGCCAGGGCGGCGAGGATAGCCCGCTGATCACCGCAGGCCGCGGATTTTCTCCGGCGTGTCTCATGAGTGTCGGGTCCACTCTGCGGCCAAGCGGGGGAACCGGGCCTGGAATACGCCTTCGCCGGCTGCGCTGTTCACCGCACTGCGCTTACGCTCGGATGGGCAGAGGCTGGCCAGGTGGGGGCCGGGAAGGGCGGGGGCCGTGGCTGCGGTGGGCTCGTCGCGCGCGCGGGTGGAGCCTTATCGCACCCGCAAACCGATGCGCGCTCTGCTGCTGGCAGTGATCCTCAGCACCGCGGCGGGGCTGGTGTGGTTCAGCGTGCTGCAGCGAACCGAGCAGGGCTGTCAGAGCTCTGATCAGGCCTCGGCGGCGGCCAGCTCCCGCCAACGGCTTCCGGCCAACGCCCTGGATGCGGTGTCTCCCGCGCCACCTCAGTTCACCCGAGTGCAGGTGCTCAACGCCAATGGCGTACGCGGCGGGGCCACCATTGTCGATGGTGCGCTGGCCAATCTGGGGTTCGCCCCCACCACGACACCAGCCAACGATCCGCTCTACCCCGACTTCGACCTGCGCTGTTACGGGGAGATCCGCTTCGGCGCCGCCGGGCAGGCAGCCGCCCGGACGTTGAGCCTGGCGGTGCCGTGCGCCGAGCTTGTCCGCGACGTCCGTCCGGATGCAGGAGTCGACCTGGCCCTGGGCACCAGGTTCAGGGCGCTGCAACCCAATGAGGCAGCTCGCAGCGCCTTGCTTGACCTGGCCGGATTCCGCAGCCCGGTACCGGCTGAGCCTTCCCGAGGCGGCTTAGCCGCCGAGCCGGACCTCAGCCCAGAATCTGAAGCAGTCATCCAGCTGGCGGCACCCGCGGTGAATCCGGAGCTCCTACGGCTGGCTCGCCAGGTGAGGTGCTGACGCTGGTCACACCGTCTGGTCACACCGTATTGGCGCCGCACTGAGTGGCCAGCTCCGCCAACGGGTCAACGATGCCTGGCGTGGCCGCGAGGACGACGTCCGATCCGTGCTCGGGCAGCCTGACGACCGCACCGGCTTCCGCCGCGATCAGCGCACCGGCCGCCCAGTCCCAGCGGTGTAGTCCGTGCTCGACAAAACCGTCCAACCAGCCTGAGGCCACCGAACACAGGTCCAGGGCGGCAGATCCCGCGCGGCGCAGATCCCGGATCCTCGGCAGCATGCAGGCAACCATGGCTGCCTGCCGAGCGCGTCGCTGCGACCGGTAGGAGAAGCCGGTACCAATCAGCGACAGCTCCAGCTGGGTAGCCCCACTGACTCGGATGGCAGTTCCATCACAGTCGGCTCCGCATCCTCGCGCCGCGCTCCACAGCCGGCCGGCAGCAGGCTGCCCCACCGCACCGGCCAGCGACTGCCCATCCCGCTGAACGGCCACCGACACCGCATACCAGGGCAGCCCGTACAGGTAGTTCACCGTGCCGTCGATGGGGTCGACCACCCAACACAGGCCCTCTGTCGGCGCATCACCGCCTTCTTCTTCACCCAGCACGGGCTCACCCGGCCGCCACTGCGCAAGCAACTGCCGGGCCAACCGTTCCGCTGCGGTGTCCGCGGCGGTGACCACGTCGGTGGCGCTGGTCTTGGTGTCCACCTGCGCGGCACCCTCGACCCGCATCCGGACGATGAGATCGCCCACCTGCTGGGCTACCGCCACAGCGGTGGCCCGTAACTGCTCTACGTCGTCTGTGGAGGCGGAGTCCGCCCGCACGCTCGGCATCGAACCATCCGACCACAACCTGGCAAGCAGATCCGGGCTAGGGTCAGATCCGACCGGCAGCCTTGCGGCAGCCGATGTCGAGAGGACCTGAGCGGGTCTGAGAGGACCTAGAAAGGACGCGGATGGCCAGGACACCCGGATTCGGGGTGGACATTGGCGGGTCCGGTATCAAAGGCTGCACTGTGGACCTGCGCAGCGGGTCTCTGGACGACCATCGAGTCCGCATCCTCACCCCGCAGCCCGCCACCCCGGTGGCGGTGGCGGAGGTGGTCGCCACCATCACCGGTGAGTTCGGCTGGCACGGTCCGATGGGTGTCACCCTGCCCAGCGTTCTCAAACGTGGCATCGCCTTCACCGCGGCGCACCTGGACCCATCGTGGCGAGGCCTGAACGCGAATAGCCTGCTCTCCGAGTACTGCCAAGCACCGGTCGTGGTGCTCAACGATGCCGACGCTGCCGGACTGGCCGAGATGCGCTTTGGAGCCGGTCGCGACCAGGACGGCGTGGTCTTACTCCTCACCTTCGGAACCGGTATCGGCAGCGCGCTGTTCGTCGATGGGGAGTTGGTGCCCAATACCGAGCTAGGCCACCTCCAGGTCGACGGCGTCGACGCCGAGATCCGGGCCGCCGCCGCGGCCAAGGAGGATGAGGCGCTGTCCTGGGCGGACTGGGCCGCTCGAGTGTCCCGCTACCTGCGGGTTCTGGAAGATCTGATGTGGCCTGACCTGATCATCGCGGGTGGCGGGGTCAGCAAGAAGACGGACAAATGGTTGCCCCTTCTGGAGTGCCGAACTCCCGTGGTGGCTGCCGCGTTGCGCAACGATGCCGGCATCGTGGGGGCCGCGGCAGCCGCGGCGGAGGGACGTGTGCGGTAAACGCTCGCGATACTGGCGCCCCCGTGCGCGATCGGCGTCGTTACAATGCAGAGTCGTACACTGGAACGTGGCACCGTCCCCGAGCACCCTGGATCGCACGCCGTGATTGTCGGCACTGGCTCCAGCGGCGGGCTCGCCGACGGGGACCGATTTCCGCACCGCGCCCGAACACCGACTGTTTCGAAAGGCCGTCCGTGGCAGCAGCAGAACCCGCATCCCGTCGCGCCGCAGCCTCGAATACCGCTGCTTCGAGTTCTGGGACCGATAAGAAGCCCCCCACCCGCAACGGCGCCATCAGTGACGCCGACCTGAGCACCGTTGCTTCCGGTTCCGCCGCCAAAGGTGGTGCCACCGCGACGACGAGCCGTACCAAGAGCGCCCGCAGCACCGCTGCGAGGGCACGGTCAAAAGTCTCCGGCAGCACCGCAGCCCCCAGCAAGGCCGCCAAGACGGGCACCAACACGCCCGTCCCGGCCAAACCCGCCGCGAGCGATTCCGACGACGACCTCGGAATCGATCCTGGCCTCGATGGTGTCTTGGGCGAGGGTCCTGACATCGAAAGTGGCCCAGCTGCCGAGGATCTCGCCGACGTCGAGGTCGAGGTCGAGGAGATCACCGTGGAGGCCGAGGAGGCGGAAACGCCCAGCGGCCCCGGGGCAGAGGACTTCGTCTGGGACGAGGAGGAGTCCGAGGCGCTGCGCCAGGCCCGCAAGGACGCCGAACTCACCGCCTCGGCCGACTCGGTACGTGCCTATCTCAAGCAGATCGGCAAGGTGGCCCTGCTCAACGCCGAAGAGGAGGTGGAACTCGCCAAGCGCATCGAGGCGGGTCTGTATGCCGCCGAGCGGGTGCGCCGCACCGAGGACTCCTCCACTGAGAAGCTCTCCCCGCAGCTGCGCCGGGATCTGCGCTGGATCGTCCGCGACGGCGAGCGCGCCAAGAATCACCTGTTGGAGGCCAATCTTCGCCTGGTCGTGTCACTGGCCAAGCGCTACACCGGACGCGGCATGGCCTTCCTGGACCTCATCCAGGAAGGCAATCTCGGTTTGATCCGGGCGGTGGAGAAGTTCGACTACACCAAGGGCTACAAGTTCTCCACGTACGCCACCTGGTGGATCCGGCAAGCCATTACCCGGGCGATGGCCGATCAGGCCCGCACCATCCGGATTCCGGTGCACATGGTTGAGGTGATCAACAAGCTGGGCCGCATCCAACGCGAGCTGCTCCAGGACCTGGGCCGCGAGCCCACTCCCGAGGAGCTGGCCAAGGAGATGGACATCACCCCGGAGAAGGTGCTGGAAATCCAGCAGTACGCGCGGGAGCCCATCTCGCTGGACCAGACCATCGGCGACGAGGGCGACTCTCAGCTCGGCGACTTCATCGAGGACTCCGAGGCAGTGGTCGCGGTCGACGCCGTCTCGTTCACCCTGCTGCAGGATCAGCTGCAGTCCGTGCTGGCCACCCTGTCCGAGCGGGAAGCCGGTGTGGTGCGGCTACGATTCGGCCTCACCGACGGCCAGCCGCGCACCCTTGATGAGATCGGCCAGGTTTACGGCGTCACCCGGGAACGCATCCGGCAGATCGAATCCAAGACCATGTCCAAGCTCCGCCACCCCTCCCGCTCCCAAGTCCTGCGCGACTACCTCGACTGAGCCGAACCAGCTCCGCGCCTACACGCGCCACGAGCTGCTTTCGGCTCAGCCGGCGGCCAGCCGGGGATCAGGTCGCGCTGGGGTCGCAGTCGTCGCACGGGCCGACATGCCAGGCCGGACCGCCGAACACCGGATGCCCGCACTCGCCGACGTAGTAGCCCCACGGCTGGCAGCCGTCGTCCTGCGCGTCCTCCTGCTGGGAATCCGGCTGGCCACCGCAAGCGGTGCAGCACCGCCCGAACCGGCGTCCGGCGGGATCTGGCGCTTCATGCGTGGCGGCGGGCGCCTCCTTGGCCTCCTCGCGGTGCAGCGCGTAGAGCCGAGACGTGGACTCAGGCGTGTGCGATGAGACATCGATGCACATGCACAAACCATACGTGGAAATTTCATGTTCTCAAAGTGCGTCATACGATAAGATACCCCAACGTGCGATGGTCGCCCGGATCGGGCGCGGCAAAACGAGATGCGGAGGTAAGCGGTGGCGACCGGGAGTCCGATGGTGCGGCGACGGCGGCTCGGCGCGGAGCTACGCGCGCTGCGGGACCGGGCCGGGCTGACCGGCGAGCAGGTGATCGAGCGGGTGGGCTGGCCATCGGCCTCGAAGCTGAGCCGGATCGAGAACGGGCGCACCCGCCCGGACCTCTCGGACATCTTCGACCTGCTCGACCTCTACGGGGTCACCGGCGCGGACCGGGAGAAACTCATCGCGATCGCCCGCGACGCCGCGAACACCCGCGGCTGGTGGCGCTCGTTCGCCGACCTGGGTCACCGGCAACGCGGCTACGCGGAGCTGGAAGCCGGGGTGATCGAGCTCCGCGAGTACCAGCAGTCGATGATCCCGGGCCTGCTGCAGACCCCGGACTACGCCCGCACCCGGGTGCTGTCCGAGTTACCGATCCACGGCAGGCGGGACGTCGGGGCCGAGGTCACCGCCCGCCAAGCTCGTCAGGCGGTGCTCACCACCGAGAACCCGCCGCGCTACCAGGCGATCATCGACGAGGCCGCGCTGCGCCGCCGGGCCGCCCCGGCTGAGGTGGTGGCCGCGCAGCTCGCCAGGCTGGTGGAGCTGTCCGCTCTGCCGTCGGTGACACTGCGGGTGCTGCCGCTGACCGCCCAGATCGCCGAGTTCTACGTTCCGCACACCTCGTTCTCGCTCTACCGCTTCACCGACCCCGAGGACCCGGACATCGTGGTGCTGGAGACCCTCACCAGCGACCTGCACCTGGGCGATGAGGAGGACGTCTCCCGGTATAAACTGCTGTTCGACTGGCTGGCGGACGTGGCGCTGCCGCCGGAGGACTCGGTGACCTTCCTCGCGGGGCTCGCCCGCCAGCTCTAAGCAGGCCCCGCCCGCAAGGAGGCGCACCATGTCCCGTCCCGACTTCCGCCACGCGGTGTGGCACAAGAGTTCCCGCAGCGGCGGCGACGGCAACTGCGTCGAAGTAGCGTTCACCGGCACAGTGGTCGGAGTGCGCGACTCCAAGGATCTCGCTGGCCCGGTGCTTGCCATCGGCCCAGCCGGCTGGTCAGCCTTGCTCACCAGTGTCGAACGCGATGAGATCGGTCCCATTTAGATAGGGCACCGCTCGCTGGTATGGTCCAGCGGTGCCATTTCCCGATGCTGTCCCCCACTTCGCGCCTGCTGTTCTAGAGGAGCGCGCACTGGCGCGATGGAAAGAGCTCGGCCTCCCCGCACGAGTCGAGGAACTGCGCGCTAACGGGCCGGTATGGAACTTCTATGAGGGTCCACCCACAGCAAACGGCCGACCGGGCGTACACCATGTGTGGGCGCGTGGCTTCAAAGACCTCTACCTGCGTTTCCGCAGCATGCGGGGCAACAGCGTCCCGCGTAAGGGAGGCTGGGATTGCCATGGACTGCCCGTAGAGATCGAGGTTGAAAAGGAACTCGGCCTCACCTCCAAACAGGACATCGAGCAGTTCGGAGTCGGAGAGTTCAATAACCGCTGTCGGCAGTCCGTGCAGAGGTACGTGGACGACTGGAAGGCACTGACGGAGCGCGCCGGCATCTGGATAGACTCCGACGACGCTTACTGGACCATGTCGAATGAGTACATAGAATCTGTCTGGTGGCTCCTTACCCAACTCGCTCAACGTGGCCTGATGTACGAAGGACACCGCGTCGTACCCTACTGTGGACGTTGCGGAACGGCATTGTCGTCTCACGAACTCGGACAGCCTGACGTCTACCGTGACATCGTCGACCAAGCAGTATTCGTTCGTTTCCCAGTTCTTGAGGGCGCTGAGGAGGGGACGCAGGGCGCGGACATTCTCGTCTGGACTACTACCCCCTGGACGTTGCCGTCCAATGTGGCGGTGGCGGTGTCGCCGGACCTCACCTACGCGCGGGTACGAGCCTCGGCGTTCGGTGCCATCGGCCGCGACGTGATCGTCGCTGAAACTCGACTGCCCGACGATGCCGAGGCAGCCGTAGTCACCCGGCTCACAGGGCAACAACTCGTCGGGACACACTACCGGCGGCCCTTCGACATTCTCGAAGTTCCAGCGCAAGGCGCCGAACGGATGTGGCAGGTGTATGCGGCCGACTTCGTCGAGGCCGACGAGGGCACTGGGCTGGTACACGTTGCACCGGCCTTCGGTGAAATGGACGCGGATCTCGCGCGGGCGGAGCAACTTCCCTTGCTCAACCCGGTCGATGCGACGGCGTCGTTCGACAAGCAGATACCTGCCTGGCAGGGACGGTTCGTCAAGGACGTCGATCCTGACATCGTCGAGGCTCTCCGAAGGAAGGGTTTGCTGGTCTCAGCCGAAAATTACTCCCACAGTTATCCACACTGCTGGCGCTGCCAGACTCCCCTCATCTACTGGGCGAAGAAATCTTGGTTCCTGCGCACCTCGGAGCAGCGCGTGCATCTGACCGCTGAGAACGAGAAGATCGAATGGTACCCGCCATCGATCAAGGCCGGTCGATTCGGGAACTGGTTAGCCAATAACGTCGACTGGGCGCTGTCCCGCGATCGCTACTGGGGCACACCCCTGCCGGTCTGGCGCTGTTCCGGGTGTAGCACTGACACCTGGATAGGCTCAGTGGAGGAACTGAGCAGCCTAGCCTGTGAGGAGCTGGGCAAGCTGGACTTGCACCGCCCAGCGATCGACACCGTCGAGATCTCGTGCCCAACGTGCGGGGATCGCGCTCGTCGTCTCCCGCCCGTCATCGATGCTTGGTTCGACTCGGGCGCCATGCCTGCCGCGCAGTTCCACTACCCCTTCGAGAACACCGATACATTTACTCGATCGTTTCCCGCAGACTTCATCTGTGAGGGTATCGATCAGACCCGCGGCTGGTTCTACTCCCTGCTCGCAGTCAACGCGCTGGTGTTCGACGCGGCACCCTACCGCAATGTCGTCTGTCTCGCTCTCGTCGTGGACGATCAAGGACGTAAGATGTCCAAGTCGCGGGGCAACGCCTTGGACCCCTACGAGATCTTCAGTTCACTGGGCGCGGACGCACTCCGCTGGTTCTTCTTTTCACAAGGACAGCCATGGACACCGCGTCGTATCTCGCATGAAGCAATCCGGAGCGCATCTTCCGATACTTTGGTGACGCTATGGAACGTTTACTCATTTTTTGTGACCTATGCGAACCTGGATCATTGGGAGCCTGCTGCTGACTGGCGGCCCACCCATCAGCACATTTTCGATAGGTGGGTCCTCTCCGAGCTTGACGACGCGGTTGCCGCCGTGACACGGTCACTGTCCGCTTTCGACTCCCACGACGCAGCCCAACGCTTGGCGAAGTTTGTCGACGATCTTTCGAACTGGTACGTCCGCCGCTCCCGAGGAAGGTTCTGGCGGGACAGCGATTCGACGGCATACGGCACTCTCTACGAGTGCCTCATCACCGTGTCTCAGCTGCTAGCGCCGTTCTGCCCCATGCTCGCCGACGAGATTTATGTTGGTCTCGCCGAGGCAACGTCGGTACACCTGACGAACTGGCCAGCGGATCGGGGTCGGCATGATCCGAGCCTCGCCGCAGCGATGGCGTCCGTGCGGCGGCTGGCCACGCTCGGTCGAGCAGCTCGGGTTGAAGCAGGTGTCAAGGTGCGCCAGCCTCTGCCCCGGGCGTTGCTTATCCATCCGGGAGCCGACTTCGACGGCGAGCTGATTGAGGAGCTTAAGGCTGAGCTCAACGTCAAGGAGATCGAGCGAATCGAGTCTTCTAACGAAGTGACGGAGTGGCAGTGCGTCCCCAATTTCAGGGCACTAGGTCCTCGACTTGGCACCAAGATGGGGAGCCTGCGGAAAGAATTGTCCGAATCCGACGGATCCCGCCTCAAGGCAGACATGGACCGGGACGGCTTCGTCGAGGTCGGCGGCGAGCACCTGACACCACAAGAGGTTGAGTTCCGGCCGTTACGGCGCTCCGGAATTGCGCTGGCCAGCGATGGGGAATGGGCAACGGCGCTCGACTTGGCTATCACGTCCGAACTCTTGGCTGAAGGCGCCGCTCGAGATCTGATTCGTAGCCTCAATGATTTCCGTAAGCTGGCGGGTTTTGGCGTCTCTGACAAGATCAACGTCGTTCTCGACATGCCCGAGCAGCTCAAGACCGAGATCGGGCCGCATTGGGACTGGGTCGCCGGTGAAGTCCTCGCTGCCAGCCTGTCGTTTGGCGCCGGCGAGCGGGAGTTCGATCTCAACGGTCATAAGGTCCGCGTCCATCTGACTCCCGCGGAAGAGACGACCCGCTCATGAGGTGGGAGCACCCGATTCAGCGCTCGCAAACCAGATTCGAGTCCCTGCCGGGCTACCGGAAGGAACTCCACCGTGGTGAGGCGCCCGGCGCCCGCCGGCAGCGCACCGAGTAGTGGGAGGCCGGTCACCGCGGGCAGATCGGTGAGGTTGCACCGGGCGGCGAGGTCCGGCTCGGCGGGCCAGGCACCGATCACGAGCCCGACACAGCCCAGGCCGCGGGTGCGCAGTGCCTCGGCGGTGAGTGCGGCGTGGTTGAGGGTGCCCAGTCCGGCGGCAGCCACCACGAGCACCGGAGCGGCCAAGGCCGCAGCCACCTCACCGAGCGCTCCACCACGGTCGTCCAGGGGTACCAGCAATCCCCCCGCACCTTCGATCATCACCAGGTCATGGTCTGCGGCAAGCTCCCGCGCTGCCGCGGTGGCGGTCTCCGGCGTCACCGCGGGCAGGCCGGCACGGCGGGCCGCCACCGCCGGCGCCAACGGGTCCGGGTAGCGGGCCAGCTCCCGGCAGGTGAGCGTGGGGCCCACCAGACGTCGCACCTCGTCGATGTCCCCGGGCTGCCCCGCATCGACACCGGTCTGCGCGATCTTGAGCACGGCCACCCGGCGACCGTCGGCGACGGCGAGCGCGGCGAGGGCCGCCGTCACCACCGTCTTGCCGACCCCGGTGCCGGTCCCAGTCACCACCAGCGCGGTCACGACACCCTCCCGGCGAGCACCGCCGTCAGCACCCGTGCTGCCTGTTCCAGGTTCCCCTCGGTGAGCGCGGCGTGCGCCGTCAGGCGCAGCCGGCTGGTCCCGGCGGGCACCGACGGCGGGCGTAGGCATCCCACTCGCACACCGCGGCGCAGACACTCCGCGGCCGCGTCGAGGGCTCGCTGTGGCGTGCCGAGGATGATGGGAATCACTCCGGACTCCGGCCGAGGCGCGCCCGCTGCGACGGCGATGTTCGCGGCCGCGTCGAGGACCCGACCAGGCAGCTCAGGCTCGGCCTGCAGCACCCGCAGCGCGGCCAGCGCCCCGCCGGCCGCAGGAGGGGCCAGGCCGGTGTCGAAGATGAAGCTGCGCGCTGTGTTGATGAGATGGTCGGCCACGACGCGCGAACCCAGGACCGCGCCGCCCTGGCTGCCCAGCGACTTCGACAGCGTGACCGTGGCCACCACATCGGGCTCGCCGGCCAGGCCGTGTTCAGCGAGTAGCCCCCGCCCCGCGGGGCCCCGCACCCCGAAAGCGTGCGCCTCATCGGCCAGCAACACCGCCCCGCGTTGCCGGCACACCGCGTGGAGCTCCGTAAGCGGCGCGAGATCGCCGCTTACACTGTTCACCGAATCGGTGACGACCAGCGCGCGCCGCTCAGACCGAGCCGCCAGCGCAGCATCCACCGCCGCAACATCAGTGTGCGGGGTAATCACGACTCGGGCCCGGGACAGCCGGCAGGCGTCCACCAGCGAGGCGTGGCTTGCGGCGTCAGACACCACCAGGCTGCCCGGGCCGGACAGCACCGTGACAGCACCGAGGTTGGCCGTATAGCCCGAGGAGAACACCAGCGCGGCGGCTACGCCGCAGAATGCGGCGAGCTCGTCTTCCAGCTGGGCGTGTAGCTGAGTCGAACCGCTGACCAGACGGGATCCCGTTGATCCGGTGCCCCAGGTGCGCGCGGCGTGCACCGCACCTTCGATCACCCGGGGATCCGTCGCCAGACCCAAGTAGTCGTTAGACGCCAGGTCGATCATCGGCTCGAGTGCCGGCCGTGGCCGCAGTACCCGCTGCAATCCAGCGGTGCGGCGAACGGCCGCGGCAGCATCCAACCAGCCCATTGCCTCAGTCACCGGTGGAAGCACCGTCATAACCAGCGAGCGTACGTCGCACCGTCTAGCGAGGCGGGTGCTGAAGATCACCGACCTGCACGGGTCGGGCTAGCGACCCGATCCGGCCGGGCCTCCGGTGAGGGAAGCATCGGGCAGGTAGTCGTCGGGCACCGGCACGAAACGCGCCGCTTCGGGGTCGAGTAGCAGTAGGCGAGCCGTGCGAATGTCCAGAAATAGACCGGTGACCTGCACCCGTCCGGCGGCGACGGCGGCGCGCACCGCCGAGTGCCTCGCGATCACCTCCACCTGGCGGGCCACGTTGACCATCGAGAGCTGGTCGACCTCGTTGCGCCCCTCCTGCGCGGCGGCAACACCCACCGGGTGCCCCGCACGCAACGCTCGCAGGCTCGGCAAGCCCCAGCGCAACCAGCGGCCCAGTGAGCCGTCGACGATCGCACCGTCGAGCAACCCATGCATCGCTGAGCAGCCAGAATGCCCGCACACCAGGATCGAGGGCACCTGAAGGTGATGCACGGCGTACTCCAGCGACGCGGCGACTGACGAGTCGGGCTCCACCTCTGACGGTGGCACCAAGTTGCCGATGTTGCGGACCGTGAACAGGTCACCAGGGCCGCTGCTAGTGATGACGTTGGGCACCACCCGCGAGTCGGCGCAGGTGAGAAACAGCGCCCGGGGCTGCTGCCGGTCCACCAGCTGAGTCAGGTGCTCCCGCACCTCAGGTGCTGACCGATGATGGTACTCCCGCACCCCGGCGAACAACGGCCGCAGCGCGCCATGACCGTTTTCCTCGTGCTCAGCCTGCCACACCCACCACGGGGAGAACGCTCGCGGCAGGGCGGGCCTCCACACCCGCCGGGCAGGCCCGTCGCTGCCCTCGCCGGTGCGCCGTGCTGGCCCCACCTCGTGGATGACGACGGTGCCGCCGGAAGCCTCGTGTTGGTGTTGCCAACTGGCGAGATGGTCGTAAGCGGCGTGGTCCAGGAAATCGACCACCATTTCCACGACGACATGACTGCCGCGCGGCACCTGAGACAGCACCCGGGACAACCGGGGGATGGACAGGAAGCTCAAGGTGCCCTCGACCACTACCCGCCAACCGGCCGGCTCATCATCGGATCCCGGCCAAACCTTTTCCGCGTGCACTCCGGACCAGACAACCCGGCGCAACATCACCAGCAGCGAAAGCCCTAACCCGATAAGCACGCCCTCCAGCAGGTTCAAGAACACCACGCCGGTCAACGTGACCAGGTAGATCACCAGCTCGCCCTGCCGGCGGGCCGAACGCAGGTGCGCAAGCTTGACCAGGCGCAGACCAATGACCACCAGTAGCCCGGCGAGCACGGCCAGCGGGATCAGCTGAATGAGCCCGACGAGCAGTACCACGAACACGATCACCCAGACACCATGCGCAACGGCCGAGGCTCTAGTACGCGCTCCTGCGGCGACATTGGTGGAGCTCCGGACGATCACGCCAGTCACCGGTAGGCCACCTAACATCCCCGACAGGGTGTTCGCAGCGCCCTGGCCGACTAACTCCCGGTCGAAGTTGGTCTTTCCGCCTGGTTTCATCTTGTCCACCGCGACCGCCGACAGCAGGCTCTCCACGCTGGCGATCAACGCCACGGTGACCACGCCGATGAGCACGCCGCCCCAGCTGCCGCCCGGCATGTCCGGCAGGCTCAACGAGTCAAGCAATGAACCGGGCAACCTCACCCGCTCGACGTCAAGTGTGAGCATCGTGGCGAGCGCCGTCGTACTGACCACAGCCACCAGGGGTGCCGGGATGCTCCGCAGTGGGCGGGGCAGCCGCGGCCAGATCAGCAGGACGGCGATCACCGCGAGACCCATCAGCGCCGCCTGATCGTGAATATTGATGAGCTGGCCGGGCAGGTCGACGATGTTCGTGATTGCGTCGGTGCCAGCGGACCCGCCGAGCAGCACGTGCAACTGACCCAGCGCGATGGTGATCCCGATGCCGGCGAGCATCGCGTGCACCACCGGCGGGGAGATTGCGAGCGCTGCCCTGGCCACCCGACTGAGACCGAACACCACCTGTAGCAATCCCGCCACCACGGTGATCGCGCACATGACTCCCCAGCCGAACTTTCCGATGAGGTCGGCCACCACCACCGTGAGCCCGGCGGCGGGACCGCTGACCTGCAGCCGAGACCCGCCAAGCAGCCCAGCCACGATTCCGCCGACGGCCGCGGCGACGAGCCCAGCCATCACCGGTGCGCCCGAGGCGACCGCGATCCCCAGCGACAGCGGCACGGCGACCAGCAACAGCACCAGCGAAGCTGGTAGGTCATAGCGCAGCGCAGTCCACGCACGGTGGCGCGCAGCGGGCAGCGAGACACGAGCAAGGGTTGGGGGTCGCATGCGACGGCCTCCAGATTCAGCGGTTTGTGCGATCGGTCGCCAACGGTCGCCAGCCGCCCAGTGCATCGCCGCGCGGCGATACCCCCACGATTGCCGGACCGTCCGGGGTGGCAGACGTCATCGACCGCGGCAACCTGTTCCTCCCCGTCATCCCTGATCATCCGGGTTTGAGTTTGAAATTCAGGTAAAGACGACCTGGGCTATCCGTCCACTGTTGCTCCCCATCGCGAAAACAGGATGAGCAAGAGGTGAGAGATTCTTCATCTGGAGGACCAGGTGCATTGAGGCGGGCAGCAACCCGCCATTCGGGCGGTCACGTCAGCCGGCGGCGACCGCGGCGAGCACCCCGCGAGTGATCCGCGCAAGGTCATCGTCGCCCGTGACATAAGGCGGCATGGTGTAGACGAGATCACGAAAGGGGCGCAGCCACACGCCGTGTGACACCGCGGCGGCGGTGGCGGCGGGCAGGTCGACATCGTGGTCGAGCTGCACCACCCCGATCGCGCCCAGCACCCGGACGTCGATCACGCAAGGTAACTCCCGGGCCGGCGCCAGCCCCGCCCGTAGGCCCGTCTCCAGGCGTCGCACCTCGGCGCGCCAGTCCTGACCAAGCAGCAGCTCGATGGACGCCGACGCCACCGCGGCCGCCAGCGGGTTGGCCATGAACGTCGGCCCATGGGCGAGCACCGGCACCTCCCCGCTGGAGATGCCCTCGGCGACTCGCGAGGTGCACAGCGCGGCGGCCATCGTGAGGTAACCGCCGGTGAGTGCCTTGCCCACACACATCACGTCCGGGCTGATTCCGGCATGGTCAGCGGCGAACAGCGCTCCGGTGCGACCGAATCCGGTGGCGATCTCATCGAAGATCAGCAGCACGTCGTGAACCAACGTCAGCTCTCGGAGTACATGCAGGTAGCGCGGGTCGTGAAACCGCATCCCACCGGTCCCCTGCACGACCGGCTCGACGATCACCGCGGCCAGCTCGTCGGCGTGGCGGGCCACCGCGTCCGCCAGCAGCTGCACATATCCCGAGTCCAGGTGGGCTGGCGGTGGTGGCACGAACACCTGCTGGGTGAGCAGGTCTGACCACAGCGAGTGCATCCCGCCGTCGGGATCGCAGACGCTCATCGCGCCGAAGGTGTCACCGTGGTAGCCGCCGCGCCAAGTGAGCAGCCGGTGCTTGCTGGGCCGGGACTGCGAGCGCCAGTACTGTAGGCACATCTTGATCGCGACCTCCACCGACACCGAGCCGGAGTCGGCGAAGAACACGTGCTGCAACGGCTCCGGCGTGATCTCCACCAGGCGGCGGGCCAGCCGGACCGCGGGCTCGTGGGTCAGGCCGCCGAACATCACGTGGCTCATCCGCCCGAGCTGATCCTGCACCGCGGCGTCGAGTACCGGGTGGGCGTAGCCATGGATCGCCGCCCACCACGACGACATGCCATCCACCAGCTGCACTCCGTCGGCCAGCTGCAACCAAACGCCAGCGGCGGAGTGAACTACGAGCGGATCGACCCGTCCCGGCATTGGTCCGTAGGGGTGCCATACGTGTGCGCGATCAGCAGCGAGCAGATCCTGCACCGAGTCCACGACTCAGGAGCCTACGGTTACGTCCCGAGCAGCATCCCATTTATATACGCAGAGTGATAATTCTCCCGGACTCGATGACGGTACGTACACGTTGTAACACGATGGACCACATCCGCGATGACAAGCTGTACAAGGGGACTCCGCGGCGTGGTTCCACGGAATCGCCCGCAAGGGGACAAATAGGGCGCGCTCAATCGCCGGGAATGGATGGGGGACGCACATTCTTTTCCTGGCACCGGGGGAGGGGACAGCCCAATGGCAGCATGTTGGCGACCATGCACGTTCCACGACCGATTCGATCTTGTTCGCATCTCATGATCTCACGACACCGAGGACCGCGGAATCTCGCGGCGGATCCCGCTGCCGGGAGTGATAACTACAACGCTCAGAAACCCAATCCAGCTCAGAAACCCAATCCAGCTCAGAAACTCAGTCCAGTTGCCGACCCAATCCGGGTGCTCCTGGTCATCGAGATGAGTCTGCTTCGCGGAGCGCTCGCAACGGTGCTGTCCAGCGAGGAGGACATCGAGGTGGTCGGTGGGATCTCAGGGGGCGACCGAGTGGTCCCTGCCGCGGTCCGGTACCGGCCCGACATCGCTGTGCTGGATGTCGACCAGGGTGGCTCGGAGATGCTTGCGACGGCCCAAGCGCTGCACGAGCGGCTGCCTGATTGCCGGGTGGTGGTGCTTGCCACCGCGCAACGACCGGGCCTAGTCCGGCGGGCGCTGGATGTTCCGGTGGCTGGAGCGGTGGATAAGGATACCCAGCCTCGGCGGCTGCTAGCCACGATCCGGCAGGTCGCCCACGGTAAGCGGACGATCGATCCCGCCCTCGCGGTTGCCGCGATTGGCGTGGCGGGTAGTCCGCTGACCCCCCGAGAGCTCACGGTGCTCGACCTCGCCTCAGGCGGGGCGTCGCCGACCGAGATCGCACAACGCCTGTTCCTGAGCCGCGGGACGGTATGCAACTACCTTTCCCGGATCATGACCAAGCTGGAGGCCCGCACCCGGATCGATGCCATTCGCATCGCCACCAAGGCGGGTTGGATCTGAGTAGTCAGGCGACCGCGGGACGGAAGTAAGGCGACGGCGGGCCGGCAGCAGCGATGCGCTCCGGCCCGCCGTTTCGCTGATCAGCGGTGTCCCGGTCGCCGGTTTCCAGACTGCTGCCCCAATGCCCGACCAGTTCACGGTACAGCGGCGCGGTCGCGAGCAGCTCCAAGTGGGTGCCCGAGGCCAGTCCGGCACCGTCCATCAGCACGATCCGCTGAGCGCGCAACGCGGAGCTGATCCGGTGCGCAACGACGATGAGGGTGCCACCGCGGCCAGCCAGAATCCGCTCCACCCGCTCTTCGGCGACCGGGTCGAGATGGCAGGTGGCCTCGTCCAGAATCAGCACCGGCGCCCGAGTCAGGTGTGCCCTGGCCACCGCGATGAGTTGCCGTTCCCCAGCTGAGAGCGTTCTGGGGTCCACAGTGGCGTCATATCCACCAATGCGCGCCACCAGCGAACGCAAACCCAACTCGTCGACCACGGCGTCCAGCTCGGTGCCAGTGGCGTTGGGATGCAGGTACCGCAGGTTCTCGCCAAGTGTCCCGGCGAAGACGTACGCCTCCTGGGGAATCAGCACCCGGTGGCTGGCCAGGGTGTGCGAGTCGAGCTCCCCGATCGGTACCCCGCCCAGACGAACCTCGCCCTGGTTGGGGGTGTGGGTCGCGGCTAGTAAGCCGACCAAGGTTGACTTTCCCGCACCACTGGGACCGATCATGGCCAGGTGCTGCCCCTCGGGGATCACCAGGTCCAGCGCCTTCACCACCGGCTCAGCGTGGTGGCCGTAGCAGAACGTGACACGATCCAGAACGAACTCATGCCCACCGGGCGGGCGCCCGCTCGCCGTCTCGCCAAGTGCCGGACGCGCCCCTGCCTCGACCAGCCGATCGAGGGTGACGACCAGCTTCAAGCCTCCGGCGCCCAGCCCATCTACCAGCGCTCGCAACGCCGGTAACAGTCCCTGGGTCAGGTAGATGAGCCCACCGGCGATGGCACCCAGCGTCACACCGGTTCCCAGCAACCACTGCGCCCCGACGAGCAGCCCCACCGCCGGCAACCAGCCACCAAGGGCCACCGCGAGCGTGCGGATCGCCGCCATCCGGGCCAGGGTCTGTTCCGCGGCCGCGTGCGCATCGACCTCACGCTGCACCAGAGTGCAGGCCCGGTCCTCGGCACCGCAGGCGACCACGTCGCGCACGGCGTGCGCGATCGTGCTGGCGGACTCGGCCACCGCTTCGTCGGTGAGCACGTGATCGCGCTGCCGGGTCATCATGGACCGCAAGGAGGCCAGGAAGAGTCCTAGACCGGCCAGCAGCGGCGGCAGCACCAGCAGCCCGATGACTCCGGTCAAGGCGGCCATCCCGATCACCGCACCAATCGTGCTCACCACAAAACTCCTGGTGAGCAGGAGCAGGCCGGCGAACGTATCGCGCACCACCTCAACCTGATGGGTCAACCGGGCGACCGCGCCCGAATCGGGCCGCCCGCCGAGCACGGTGGAGCGCTGCAGCGCCCCTCCCACCACACGCTCCACCAGCTCGTCCCGGAACGGCTCGACGATCTCAGCGAGGATCCGGTAGACATGGCGGGTCGCCAATGCGCCCGCAAGCACCCCGACAGCCAGCACACCGAGCCACGCCAACCCGGTCTGGACCTGGCCAACCAGGAATCCGGCATCCAGCGCGCGGGCCACGCCGTAACCGGACAGCAGCAGCGGCGTCACCTCCAGCACCGACCACGCAGCCAGCCGCAGCAGCGCCCGCGGGTGCCGGCGCAGCGCGGCAAGCAGCGCCCGGGTCACGGTGTTGTTCATGCCGATACCCCCATTGGCTGGGTGCGGTGGACTGCCGGCGCCGCTTCGGCGCCGAATAGGGCCCGGTAGTCAGGGTCCCGCCACAGCTCGCGGTGTGGGCGCAAGCTGCGCACTCTGCCCTGATCGAGCCAGGCGACCAGATCCGTCCGGGCAGCAGTGGCTGCTCGGTGCGCGATGATCAGTCGGGTTTGACCCCGATCCCCGCCGGCCAGCGCGGTGTTGGTCAACACGGTGTTGGTGAGAACAGCGCCGACCTGCTGCTCGGTCACAGTATCCAGGCTGGAGGTCGCGTCATCGAGGACGAGCACCCGGTAGGGACGGGCAAAGGCCCTGGCCAGCCCGAGGCGCTGCAGCTCACCGCCGGACAGCGGGGCCGCGGCAAGCTCTGTCGCGTAACCCTGCGGCAACCGCTCGACGAAGGTGTCCGCGCGCGCCGTGGCAGCGGCCTCCCGGACGTTCGCCCTGGTGCGGCTGCGCGATCCGAAGTTGATCACTTCCTCGATCGTGTCACCGATCAGCGCCGGCCGCTCGAAGGCAAAACCCACCGCACTGCGCAGCTGCGCCCGGGACAGCTCGGGTAGCGCCACCCCGTCGAGCAGCACCTGCCCCTGCTCCGGATCAGCGAGCCGGCCGGCCACCGCGGCCAGCAGCGACTTGCCCGCTCCGGATCGGCCGACCACGGCCACCGTGGCGCCAGCGGGAATGACGAGGTCGAGCCCGTCGATGACCGGCTCCCCCCCAGCGCATACTCGGACTCCGCGGAACTCCAGCCGGCCGCCCCCGCCATGACTCGACTCGGGCAACCGTCCCTGGCCGTACCGGGTCACCGGCTCGGCGAGTACCTCAGCCGCGCGGCGGCCCCCGGCCCGGGCTCGGGAGAGCTTGTTCAGGTAACCCATCGCGGAGCCGATGCCAGCAGCCAGCACCGC
>JBOHFW010000159.1:0-18510 GCA_050699835.1 Pseudonocardiaceae bacterium | reverse complement strand
ACGTAGGACTGAGTGATGGGAAAGACTAGATCACCGATACGACGGGGCGCGAGGGCATCCGCTGCGATGGTGTCGGTGGGAGCGTCGGTCGGTTCGCCGCGGGCTCGGGCGTAGGTCAGGGTCGGCGCGCCGACCGGCTCCACGCCGATGACCCGGATCGAGCCGAGGAAGTGAGCAGCAATCCCAGCGATCAACCCGCCGCCACCGACGGGCACCAGCACCGTGTCCAGTTCGGCGGCCTGCTCGGCGAGTTCAAGCCCCAGGCTTGCTTGCCCGAGCAGGGTCTCGCGCTGGTCAAAGGCGTGCACGCTGAGCGCGCCGGAGGCCGCGGCCCAGCGTTGGGCGGCATCGAGGGCGGCGGCGTAGCGGTCGCCGATGAGGAGGAGATCGGCACCGAGCGAACGGATGCTCTCGACCTTGGCGGGGGAGCAGATGGTAGGCACGAAGATCTTTGCGGGCACACCTAGTTGCGCCGCGGCGTAGGCGACGGCGACGCCGTGATTGCCGCCGGACGCCGCGACCACGCCCGACGCCGGCATCTCACGGAGTAGAAGATTGGCGAACGCGCCGCGGGCCTTGAACGATCCCGCGTACTGCATCTGCTCCAGCTTCAAAACCAGCGTGACCGCCCTCGCCAATGCGGTCTCGATGAGTGTGCTCGGTTCGACCTCGATGATGGGAGTACGGCGTAGATAGGGCTTGATCTTGTCGTAGGTACGGCGGATGTCTGCACTGGTGATGGCGGTGTCGCTCACTCCTGGTCCAGGGTGGATTCGTCATGACTGGCTGATTCGAGGCGTCCCACTAACCGTTTGAGCAGGGTGAGCTCGTCGGCGAGGGCTCGGCGGCCAGACCTGGTGATCCGTACCCAGGTCCGCGGGCGACGCCCCTCGTAGCCTTTCTCGATGCGGACGTATCCCGCCTTCTCCAGAGTCTGGAGGTGGCGCGACAGGTTGCCGTCGGTGAGGCCCAAGGTGTGCTGGAGGAAACCGAACTGGACCCGGTCCGCCTCCGCGAGCACGGCCAGGATGCCCAGGCGAGTGCGTTGGTGGACGATCTCGTCGAGGTCCTGGGTGGGGTGGGTCATTTTGCCTGCCAGCGCCTTGCCAGACCAACCAGTCCGAAGCCCGCGCCTGCTAATACCACCAGGCCGAACACCAGGAGCGGAGACCAGGGTGTTTCCCGGGCATGCCGGGTATGGCGCCGCAGGTCATCGACCTCAGCAGCCCAGGTGGCCGCCGTGCCGGGGTTTGCCACTTCGAGCGTGGTCATGGCAAGAACCTTACACTGTAAAGTATTGGATCTCCTGCGGCAGCGCCCCGTCGGCTGAGCCCTGGGGCGCCAGGTGGTCGCTACTGCCGTCGATGGTTCGATGATGGTGTCGACCAGCGGGGGTAAGCACGTGTCGGAGCATCCGGTGTTGGTCGTGCTGGTTCACGGCGGATTTCTAGGCCCCTGGTCATGGGTGGACGTGGCGACCACGCTGGATAGGCGTGGAATCGCGACGGTGGTGCCTGACCTACCGAGCATGGGAGACCCGAGCGAGGCGCCGAGCCTCCTCACCTTCGGACTGACCGGGGATCAGTCGGACTAGGTGAGAATGCTTCAAAAATCCCGAAGTTACCTCACCAGGCAGTAAGGCACCCGAAGGAAGAAGAACCCCTGGCCAGAAGGACAGACCCTCATCGGAGCTCAGTGGAACTCACGGGATGTCGCACACCCGATGAGCGGGCGGCTCAAGCCCTGCCTGCGCCCAATGCGCGGCCTGAAACGGCTCCGCTCGGCGCGAGTCATCAGTACCGGGCAGGCGTTCGTGCAGAACCTTCGCCGCGACCATTACGAACTTGCCACCCATATCGACCCGAGGTATCAGCTCTCCGCAGTCTTCACTGAACTCGCCCGCCAGCTGGCCACGGCACCTATCTCAGTTAGGTCTGCCTGTATTCAGCCAACGCAACACTGTCCACACGGCCCGCTCAGCCCCCGTCTCGCGTGAAGGTTGCCCCTTCACGAGGGGCGGCACAGCACCGGGTTCTGCAGTTCGGCGCAAGGGCGGTGGCCGTGGGTGCGCACGATGTCCTTGCCGACTTCGTTCGTCAGGTAGCGCAGGAAGCTTGCGGCCAGGGAGTCGGCCTTGGGCTCGCCGTAGGTGTAGGCGTATTCCGTCTCCCAGAAGGGGTAGGCCCCACGGTCAGCCTCCTCCAGGGTGGCCTGCTGGCCGCCGATGCGTACGAGCAGCAGCTCTTCGCGGCCGGCAGCGGCCCCGACCTCGCTGTAACCGATGGCGCCGGGGGTGCTTGCGACCACGCCCGTCACCTCGCTGGTGATCTTCCGCTCGCAGCGTACGACGCCGGGCGCAGCGCCAGGATCCACCTTCGTGCAGTCATCGGAGTTGCTCCCGGGCTCCCGGGTGCCGCCGAGGATCTGCTGCTGGAAGGTCCTGCGGGTGCCGGAGTCGGGGTCCCGGCTGACGAGGCGGACCGGCTGATTGTTCCCGCCCACCCCCGTCCAGTTGGTGATACCTCCCGCGTAGAGCTGCCTGATCTGCTCCAGGGAGAGGTCCTGGACACCCGCCTCCCTGTTAATGACGAGCGTGAAGAGGGAGAAGGCGATGGGGCGGGGCAGCAGCTGCGGATAGCCGTCACCCTTGGCCCCGTCCGAGAACGCCAGCAGATCGGGACTTCCGGAGCCGTTGGCCTTCCCTGCCTCGTCCAGCCTGCGCAGACCCGCACCGCTGCCTTGGGTCTCGATGGTGAAGCCGGCTCCGGGACAGGTGTCCTGGTACGCGTCGGCGGCCTCCCGCAGGACGGGCTCAAAGGCCGTGGACCCGGTGAGGGTGAGCTTCCCCGTGGCGCAGTCCAGGGGTGCGATGTCGTTGCTGGTGAGGGAAACGATGAGCTGGCCGAGGATGACCAGCACGAGGAAGCCGATTAGCGCGATCGCCGGCCGGGACGTCCCGGTATGACTCCGTGTCTCCCGTATTCTCCCGCGTCCGACTCCGCCCTTGATGCCGCCGACGATCTTGGGGTCCTCGAACTGTTCGCGACGGCCATTCCCAGTAGCGCGCTCGAGGGCGGCCAGGACCTTGTAGTGCTGGGAGCGGTTCAACGGCACCCTGGGGAGCTCGATGACCCCGTCTTGCACTCCCAGCCCTGAGTCCTCGCTGAAGCAGGGGCGCAGATGGTCATCGCTGAGTTCTGTCACCACCATTCCGGCCACCCTGCGCCCGGGAAATTCGACGCGGATGCCGATCTTGTCATCGTCCGGGACGGCGTAGTCGTTGATGTCGATGTTAGTCGCGCCGTTGTTCTCGATACGCAGCAGGACGAACGACGGGTCGACCAGCCGCGTACCGTTTCCCTGCTGCAACTGCTGCAAGGCTCCCGCGTACTGGGAGTGGACCTCGTCGGTGGCGGTAGTGTCCATCTGCACGCGGTAGCCGAGCCGCTTGCGGCCGACGAAGACGAACTCGTACAAAAAGGCGATGGTCGGGACGACGACACCGAAGGCCGCGAGAACAAATACCCACGGAAAGTTGTCCACGACCGCCTCCGCCTCCCAGGAGAGAGGAAACAGGGATGGGGTGGGAAAAACATACGGGCGCGTACAACCCCCGCCATCGTACGGCAGTGAGCTTTTGGCAAGCGTTCACCTGTCGTTAAGGTGTGGTGGCCGCGTGTTCGGCCCGCCGCGCGATACTGCCACGTTCCGGGGTCTCGGAGGGGCGATAGTATCTGCCCGCCGCGTTCCGGCGCCGGGATCTCCGGAGAACTGCGGGGGTCGCCGCGCCTGCTCGCCCACCGGCAGACCGAGCCGGAGGGTCCGGTGAGGTCAGATGCCTCGCGCTTGAGAGTGGCCGGCCGGGGTCAGCGCCATCCCGATGACCTACCGAATACTCATGTCCGAAGGGACAGGGCTAGCCGCCCGGTCGACTCTTCGTCTATGCAGATCAAGACCTTGGTGGCCGTTGTTCCCTTGACTGTGATCGGCGTCCCGACCAGCGCGGGCGCTCACCATGCCGGACAAGACCTGGCGCCGGCCGCATTGCGCGCCCGTGGCTTCGTCGACAAGTTGGCGGCCGCGGGCTTCGTGGTGACCGACGCGGGTGACGTCGCCGGTGTGGTGTTCGCCCCCGACGATGTCGCCGCGACGGCTCGCAACCTCGACGCGGTTTGTCGCAGTGGCTCTCGCCATCGCGGACGCCGTCGAGCAGGAGGTCCGCGCCGGCCGCATGCCGATCGTTCTGAACGAGTTCGCGAGGAGGTGCGCCTGGCGTACTTCGACGGCGACGCCGATCTCAACTCGCCGGAGCTCACCAGCAGCGGGATCCTTGACGCCACGGGTGTCGCCCACCTGCTGGGTATTGCCGACACCCCACCGGCCCGGATCGGGCGGACTGTTCCGATGCTCGCACCGCCGGTGGGAGAGCGCCGTCGACTCAGGAGACGGGGATGCGTTCTGCCACCTGTTCGGCCCCGAGCGCATCCTGGCCCATCTTCCGAGTTCCTGGGCTACTTCATGATCCGTAAGGTCAGCGCCGGGCAGGAGCTGCTGCGTTCGGCCGGGGCAGTCACCAAGCGCCTGGCCGGCTGGCTGTATCAGCACGGCTACGTGTGCGCTGAACAGCGGGAACAGGCGATCGAGCGGGCAGCCCGCTTCGCACGCGAACTTCCCCGGGCTGAGCGGCTGACCACGTTGCTTCACGAGCACGCCCGAGCGGCCCCGGCGTTTGACCTCGATGCGCTCGGCGCAGACGATATGATCGAGGATTACGTGGTAGTCGAGCGGGTGGGGTCTGGCGCACTGCACTTTGATGGCGGTATCGGCCCGGTGAGAGTATCCGTGCGCGCCTGCGAACTCGCCGAGGTTGGCTGGGCAGTGACCGCCACGCTGGCGCGAGTGGGACGCGACTGGCGGTTCGTCGAGGTCGGCAACGTCTATCCAATGTAATCACGCCAACGACAGCCGCGTGGGCGGTCATAGGGGGCGCCGGGCAACCTGGCGATCACTTCGCCCGATCCCGAGACAAGGTACGACGAGACCACGCCATTCACCGATGAGGAGTCGGGCGCCCACAGCTTCGAAGATCACAGCAGGAAGGACGGACCATGCTCAGGCGCTATGTGCTGACCGGCACTCCGGGCGCCGGGAAGACCGTGCTCGGACATGCGCTTCGGCAGCGTGGCTACGCGGTCGTGCCCGAGGCCGCAACCGATGTTATTGCTGGCGAGCAGGCGCGCGGGGTGGACGAGCCGTGGCAGCGCGAGGACTTCTGCGACAAGATCGTCCTGCTGCAGCGGCAGCGGCAGACCGAGCCGCCTGCAGGCCAGATCGGGGTGCAGGTCTATGACCGCTCGCCGCTGTGCACGCTGGCGCTGGCCCGTTACCTGGCTCGGCCCGTTACGCCGTTGCTCGCCGAGGAGGTGGCCCGGGTGGTCGAGGAGCGGGTGTACGAGCACAGCGTGTTCTTCGTCCGGCCTCTGGGGTTCGTCGTCTCCACGTCGGCGCGGCGCATCAGCTACCCGGAGTCGTTGCGGTTTGAGGCCGTACACGAGCAGGTCTACCGCGAGCATGGCTACCAGCTGGTCGACGTGCCCGCCGGGGCGATCACCGAGCGGGCCGCCGCCATCGACACCTACATCAAGCAACGCGGCGAGGCGATGACCCACCCCGGCGGCGCCCAGCCAGCGATCCCCGCTGTGGCGCAGCGGGGTCGCCGGTGCTTATTCGGCCGGCTGGTCCCGGGTGCGGGCAAGTAGCCGGCGATAGGTCTGGGTCAACTCCCCAGGCCAACGCGTGAAGTTGATCAGCGCGTCGTCGGCGTGGGTGAGCTGGTCGACCCCGCCCACGGCGACCAGCCCGCGCAGGGCCGGGTCGGTGATGGCGCAGGTGGTGGCGGTGACGAACTCGCCGGTGTTCAGTACCGGGTAGGGGCGCACCGCGTTGTTGATGTTGACCTGGAAGTCGCCGATCGTCGGGATGACCGGCTGACTGATCGCCAAGGCGGTGTGGCGATGCCCGAGCGTGAGCAGGGCACGCGACAGCGAGCTGTCGGGCGCGGACACGGGCGGGCGTTGCAGTGCCGCGTCGATGAGCGGGCCGAGTGTGGCGGCGGCGTCCAGCTCGGCGAACGCGGTGCCCAGCCACTTGTCGTAGGGGCGGTAGCGACGCTCTTGCAGGAAGGCCATTTCGGTGATCAACCGGCAGAGTTTGGCGGTGAGAAGGCGGGCGCCGCGCTGGTCGTGGGCCTCGAGCGTGCGTCCGAGCAGGGGTTCGGTGGTGCCGATCAGGCGCCACTGGCCGGCCAGCAGCCAGCGCCACACACTGAGAGCTTCCCCAGCCTGCATCCTCCGCATCAGTGCAGGTCAGCGGCTACTTCGTTGGATTTACGGCCAGTGCTACGGCGACCCCATGTGAGCATTGACCCGGGTCCCTTCGAGGCCTCCTGCCTGGCAGCCGGAGCCTCGAAGGGACCCCCCCTCGCACCAGCCGGCGACACGCCGAGCCACCCCACGGGGTAGGGAATTTCACTGAGCAGGTCTGGGGAGTTTCAGTGAGCGTCATCACCAGGGCCCGGCCAGACCAAAGTCACCATCCAGGCCCGCCCGTGCCGGCCGGACCTACCACGCCCGAGTCGCAGTGTGCCAGCCGTGCGCCGACCTGATCAGCACCTCGACGGCGGCGTCGGAGCTACCAAGCTGGCCCACAAGAACGTGGGGATGGTCCGCGAGGTCGTCGAGGAGCGCACCGGCGTGGGGTCGCAAGACCCGGACTTCGGTGAGGGCCAGAACCGGCAGGAAGTAGGTCAGACCATGGACACGTGCGACACCGAGCCACGCGCTGAACGCGATGCTGCCGCTGGTCCATGCAGCGACGGAGCTCGCATCGAGGACTCGTCCTGCAACCGAGAGTTCGGACTGGCTCAGCAGATGTCCGCAACGAGGTAGTCGCGACGGATCGCGTCGTCACCGGGCCAGGGCCACCCACTGGTCTGGTAGATCTTGCGGTAGTTCGCCAGCGTCGGTGCGCTGAAGCGTTCGGCTTGGCGACGTTCGATGGCCAGCGCCTGCTCGTTGCGATCGGCCCTGCTCGTCTGCGCGGGGGTCGCCGGCACGATGTCCGCGACGGCTTGCCCGTCCCGGACAAGGTGTACGACGGCACCCTGAGCAGCACGCTCAATGGCCTCGGCAAGCCCACGGGGGTCGTCGGGCGACACCTCAAACGCTGGGTTCACAGGTGCATCGTAGCGACCCGGGCGCATCGATGCGGGTGGGATCACGCATCGCACGGCCGAGCGCGGCGCTCAACACCAGCCGTGCCACCTTCAAGATCGGTAATTAGCGGCCTGGGTCAGCCAGCGCAGACGTGCCATCCCCAACTCACGGTCGACCTCCAGCAGCGCGTCCAGCTCAGCGCGGCCCTCCAGCTCCTTCAGCTCCAGCCGTCCCGCCGTGCGCCATCCCAAGTACCGCAGCACCAGCCGCAGATGATCGGTCCGCGTCTGCTCGCGCTCCCCATACCCGCACAGCTCCCGCGAATCGATCCGAAGCTGCTCAGCCAGCCGAGCCACCGCCACCGGCGGTGCCGTCGTCACCGCGTCAGACACGAAGCCCAGCCACGGCAGGGCGCACAACTGCACCGACAGGCCAAGGCGATCCCGAGCGCTTCGTCCCCGGCCAGGATCGACAAACGCCAGATCCGCCGGCGACAAGGTGAAGAACCGGATCAACTCATCAGCGGTGATCTCCGGGAACCCGCGCAGCCGCGCGAGCTCCTCATCGGAGAACACCCGCATCGCCACCCCAACCACCCCAACGACGAACTCATCGCCGCCCACCCCCAGGCTGCTGGACCCGTCACCTGGTCTGCTCAGGAGTGCTGAACTGAACCCGACCAGGACGGCGGTGTGCTCGTAGCTTCGCTGAGGATCGCCAGAAGCGGGGGAGCGAGACGGAAGTCATCGGCTGGCTTTGAGGCACGTCGGGCAGGTCTGGTCCGGGTCCGGCGGGTCGCCGCGGAAAGCAGCCGGCCCGGTCACCAGTTGCAGATCGGCCGGAGCACCCACCACCACCATCCTGGGGCGGGGCTCAAACGGGTCGATGCCGCACAGCGGGACGACTTTGCCCTCGGCGTTGCGCGAACCGTAGTGCGTGTCGCCGTCGCCCAACGACCGCAGGTACCAGTTGCCGTTCATGACAGCAGTTCCCCGAGGAAATCGAACAACGCCGCTGCCTCCGCTTTGGTGAAGACGAGAACGCAAGCACCCGTGACATGCGGATGCAACACGATGTCGTCGTCCTCTTCGATCACCGACAGGTTGCAGTAGCTTTTCGTGCCGCCGTGAATGGCGCAGGTCACCGGTATCACTCGACGTTTCCTCACGTTGTCCCCCGTCTGCTGCGCCGAGTGGTTGCCGCCCGCCGGGATGCTGGGTCGGGCGATCTGGGGGACCCCGGCGGGACGGCAGCGCCGCCTACCGGGAGCAACTCCGAGGCCTGCGGCGCGAGCAGGTAGCGTCACTCACCTGCTCTGCCGACACGCTATCGTACGCAACTGCGTCAATGCAACTGCTTGACCTAACCTCTGTCTACCGGCAGATTTGCTGGGTGCACACTGTGGGCTATCACTTGCTCACGGAGGACACGATGCCCGGCTCAAGCCCCACGGTGCGCAGGCGCCAGCTGGCGATGGAGCTGGTCCGGCTTCGCGGGCAGGCCGGCAAGACCCAGCAGGACGCGGCCGAGTGGCTGGACATTCGCGACACGGGTATCTCGAAGATCGAGACCGCTAAGCAGCTGCCGAGCGTGGCACAGCTGCGCTCGTTGTTCCAGCTCTATCAGGTGGGATCACCGCACGCCGACTACCTCCTCCAGTTGCGCCGGGAGTCCGCGCAGCGTGGCTGGTGGGTGGAGTACGGCAAGACCGTGCCGAACTGGTTCGCCGACTACATCGGCATGGAAACCGCCGCCGCCGAGACGTGGAGCTATGAGTCCGAGTTCATTCCCGGACTGCTCCAGATCGCCGAGTACACCGAGGCAGTGAGCTACGCCCTGGAACCGACCGACAGTCCCGAGGAAATCCAGCGGATCGTGCGGCTACGAGCGGACCGTCAGCGAAGACTCACCAGCGAGGAGCCGCTGATCCTCCGGGCGGTGATCAACGAGGCCGCGCTGCGCCGCGCCGTGGGTGGTCCCGAGGTGATGCGCGCGCAGCTGGTCCACCTCGCCGAGGTGGCGAAGCTGCCCAATGTGACGGTCCAGGTGCTGGCGTTCTCGGCCGGCGCGCACCGGGGCATGCCCGGCTCGTTCGCCGCGCTGCGCTTTCCCGAAGAATCGATGAACACCGTGTACCTGGAAATATACGGCGGTGCGCTGTACGTGGAGGATGCGCCGACGGTCGCAAGCTATGTTGAGAAATTCCAAGCGTTAGCTGATCAATCCTTGAATAAGGAAGAGACGATCAAGCTGATCGGCACGATGATCGGAAGTGGTCCCTGATGGAGTGGTACAAGAGCAGCTACAGCAGCAACTACGGCAATTGCGTGGAGATCGCCCAGGTGCCGGGCGGTAGGGCCGTGCGGGACTCGAAGAATCCCGAGGGCGGGACGCTGACGTTCAGTCACGCCGAGTGGTCAGCGTTTATCGGGGCCCTCAAGACGGGAGAACCTCGCTAGGCTGACTGCCGTAAGCCCCCGGTCCGGCTCTGCTTCGGCATCCCACCGGGGGCACGGCTTTACGGGGCGACTTCACCGTGGCCATGCTCGCGGTCGCGGCCTACCTGCGCGGTGACGGCCTGGGTGATGTTTAGAGCGTCATTTGTCATAATGTCGCTTATCGGATCGATTGGGGAGAAAGGTCGTGCCACGTCGGCGCCGTGGGGCTGCTGGCGGTGCCGATGAGCAGGCCGAACCGCTCCAGCGATACCAACATCGCCGCAGGCTGGCTCGGCGGACCAGCGCCAGCACGAGTACCGGACGCTTCCCTCGGTGGCCAGGACGTGGGTCCAGGTGTTGGCCGGCCCGAAGAGCTCCCGATGAACCCGCACATCGCGCGGAAACTCCTCAGCTGCAGACCAGCGGTTGGAACGCCATGCATCACTGCTGCGTGCCGGCCCGACTGACGGGGGGCTCGAACGAGCAACCCAGCAGTTCCCAGACCAGACTGGTACGCCAGTGGTCATCGTGCTCGACGGGGTGGTCAAGGTCTTTCACGCCAGATGGGACGGACCGAATGTGCTGGTCGACGTCGCTGGCGTTGGGGACGTGCTCAACGCCGAGGAGTTCCTCACCGGCGCCACGATCACTCGGTTCACCCCGTACGGGAACGCGACGCTGCTGGCGATTCCCCGTGAGAGGTTCGCGATCTCCTCGCCTCCGACGGCGAGATCCTGCGGGCCCTGACACTCACTCACCCTCGCGCGACAAGTCCAGGCACTCACGATCCAACGCGGTCACGCCGCGCGGAAGATCGAGCAACGACTGTGGGCATTCCTCGTGCACCTAGCTCGGCGCCACGGCATACAAATCCACGATGGCCACACGCTGCTCCCGCTGTCGGCGCTTCCAGTAACTCTGTGGAGACAGCCATGCGCACGCTACGCAAGTCCGGAAAGTTAACCAGCGGATATACCCAGGTTATCCTCCACGAGCTCCCCACCGAAGAGGAACTCGACAAGTCGTCCTTGAGCTGGAACGGTCGATCGGCCGACGACGGTTAATGTTAAATCGGCAACGATCCCGTGCGGGAAACTTCTTACCCGCCTACTGCCTGCGCGGGATCAGTGGGGCCAGCGAAAAGCTATAGCCCGAGTTGGGTGGCGGCGTTGTCGGCCCAGCATAGGCTCCCTCACAGGAGGTCGAGCTGAACGTCGGGGTCCACGCGCCGCAGGCGTCCGGGGTCAGCGCTGAGGGCGGGCCAGCCCCGGGTTCGCGCAGTGTGCACAACGTGCCCGGCGCAGCCGTCGAAAACGTCGGCGGCTAAGAGCAGCTGGTCGACTTGGTCGGCGGTGGCGGCGTCGAGTTCGCCGAGGATTACTGAAGGGTGGCCCAGGATCTCGGCGAGTTGAGGGCCGGCGTCGGGTCGGACTGCGCGAACCTCGGTGAGGGCGAGGGTGGGCAGGTACAGCGGCAGGGACAGCGCCCACGCGGTGTCGAACCAGGCCATGGCGGAGATGCGGCCGCGCACCAGCGCGGCGAGCGCCGAGGCGTCGACGACTTTGCCACTGATCACGCCGCGGTGTCGGGCGCGACGATGTGACGTCGGCGGATCTCCTCATCGCCGGGCCATTCAGCGCCGAATCCGGCGTAGGCGCGGCGGTAGTCCTCCAGGGTGGGGGCGCCATAGCGGGCGACCATCCGAGCCATGATCGCCCGAGCGCGGTCGTCGTCGCTGGCATCGGGAGCCGCCAGCGGCGGCAGGCCAGCAACATCAATCTCGGTCTGATGCGGTGTCACGCGCGCCACAGTAGCCGATGGACAGCGACAGCGGCATCGACCGCGACGTGAACCAGCGGATGGGCGAACCGCCCGCGATGAAGAGGTGCAGCAGTGTGGACGAGCCAGAGCAGCTGACGACCAGCCCTCGCTACCCCGTCCTGAACGCGGGTTCCACGACTGGTCGCGATCATCGACGTCGCTTTCAACGCCGTGACGCGACGATCGTCGCTGCCTGGATCGGTGCGGTTGCTGTCGTCGTGTCTGCGGTCATCGCGTTGATCCCGCACCTGCTGTCAAGCAATGAATCGCATCGCCCTGAGCCGTCTGAGGTGACGATGCCGCCGTTGCCGACACCCACATGTGAGGGGTGTAAATCCGGCAAGACGTATCAGGAGCAAGCTGGTATGGATGGCGCCAGGACGTACCGGGATTCACGCGCTTTGCTGGGGGAAGGCGCGCGAGTGCCACCACTCCAGAAAGTAGACGTGCAGTGCAAGCACGACACAGAGGTAGATCTCCGAGTCCTAGACTGTTGAATTCTGGGGCAGTCGCTGAAATACGGGCCAGCGCGACGGTCAGCACACAGGCAACCTCAACGTCGGTGCACCCTGTCTCTTGAAAACGCTTGGTGAGCTCCTCAGCCAGGTCCTTTCCTACTAGGCCCGTCTCGTTGTGCACTCGGGGAGTTGGATCAGCCACCCACCATCACGATCCCTAGATGGGACGGCGCCATGACCGCCCTCCGAGCAGCGGCTGACCGCCCGCGCCGCCCCGCCTCAGGCGTCTGTTCGCCTCGATACGTCCCCATAATGGTGGGGGCGGCATCACCCCGCCCCACGCCCGAGTTCGTCGCCATCACCGGGGTGTCAGCGGAAGAGCTGGCCGCGTTCGAGAAGGAGTGGAACGCGAAGCTCGGTGCAACTGATAACACCTCGGACTCTCATTGCTATCATTTACTCGTGAAACAGCTCATCAGCCGGATCGACGACGATCTGCACAGGCGTCTCAAGGAGCGTGCCGCGCAGGAGGGCCGGTCTCTCAATGACCTCGTGGCAGCGCTTCTGGCGGACGCTGTCGCGGACCGACGTGAGTCGTTCCGGCGCAGGCTGGAACGATCGGGCCTGCGAACCCTCCCTCCGGTGCCCATGCAGCAACCACCCACCTTGGATGAGGTGCTCGCGATGCCAACCGCGGCTCGGGCACCGCGGTGAGCGATGCACTGCGGGCCGAACGCGATGCACGATGAGCGTTCGTTATGCGGACACATCCGCCCTGATTCACTGCTATCTCGTTGACGAGGCAGACCAAGAACGGCTTCGTGCGCTCCTGCTCGAGGGCAGCGAGCCGGTGGTTACCAGTGAGATCACTCGGGTCGAGCTCGCGAGCGCGCTCAGCAGCGCAGCGCGTTCTGGACGGTTGCGTCGGCCGGATTGGCTACTAGCCAGAGCCGATGCGGACTGTGGACCGGACGGTCCGATCGCCTTGCTCGCGCTGGACCCGGGCACCGTGTTCCCCCGGGCGCGACAACTCGTCCTGGACCACTCCGTGCGGACACTGGATGCGATCCACCTGGCTGTCGCGGCGACCACCGTGACCGAACTCGCTGCGGGCGAACCCCTGGAATTCGTCACCTGCGACCAGCGGCAAGCGCAGACTGCTCACGCACTTGGCCTGGTCCTGCTCTAGCAAGGAGAGCTCAGTTCGTGCGGAATCGCTTGAATACCCGATACATCAGTTCGGTTCCACGCGTGAGCGCGTCGACCCGGATCCGCTCGTCGTTGCCGTGCATCCGGGACATCGTGTCGGCGTCGGTGGCGTAGGGATAGATCCCGTACACCGGGATGCCGCGTTGCCGCCACGGGCCAGCGCTGGTGCCCGCTTCGAACAGGCCCGCGGTGACCGCGGCTGTGGGGTAAGTCTCGCGACAAGCGGCGTCCAGCGCGCGGAAGACGTCGGTGTCGATCGTTGCCGGCGGTTGGGTCATCCGTTGCGTGAGCTCGTTCAGCGTCTGCTCCTCGGTCTGGTCCGGCTTGAGCGAGTTCACCAGGCGCAGCGTCACGCCGTCACTGGTACCCAGCGCAGTGCGTATCTCCGCGAGCGTCGCAGCCACGTCGACACCGCCCGGTACCAGTCGCAGGTTCAGCGAGGCGGTCGCCGATCCGGGCTGGACGTTGGAGCGGTACCCAGCACGCTGGATCACCGGTGTGACGATGTGGCGCATCAACGCGTTGTGCAGCGTCGGGTGGTCGCTGAGCTGGACTATCAGCGCGCCCGCGCGATCACGCTCCGCCTGCCCCGTGGCGTTCACCATGAGCCGCAGCGCCGCGGCGAGCTTCGGATTGTCGGTGCGTGACGCCCACGTTTCGAAGTACGGGCGGGTCACGTCAGTGAGGCCGACGCCGGGCTGGTAGTCGGCCAGCCGGACGGCCAACCGGTTCAGCCGGGTGATTGCCGCGTCCGGGGACGGACGGGAGGAATGGGTGGCGGTTCCCCGAACGACGAGCTCAAGCGCCGCGGACATCTTGTCCTGCCGGGTAAGCGTCACCACCATCGGTTCCACCGAGCCGGGCGGGGCCAGCGCCCATCCCCCTTCGGTGATCACCGCTCCGGCGTCGATCTTGTCGTAATGCTGCTCGGCGAGCCACCGGGTGCCGTGCGGGCCCCCCTCCTCGTCGCAGTCGGAGAGGAAGATGATGTCCCGGTCAAACCGGGCGCCCTCACCGAGATGCCGCAGCAGGGCGGCCATGAACGCGGCGTTGGCGCCCTTCATGTCCAGCGCTCCGCGCCCGTAGATCCAGCCGTCGCGTACCTCGCCACGGTAGGGATCGACGCTCCAGCGGTCGGTCTCCACGGAGACCACATCGGAATGGCACAGCAACAGCAATGGCCGGGCGCTTCCCACGGTGCTGGGCACGCGAGCAACGAAATGCGCGTTGTCCGACTTCGGGGTCGGAATGATCTGGGTTTGAGCACCGGCCGCGTCCCAGATCGACTTCAGCATCTCGGCATGCGGAACGGTGACACCGCCCTCGCCGTTGTGCGACGTGTTGAACCGGATCATGTCGATGGTGAGTTTCAGCGGGTCCAGGTTCACCGGGTCGACGACGGGGATAGGGGGCGGTTGAGTGACCGCGTTGGCGCAACCGGCCACCAGGGCGCCGGTCGCGGCCAGTCCCACCGCCCGACCGCTGAGCTGCAGTACCTCACGCCGGCTGTACCGGCCGGGCTCATCGATCATGAGTCCCTCCCCGAGCTCCTGATCGCGCAAAAGCCTGTTGGTCAACGATGTTAGTGGTGCTGGTCCACACCAGGCGGATGGTTCGGCGCCGGGAGAAGGCCCGCTGAGCGCGCTCAGCCGAGGCCACTCGCAGGTGCAGGCCGTTGACGCCGACGACTTCGGTGCCATCCTGAAAGGCCATGCCCCAGGCGACGATCCGGCCGTCGACCCGCTCGCCGTATTCCTCGACCAGCGCGAACACCCGCGGAGCCTCGTCGGCGACGAGCTCGCGCACCTCCTGGGCGAACTCTTCCTCACTGCACAGGGGTTCCTCGAGACCCGGGCGCTCGCGCCCGTCGTTACCGCTGTCGTGGATCGTCATGATCATCTCCCTCGGTTCGTGGGATCTCGCGAGCGGTCTCCGAAGGCGGACGCGGTGTGTCCGGACCAGCACGCTACGATTGAGTCGTCTCACCATGTACTGGGAAACTCAGATTTGCAACGGGTTTTTTATCGTACCACTCGATGGGCTAGCAGACGCGTGCCCGCCGACGGGCACGGGTCACCGGACTTGTGAGAGGTCGTGATGGATCGCGGGGTCAGCCCGACGCTGCGGCTGTGGCAGTTGGCCGAGTCGTTGCGGGGTCACCGGGAGCGCTCAGAGCTCACCATTGTGGAGGCGGCCAACCGGCTCAAGCAGCACTCGCCGCGTTGGGGCCGGTCGAAGCTGCAACGCATCGAGACGCGGTCGTACGCGCCGCTGCCCGCCGAGGTTGAGCACTTGGCGGCGGTCTATGAGGTGCCCGCCGAGGAGACCGCCGATCTGATCCGGATGGCCCGTGAGGGCCGGCAGAAAGGCTGGTGGCAATCCAGCGCGCTGCCTAAACTCGCCCAGACGATCGTCGGGCTGGAGCAGGCGGCGACCACGATTCGCCAGTTCGAGCTGACCCTGGTGCCGGGTCTGCTGCAGACCTCCGACTTCGCCCGCGCGCTGATCACCACTCTCCAACCCACCACACCGATCGAGGGCTTGGAGAACCGGGTCGCCGCCCGGATGATCCGCCAGCACGTCCTCACCGGAGCCGACCCACTCACCTACGAGGTGATCCTCAGCGAGGCGGTGCTGCGGTGTCCGGTGGGCGGCAACCGGGTGATGCGTAGCCAGCTCGAACACCTGTTGGACCTGACCCGCGCGCCCAACATCACCGTCCAGGTGGTGCCGTTCACAGCCGGCCCGCACCCCGGCATGGAGGGCGCGTTCAGCATCGTCACGCTGCCCGAGCTGGCGCACGATGTGGGCTACGTCGAGGGACCCGCGGGCTCCATCTACCTGGAGGAGCAGGACGACGTCCGACGCTGCATCATGCGCTTCGCCGTGCTGAGCTCGCTGGCGCTGAACCCGACGGAGTCTCGCGACCTGATCTCCACTACCCTGGCGCAGTACCAGTAATCCAGGAGAGGAGGCGCGGGATGACCTGGACCGACGCATCTCGCGCGATTTGGCGCAAGAGCAGCCGCAGCCCTCTCAACGGCGGCACCGACGACTGCATCGAGGTGGCGACGCTGGCGGATGGCCGGGTCGCGGTGCGGGACAGCAAGCAGCCCGGCGGGGCCGTGCTGGTGTTCCGCGGAACCGAGCTGGCCGCCTGGATCAGCAACATGAAGGACAACGAGGTCGCCGACCCTACGTGACCATCTCGTCGCTGATGTCGAACGGCAGCGCCCGGAGGCACCGTTGGTACTTCTCGGTCAGCTCAGCCTCGTCCTGGGCGCCGAGGTAGATGTTTGCGATGTTGTAGCTGTAGCTGTCCTGACCCATGAGTTCCGAGAGCCGGTCGCCTTCTTTGACGGTCAGGTCAACGGTGACGCCGGGGATCTCACGCTGTACCCGCTCGATCTCCTGTTTGCTGGGGCGGCGGCGGACAACACCGTCGTTCCAATGCCGCACAAACCACTTGGCTGCGATCTGGTAAAGGCCTTGACTGTGCGGCAACTCCGGGTCGCGGCCCAGTGCCAGGCGCACCATCGCGAGGTGGTTGGCCGCGCCGTCGACATGGGCGAACAGCTCAGCGTGTGACTGGGAATGCCGCGGGTTGATCTCCAGCACCCCCAGCGCGTCAGTGTTCTCATCCCAGAAAAACTCGATGTTGAAGGTGGTGTGCTCCAGCCCAATCTGCCTGACGATGCGGTCGGAGATGTCAGCCATTCGTCCGGTGACCCGGTCCGGAATGGATGCGGGGTATTGGTACCGGACGAAGCTGGGGTTCTCGTTGTGTGTGATCGAGTCCACCACGCCTAGCGTGTGGGTCTTGCCGCGGTAGCGGTAGCCTCAAGGACGGTCCCAAAGGGAGCCCCGACCCAGCCGATCCCCGCGCGAATCTGTGCCAACGCATCCTGAAACTCCTGCTGGTTTACCATCTTGAAAGCGAGATAGGAAGAGAACGACTTCACCGGCTTGATCCACATCGGATAGCTCATGCCCGGGGGTGGTTCCCTGTCTCGCTCGGGATCAACCAGGCCGAACCGCGGATATTCCTCGATCACCTTCTGCTGCTCGAGGCGACTCCAATATTTGTGCTCGCACTTCACCACCGCCTCCAGGCTCGCACAGCATAACCCACCAAGTCGTTGGCACAGGAGCGGGACCATGATGGTCACCGGAAAGTCCCAGAATCCAATAATCGCGTCGACCGACCCCTCAAAGGAATCCAGTTGGCGCATGGCCTTGTCCAGTAAGTCCCACAGCTCGATGTCCTCACCGGACCATATCTCTGCTTGGGCTCAAACGGTCGTAGCGACAGGCCTTTATTCTAGCAGATCTTGATCTGCTAAGGTGTCCCCTTTCCGGGGGATGTTCTGGGGGGATGGTTGATGAGTGGGGGCACGCCGTTGTGCGCCGAGGAACGGGAGACGATCTCCCGCGAGCTGGGCCGGGAAAATTCGGCTCGTGGCATAGCAGAACTGCTGGGCCGGCACCATAGTACGATCGCCCGCGAGATCAATCGTAATGGTGGTGCCGCTAATTATCGGGCGCTCGCGGCGCAGGAGCGTTATGAGTCGTTCAAGGTGCGACCGAAGGAGCACAAGCTGGTAGCCTCGTCCCGGCTTCATGACGCCGTGAATGAGGGCTTGGAACAGAAGTGGGCTCCGGAGCAGATCAGTGCAAGACTGAACGAGGAGTATCCCGATGAGCCGGAGATGAGAGTGTCCCACGAGACCATTTATCAAACACTGTATCTGCAGGCGCGGGGTGAGCTGCGTACCGAGCTCAAGCTCGCGTTACGGCAGGGCAGGGCGAAGCGGGTTCCCCGGTCCCGGGCGGCTTTGAGCAGGGGAAAGATCCCCGATATGGTCAACATCAGCGAACGCCCAGCCGAGGCCGATGATCGCGCGGTACCCGGTTTCTGGGAAGGAGATCTGATCATCGGGAAAGGCGGCAAGTCGCAGATCGCCACCCTGGTCGAGCGTACCAGCCGGTTCACCATGCTCGTGCGGATTCCCTGCGATCGAACTGCCGAGCGAGTGGCCGCGCTCCTGGCCCGAAAAATGGAGACGTTGCCCGAGTTCCTGCGCAACAGCGTAACCTGGGACCAGGGAAAAGAGATGGCCCGTCACGCCGAATTCACCGTCCGTACCGGTCTGTCAGTCTATTTCTGTGACCCGGTGCGCCACGAGGCGCCGCATTGTATTCCTGGCTGAGTTGGGAGGAACTGGAGGAGTGTTCCTAGGCCCGATGGCTTACCTCGGATCTGAAAGGTGATAAGGGACGGTAGCATGCCAGAAAACCGGCGGTCTGAGTCCAGGTGGATGGATCGACGCGCCGGGGGGCCTGCGTGATATGGCGAAATCTGGATTGACT
>JBOHFW010000158.1:0-10517 GCA_050699835.1 Pseudonocardiaceae bacterium | reverse complement strand
GTGCTGATCGATGTAGTCGCCGACAGACAAGCCGGCACGCCGGGCAGCGGCGATCGTTTTCTTCGCCGATAGGAATGATGCGATCGCGGGATCAGTCGTGCGACCTCGCACGACCTGGATGCCGAGGGGCCGAAGCGAGGTATTGACACATTTGCTGACGATTTCCTTGAGCGACATGTCGAGTTCACACTCCCTGGCCCCGACGGATTTCCCGGATGGCGTATCCGAACCGAGCCAGCGGTGAGGCATGCCGCCCGGCCGTGTATCGCTTGTCCGGCAGTACCAGCGCGCGGAGGTAGGCCGCCTTGTCCGCCCACCTCGGCAGGACCCGCAGCGTCGCGATCGCCTGCGCCGAGAATGTCTTCCCGGCATGGGTGTGCAGGGCGAGCCACGCTTCCTCCCGCCGGCCCGTGACGTAGCGCTGCGCCCAGTCGGAGAGCTCACCGGCCGCGGTGATCCCGAGCAGCCGCCGGCTGTCGGCCACGGCCGCGGCCACGACCGCCTCGACCCCCCAAGCCGCGGCGAGCCGACGGATCGACGCCCCGTCCCCATCCAGCCGGCGGAGCATCTCGGCGACGTCGCGCAGCGAGCCCAGCCGCAGAGGCCAGTCACCGAGCGCGGCGTGGTAGCAGGCGTGCAAGAACCGGTTCGGTCCGGACAGCGCACGCAGCTGGCGCCCACCGATGCGAAACTCCTGTCCCTCATCCCATAGCTGGTCCAGGTCCACCCGCAAGCCCCACGGACCGAGCACGAACGTCCGGTGCAGATCAAGCTCGAAACCCGCGGGAGGGATCAGCGTCATTCCCTTGTCGAAGCGGCGGTCGAAACCCGGCCGGGGCTCGGCCAGCGTGCGCTGGAAACCAGCTGCTGACAGCACCGCGACCGCGTGGTCGATGTCGCTAGCGCGGACGAGAACGTCCAGGTCAATGAACGACCGCAAGGCCGGGTTGTGATAGTCGAGGTGGGCCACGGCGCTGCCCTTCAGAATTCGGGACTCCACTCCCCCGCCCGCTAGCAGCTCGACCACGGCGACCAGCTCGCGCTCCAACATCATGACCCGCAGTAACGTGGCTCGGTGGACAGACCTGGCCTGCTGTACCTGCTCCTGAGTCGCGGGCAGCGCGCCGTCACCGGTAGCGGCGCTGAGCGGACCGGTCACCCGGTGGATCTTGGCCCGATCCAGAACCGCGGACCACGCCTGCTCGGCGAGCGGCTCATCGGGGAAGGCACGGCCGGCGCCCGGTAGCCCATACCCCGCCACCGCGAGCAGCGGCTCCGGGTACTCACCCTCGCCGCAGAGTCTGCGCCCCATCACCGATCTCCTGATCAAAATCGCGAACCTACTCGTGCCGGAATGCCGCAGGGCGGGCTAGCGTCCCATGGTGCGACATGATGCTTGGTTATCGTCCCGGTCGGGGAAAATGTAACGAGATCGGCAGCAAGAACGATTTCTTTTTTGTTCGCCGTTGGCATCACGCTTGGCCGGGAAATGTAACTACTGCGACGGCGAGCCTCGGCATTGCCGCCGAACCCGAGGAGGCACCGATCGAACAAGGATATACGGGCAAGCGCCACCGCTGGTTCACATCGCGGGCGACGTGCTGGGGCCTCGCCGTGGTCACCGGCATCCTGCTCGCCGCGTGCCAGGCGTCTCCCGAGGCGACGGGCAGCGGCTTAGCGACGAACAGCGCGTCGGCTCCCGCCGGGCGGGCCGGGCCAGCCGGTGTCGCCACCTCCGGCCCCATCGCGGTCGTGTGTGGCCATCAGGTTCCGGGGCTCGCGACCGCCCCGGCGGGTGCGGTGGTTGTGGATCCGGCTGTTGAGGGTGATCTGTCGGTGAAGACTGAGGCTAGCCCGCCGGGGACGACGTTTTGGCTTGCGCCTGGTCGGCATGTTCTTGGTGGGGGTGAGTTCGATCAGGTCGCCCCGAAGGAAGGTAATCGGTATCTCGGTGGTCCGGGTGCGGTTCTGGATGGGCGTGGGCTGAACAGGTACGCCTTCACCGGTAAGGCCTCGGATGTGACGATCAGCGATCTCACCATCCGTGGTTTCGTCGCGCCGGCGAATGAGGGGGTGGTCAACCACGATTCTGGTAATGGCTGGGTGATCGAGCGCAACACGATCGAGGAGAACCGGGGGGCCGGGCTCATGGCTGGCGCTCGCCAGCAGCTCCGGGGTAACTGCGTGCGCAATAACGGTCAGTACGGGATGAACGCCTTCCAGGATGGGGACGGGATTGTCGGGCTGGTCGTGGAGGGCAATGAGATCACCGGGAACAACACCGACGACTGGGAGTCCCGGGTGGAGGGTTGCGGCTGCACCGGAGGGATCAAGTTCTGGGCGGTCAACGGCGCGGATGTCCGGGGCAACTGGGTCCATGACAACCGCGGTCCGGGCTTGTGGGCCGACACCAACAACAACGACTTCGTGATCGAGAACAACCTCATCGAGAACAACGACGGCGAAGCCGTGTTCTACGAGACGAGCTACAACCTCATCCTGCGCGGCAACACCATCCGCAAGAACACCTGGGTCACCGGTAAGGCATTCGCTGATCAGGGCGATAATTTCCCGGTGGGAGCGGTGTATCTCAGCGAGGCAGGTGGTGAACCCCGGGTCCCGGCCAGGACAGACAAGATCGATATTTATGACAACGTCTTCGACAACAACTGGTCGGGCATCACCGCCTGGGAGAACGCCGACCGCTTCTGCAACAGCGAAGCCAACACCTCCACCGGATACTGCACCCGCCTGGTGAGCTCACCCACCACCTGCTCCACACCCGCCATCAACACCCCACCCCTCTACCACGACTGCCGGTGGAAAACCCAACGACTCGACATCCACGACAACATCTTCACCTACACCCCGGAGATCATCGGGTGCTCGAACGCCATGGCCGGGCGCATGGCGGTGCTGTCCAACTACGGCACCTCCCCGAACTGGTCACCGTACAAAGAAAGAGTCGTCCAACAGGCGATCGCCTTCAACCAGCACAACATCTGGCGCAACAACACCTATCACGGACTATGGACCTTCGTCGGCTACGAGACCGGGTCCGGTGTCAGCCCCACGAAATGGCAAGCCGAGCCCTACCAACAGGACGCTGGCAGCACGTTCTCCGACGACGCGTCCGGACAGCGATGCTGAGTCGAGGCCGGCCCGCCAACGAGCGATGCTTCGTGGCGAACGGGTGTTGATCGGACGGCGAGCCAGAGCGCGAGGCCGTCGCGTCGGAACTGGCCGTCGAGCGGCGCTGACCCTCGCGGATCAGCTGATCTCCTCGGCCTCCAACTTCGCGCTCGGCGTCTTGATCGCTCGCGCGGGCGGGGCTGATTCGCTCGGGACGTTCGGAGTTGCCTTCCTCATCTGGCTCGGGGTGGTCGGCACCAACCGCGCGCTGGTCACCGAGCCGATGACGGTGACCGGATCCACTGACAGCCGGCACGCGCAGCTCCCCGAAGGACTGCTGGCCTCGCTCGTGCTTGGCGTTGCGGTTGCAGCCCTGCTCGGGGCGGTCGGCGTCGTCCTCGAACTCGCCGGGATCGATGCCGTGGCGCTGCTCGCCCTCGCGCCGTGCCTACCGAGCCTGCTCGCCCACGACTACTGCCGATCGACGGCATTCCGGCTGCAACGCCCCGATCGCGCGCTGCTCAGCGGCGTAGGATTCGCCCTGATACAAGGCGCCGCCTCAGGTGCCCTGCTGGCACTCGGCGTCAGCAACACCGCAGCGTTCCTGGCAGCGTGGGGTCTGGGGGCGACCGTCGGGGCTGTGATCGGGATCGGCCTGAACGGTATCCGCCCGACGCTGCGCGGGGGAGTCGCGCAGTTGCGCGCGCTCTGGCCGCGCAGTCGCTGGTTCCTAGCCGAATTCGGCACGGCGTTCCCAGCGGATCAGGGCTACCTCCTCCTGCTGCCGGTGCTTCTGGGCATCAGCCAATTCGGCCTCTACCGAGCCGGTGCCGGCCTGATCGGCCCCATCGTGGTCGTCTTGATCGCCGGCGGCAACATCGGACTACCGGAGTCGGTCCGCCGGCTCAGGCAGGACGGCATACCCGGCCTTGCCGCCTACGCGCCGCGGCTGACCGCGGCGGTCGTTACCGTGACGGTGCTGTACTGCGGCCTCGTGGCCGTCTTCGCCGAACCGGTGCTGCGCCTGACCTACGGTGCGGAATTCACCGGCGCGGTCACCGTGACCAGATTGATCGCCGGGCAGTACGTCCTCCTGGCGCTGAGCTTCGGGTTCGGCCAAGCGGTGAAGGCGGCCGGGCGGATGCGGCAGCTCTGGGCGACCCGCGCGGTGAGCGCGGCAGTCTCGATCACCGCAGTGATCGTGCTCGCGCAGGCGTTCGGACTCATCGGGGCGGGAGTCGCCAGCGTCACGGCAGGCGGCGCCTACAGCCTGGGTGTCGCCATCGCCTACCGACGGATGCGACGGTGCACATCGTCGGCGGAACCGACAGCGAATCCTGGGTGGTTGCCAACACCGTAGCTCGGCCACCAGGGGGAAATCACCGGCGGGAGCCGGGACACGCGTCTATCGGCTCAGCTCCAGATGTCGCGGTGGACGTTGAAGATCACTCGAGAGCCGAGCGGCTCGATCTTGATCGGAAGCTCCTTCATAGCGGCCAGCCGATCACGCACCGCACGTTGATGTTCCACCGGGCAGGTGACCAGGAGAAAGCCACCGCCACCGGCGCCGGTCACCTTGGCACCCGACGCGCCAGCTTCGAGCGCCGCCTCGACTGCGTCGTCTATCTGCCGGTTCGATACGCCGGCCGCCAGCGCTCGCTTTGCCTGCCAGCTCTTGCACATTGCGGTGCCGACGGCATCCAGGTTCCCGCTGCGCAGCCCACCCGCCGCTTCGCCGGCGAGGTCCCGGAGCGCCTCGAGCTGGGGGATCCGGTCGCCGACGTTCGCAGTCTGCTCCTCGAGAATGACGTTGGCGCTGCGGGTGATTCCGGTGAAGAAAAGCAGCAGCTCGGCTTGCAGCCGCCGGCGTAACGGCGGCGGCAGGCGAACCTCGTCGACGGCCACCTGGTCACCTGGTCCGAAGTGGATGTCGCAGATCCCGCCGAAGGCAGCCGCGTACTGGTCCTGCTTGCCGATCGGCTTGCGGCAGCGATCGATCTCGATGGCGCAGGCCCGCTCGGCGAGCTCCTCAGCGGATACCTGCTTGCCCTGGTAGGTGAACAGAGCGTTCAGCAGCCCCACCGTCACCGACGACGAGGAACCCAGGCCCGATCCGCCTGCCGACGGGATGTCAGCGAGCGTCGTGATCTCCACGCCGCCGCGAACCCCAGCCATGTGCAGGGCTTCCCGAACGAGCTCGTGCTGGAGGTCCTCGACCCGGGAGACGATCTCCTTCTTCGAGTAGTTGACGTAGATGTCGTCGTCAAAGCGTTGCTTGACGATCACGTACACGTACTTGTCGATGGCCGCGTTCAGGACTCGGCCGCCGTGCTCGCGGTAGTAGCTGGGCAGGTCGGTTCCTCCGCCGACGAGCCCGATACGCAATGGGGTTTGAGTGATAATCACGATACCCGTCTCGCTTGCCACTCATCCCGGGCGCGCTCCAGCGCAGCCGGGGTGCCGATATCGATGAAGTAGCAGCCCTCGATGGTCACCGCACGCGCCCGGCCGACGAGCCGCGGCAGCAGGTGGTAGCCGATATCCTTCGGCGGCCCTCCGGCGATCACATCGAGGACTGCTGGGTGGAAGGCGTACATGCCGGCGTTGGCGAGGTCGCTCGGTGGGTCGGCCGGCTTCTCGACGTATCCGACGACGCGACCGTCCTCGACCGCGACCACGCCGCACTCCGAGGGCCGGGGCGCGCGGAACAGCGAGAGCGTCGCGATCGCGCCGCCCACGCGGTGTGCGTCGATGAGTATGCCCAGGTTGAAATCGGTGAGGTTGTCCGCGTTGACCGCGAGGAACATCTCCTCTCCCGCGACGAAGCCGCGGTTGGCCACCAGCGTGCCGGCGCTGCCCAGCAGCTCCGGCTCCTCGACCAGTCGCACCGCCGGGGGCCCGCGGCGGGCGGCCACATGCGAGCGCACCACATCGGCGAGATGGTGCAGGTTGACGAGCACCTCGTGCACCCCGGCACCCGCCAGCGCGTCCAGCCAGATGTCCAGCAGCGGTGCATCGCCGATCCGCAGCAGGCACTTCGGCGTGCTGTCAGTGATCGGGCGCAGCCTCGTGCCCAGGCCAGCCGCCAGCAGGAACGCCTTCATCGCCGGGTCCTCGTCATCACTGGGTCCTCGTCATTAACTGGGCCTTCCGGACCACGCCAAGCGCCCGCATCTTCGCCTCCGCCCCGGCCAGGATCTCCCCGAGACCCGGCATCCCTTCCAGCCAGGCCGCGTATTCCGCCACCGAGTCCGCTGGCGTCCGCCGGGGCGCCCAGCCGAGCTGGGAGAGGGCACCGATGTCGGAGAGGATGTGCCGAGTGTCCCCGAACCGGTACTCACCATTGATCCGGCCGGGCTCGTCAGAGCCGTACTGGCGTCGCACGATGTCCGCGAACTGCTCGGTCGGGTAGCCCGTTCCGCCACCGACGTTGAAGACCCGGCCCGCGGCACGGTCATCGGAGAGCACGAGCAGGTTGGCGTCGACCACGTCGTGGATGTTGATGTAGTCGCGGATGGCTTGGCCGTCCTCGTACAGCGTGGGAGCGCTGCCCTGGAGGTAGTGCAGGCAGAAGATGCGGCAGGCGCCCGAGTACGCGTTGTAGACCGACTGCCTCGGACCTTGCACGATGCTGTACCGCAGAGCGACCGTCGGGATCCCGTATCGACGCCCGAGGTTCACCGCCACCACTTCTTCGGCGTGCTTCGACATCCCGTAGGCGTTCTGCGGGTTCGCGATCCGCTCGGGCGTCCGACACATCTCGACCTCGCCACCACATACGGGGCAAGTCAGGTCCCAGCGGGACTGCTCGAGCGCGGAGAGCGGCCGCATGTCGGGCGTCTGCTCGCCATGATCAGGACACTCGTAGAGACCCTCGCCCATCGCCGCCTGCGATGAGGCGACCACGACCCGGCTCAGCTCGAGTCGTTCGGCAACGATGATCTCGTACAGCAATGCCGTAGAGGTGACGTTGACATCGGTGAACGTGGCGAAGTCGGGGAGGTAGTCCTGGTATGCGGCGAAGTGGTAGACGGCATCCACGCGCCGTAGCAGGTTGGCCACGAGATCGCGATTGCGGACATCGCCTACGACGAGGTCCGCGCCGGGTGTGCGGTAGTTGGGCTGGCGACCGCGATGTACCGGGGCGGTCAGTGCATCTAGCACGATCACGTCATGGCCGAGCTCAACCAGCCGATCGCAGGTGTGGGACCCGATGAACCCGGCTCCGCCAGTGACCAGGATCCTCATCAGCGGCGACCTCGATTCAGCCGGCGGGTATGGACCTCTCGGTATACGGCCAGGGTGCGTTCAGCCGTGGCCGCCCAAGTGAACTCACCCGCTCGGGCGAGTCCTTGCCTCCGGAGCCGCTGACCTTCCGCCCCACATGCCGCGACGATGGCACCGGCGATCGACTCGGGTGCCTTGGGGTCCGCGAGCATCGCCGCACCGCCGGCCGTCTCGGGCATCGCGCTGATGTTCGACGTGACCACCGGGCACGCGCAGGCCATCGCTTCCAGGATGGGTAGGCCGAAGGTCTCGTTGAACGAGGGGTACACGAAGACATCCGCTGCCCGGTAGAAGTGGACCGTCTCCTCCAGCGGCACGCCGCCGACCCACACGATGTCCTGGGCTATGCCGAGCTCGTCGGCGAGGGCGCGGAGCCCCGTGACGTACTCCACATCGCGGCCCGGGCCGACCACGACGAGCCGCCGCCCGCCGAGCTCCGCCTTTGCCGCCGCGAATGCGCGAAGTAAGCCACCGCAGTTCTTGTATGGCCACAGTGATGACACGAACAACACGAAGGGCTCTGTGATGCCGTACTTCGCGGTCAGCAGGCTGCCGGCGGCGTCGCGGTCACCGGGTCGGAACAGGTCGTGGTCCACCGCCTCCGGAATCAGCCGCAACTTCGCTGGATCGACGTCCAGGTATCGCAGTACCTCTCGCCGCAAGCTTTCCGAATTGATGATGATTGCGTCGGCCAGCCGGGCGGTACGGGGATAACTCATGCGCCGGTACAGCAGCGCCGCCGGACGGACCGATGCCGGAGCTGTGTAAGCGTGCAGTGTCTTAAAATGGATGACGAGCGACCGTGCTGGGCTGACCAACGGCGCCATCAAGGTGTTGAACACATCGATTCTTGCACGTGGTAGCCGAACCGGGGCGTAAAGGTACTCACTCAAGGTCCGCAACGGTGGCCGCTCGTTCGACCAGGGAAACATAATATAATGAACCTGGGAGCCGTAGCCCTCATGGAGCTGCCGGGACTTCGGACTCACCAGAAGATGGATCTCCTCGTCGCTGGTGAGCCGCTTCGCCATCTCCGGGATGGTGCGGGTCCAGAACCAATGCGCACCCGACGGATTGGCTGGATCGTCGGTGAGCAGGTTAATGGCGACGCGCATACCGTCAGAAGGTCTGAAATGCGACGACATCAGAGGCCATCCTCGACTGTCGGATGTACTGGGCCAGCAGATGCATACACGCTTGATGGACATCCTCAATGATCCCGTAATTGGCGGAGTCGACGTGGATCGATACTGTTGACTGCCGCCTGGCCGGCCCACCGTCGAACCCGGTCAAGGCAATGGTTTGCAGGCCGTTGGCACCCGCCCAGTCCAGCGCGCGCACGATGTTCGGTGAGCTGCCCCCCGACGACACCGCGACCAGGACGTCACCCGGGCGAGCTTGGCACTGCAGCTGGTGTTCGAAGATTCTGTCGTAGCCGAGGTCGTTAGCGATGGCGCTGAGCAGCTCGACGTTCGTGCTGAGACTGCAGACACGAGTGGTGAGATCGGTGCCTTTCCCGACACCCTTCATGTGATCACATTGCATATGGTTGGCGATGGATGCAGAACCACCGTTCCCACATGCGAAAACGGCTGCATCGCGGCGATAGGCATCGATGAGGATCGCAGCAGCACGGCTGATGTGCTCGAGATCGACGGTGCCGAACGCGCGGGACAATTCGGCGACATACGCGTCGCCATAGGTATCGGCCCGATCGAACTGATGCGCCGGAAACCGGGGCCGGGCGCTCGCTCGGCCGGACACCACGCCGCGACCGTCGACGATACCGCCACCCAGGATGAACTCGACCGCAGCCGCGAGATCTGGGAACGAGGACACCTCCGGGTCTGTGGCGCCGGCTGGGCCGACGTGCAGCGGAAATGCCCCGACAGCTTTGGCGAGATTAACGTCGACCGAATCGTCACCCACCACCCAGGAGGTCGAGAGGTCCAAGTCGAGAACCTGTGCGGCCACCAAGGCCATACCCGGAGCTGGCTTACGATCGGGGCTCGCCCGGGCGAAAGGCTCGACGATGCCATCGGCATGGTAAGGACAGAACAACCAGAGATCGACGTGTGCCCCCTTGCGAGCCATTTCGGCGATCATGTGCTTGTGCACCTGTTGAACATCCTCGATCCCGTAATAACCGCGAGCCACGCCGGCCTGGTTGGTCACCACCGACACCGGGATGCCAGCCTCATTGAGCGCGGCGATGGCCTCGATCGAGCCTCCGATGAATTCGACTCGATCGACCGATCCGACGTAGCCGTGGTCGACGATGATTGTGCCGTCCCGATCGAGAAGGACACCTGCTCGACTCACGGGCTGACCACCTCTCGGACTTCGGTCTCTCGGACTTCGGCGCGGAATCAACTCATCCATCGAGATGAGTGGCACACCGCCATGCCTTTATCTCGTGACGATCTCGGTTTCTGTTACGAAAACGACGAGCCGGGCACGCTTTGGCGCATTCCGTGTACTGGAAGTAGTTATTAGGGCCTCCTCGCGCGGTATAGCGACCTCATGCGGGCGTCACTCCCTCCCGCGCCGCGACGGCTGGCGACTCGGCGCCGGCCGGGGCACTGGCGAGCAGGGACGCCGCGACGGCCAGATTCAGCAGGTACGGGGACGCATCGCCGAGGCCGACCTCGGTGTAGGAAGCAACAGCACAGTAGGCGATGAGGAACACCGCGCAGGCGCGCGCCGCAGACGGCGGTCGCAGCGCCGCGGTGGCGATCAGGCTGCCCACGAACGCGGCCACGAGCGCCACTCCTACCCAGCCCTGCTCGTGGTAGACCGACAGCCAGCTGCTGTCGATCGGGAGGCCCCCGAAGGACTTGTCCGTCAGGCCGACACCGAAGAACTGCTCACCGAGGGATCGCTGCTTCGCCAGCAAGAGATCCCAGACCTTCTGCCGGCCCGTGAGGTTGGCGAGCTGCTCGGCGTCCTGACCGCGGGTCAGCCAGGTTTGGATAGCCTGACCGAAGAACACGAGAGCCAGGCCGCCGAGCCCGATTCCGGCGGCGAGGGCCCGCCGGGCCCTCGCGTTGCTGAACGCCATGCTCAGCCCGGCGATGAGCAGCGCGCTGAGCAGTCCC
>JBOHFW010000157.1:0-4896 GCA_050699835.1 Pseudonocardiaceae bacterium | reverse complement strand
GCCGAGTTCGCACCCGGGGTCCAGCCACCGGAGTCGGTCCGCGCGTGCGGCGTCCAGCCATGGTCCAGGCGGGTCACCGAGGACGAACTGCCCGCTGCCATCGAGGAATTCGTACGGGACGAAGCCGGTCGCGAAGGCACCAGCGTCGTGATCGGGCCACCGGGTGTGCCGGGCGCGGTGGTGGCCTCGGAAACGAAGGGCCTGGAGTTCGACGCCGTCCTGGTCGTGGAACCAGAACGGATCCTCGCCGACGGCCCACGCGGCGCGGCCGAGCTCTACGTCGCCCTCACCCGCGCCACCCAACGCCTCGGCGTCCTGCACCAGGGCCCATTGCCGCAGGCCCTGACCGGACTCGCCGAAAGGTGAAGTTCTCAGGCGCGCCGCCAGGCGCCCCGACGGACAGGTTGAGCAGGAACTCACCACCAACAGTGCGGCTGACCGACAGCATTCCGGACACGATGCCGGGGTCGCCGTCGATGGTCGTGGCAGGCCAGCAGGTTTCGATCACCAGCACGTCGTCGTCCACGACCTGAGCGTAGGGCCAGCTCGTCCGATCATGTGCCGAGCCTCGCCGCCGCCCAGGCCGCCGACGATGTGCGCGCGGTGAACCGCAGCTCGGGCGATCAGGCAAGCCTCTCGAGATACGGCCACCCGATCTCCTCAACCGCCGCCGCCCCGAGGTCGCCCAGGTAGGCGGGACGCAAGTGCGGGTTCACCACGCTGATCACCCACTCCGTGCCGCACTCGCCGCACGACCAGCCCTGAGCTGGGTCGTCTCCGGCAAGCCGCCGCCGCGTTGCCGGATCGTCATCGCCCGCTGGGATTGGCCAGCGCCTGAATCGCCCGCCTTCGCTTCAACAGCTCTTCGACGAAGACGTCGTTTTCCGCGTTGGCGCTCTTATCGGCGTTGGCCAGGAACAGCGCGGCTAGCGCCTCCCCCGGGGTGAGAGGAGCTACAGCGGGAGAGTGCGTCGCGGGTGCGTCAGTGGCGTCGTTGGTCACTCGGCAGAGACTGCGGTCTAGATCGACGTCGGCCTCAACAGAGTGTTTAAGCCTTGACGCTCCTGATGCCGAAACGGTTACACAGGCTGTCCAACTCCCAGGTCCGCCAGGGGGCACGCCGGTCCAGCGTCCGCGCCAGATCCAGGGCGATGGGGTCATTACGCATTCGCTGGGGCGCGGCCCGGTCGGCGGCATCGAGGTGGCGCAGTGCCAAACTGTCGCGCTCGCCGTCGGCCTGTACCCAGGATCGAGCGAGATCGAAATGCAATGCCGCGATGCGATCCTTGCTGCCGAGAACGTCCAGATCGATCGGCTCACGCTCGATCCGCTCGGCGACCTCCGGGCCTTGCCCGAGTTCCGCACCGATAGCCACGCGCCACACGGCGACATTGGTGGGTCCGAAGTGCTGGCGCAACCCATTGCACTCACCGGTGAGCACCGCAATCCGGCCGGCCTCACCGAGATGGTCCGAAGCAGTAGCGGCGTCGCTGTTCCGGGCCGCGAAATGGGCCCCCATGAGATGGAGCAGCCCGACAGTCTCGGCGCCCAGAGTGTCGCCGTCCCGGATCGCGGTTAGCGGCTGCGCGTCAGCCAGCGCACGATCCAGCATCCGCACCGCCCGGCGCCGTCCACTGGTGCGTGCCACTGACGGTGCCATCGCGAACATCGCGAACGCCTCCATTTCAGGACTCTCAGCCACCCTGGCCGCCTCCACGGCACGCAATGCCGCCTGTTGCGCAAGATGCATATAACCAAACGTGGTCGCTAGTACGAACGCGTGATAGGCGGCGTGGGTAAGCAACTCGGCGGCGCGTTGCCGCGCGGGGCCGTCGCTGGTCGCCACGTGCACGTGAAGGTCGATCAGCGCGGCGTCGATGTCCTCGCCCGAGGGCTGATAGCGGGCGGTGTCCCGCAGCTCGGCGGCGAACGCAACCCAGCCGCCCAGTGCATCCAGCGATCGGGGCCGCAAATCCGGTACATCATCGAGAGTGGCCTCGTTGAGCCCGCGTTCGATCTGGATCATGACCTTTTTCGCCCGCGCGCTCGCCCGATCCGGCGGTAGATACGGCTGCCCGGTCAGGTCCACCACAGAGCAACACAGCGCGTCCGCGAGATCCTCGACCAGGCCACGCCGGTTGAACCCGCGCAGGCCACGCTCCAGCATCGACAGATACTGCGCCGTGATACCGGCGAGCCAGGCCACAACTTCCAGGCTCAGCCCGCGACGACGGCGGATCATGCGAGCCCGCGCGCCGATCGTCGACGCCTCGTCAGCGTCCACCTCGTCAACGTCCACCAGAGACCTCTCCTCACCGTTCCCTCACCGATGCCCCGGAGCCGTCGCCCCGGGGCTAAGAACCTCGGTGAAGAGGTGGCTTAAAGGCTACGCGGCGTGGTGGTGCGGAACACTTCGCACCGTGGACCGCGACGGCACGATCAAGCTGCTGGCCGTGATCCTCGCCGACCTCCCGAAGCTGGACGGGGCTGCCTGCCGTGGTCGGCATGAGCTGTTCGACCCGATCCGCGGCAACGGCCACCGGTACCAGCACGAGGAACGGATACGGCTAGCGAAGGCCGCCCGGATCTGCTCCTCGTGCCCCGTGGTTCAACGCTGCCCGGACGTGACCACCACGGCCGGGGAAGCCGCGTAATCCCCGGCCCCGCGTCCTTTTTCGCAGACGAACGGCCCCACCCGCCCTACAAAAAGCACTGGGCGGGCCGCTCGTGCGTGTCGCTACTTCTTGACCTTGAATCTGCGCACGGTCTCCGCTGGTCCCTCGGCTTCCCACCTACCGACGGGCTCATAGCCCTGGCTGATGAAGTAGCCGGTCATCTCCCGCTGTGCGCCCCGCATCGACAGCGAGTCCGCATCGAGTTCCCTGGTGGACTCGTCGTCGTGCACGATGGTGCAGGTGATCTCCAGGTTGACCTGGCGTAGCCACACTTCGATCGGGCCGGTTTTCGTCGCCCGGTCCATGTCCTCTTGGCAGCACCTCCCGGGGTGAACCACTGTTCGCTGATCGGCTGAGCGGGCCCGCGCTCACCGTGGTGTACAACTGGGAACCCACTGAGGACGAGGAAGGGGGATGTGCTCGGGGAGGCACCGGGGATGGCGGGGAAGTTTCCCCGATGCCTCCCCCTCCCTGCTTCCCCCCGCTGAGCAGCCCTGACACCCCGCGGGGACCCGGGCGTGCGTCCCGCGGGCCCCTGCCGAAACTCCGGGACATCCGGGAGTTCGGCAGGCGTTGCCGCCTGCTTCCCCCGCATCCCAGCGGCTGTTTGTGATTACTCACAGTGAAAAACACCCACGTGCGGTGATCCCACGGTGATGATCTTCCATCTGCGGGGCGCCGTGGCACGGCCGAGCGGCCCCCGTCGGGTCGAGGCTCGCGCGCGCGGGGGTGCGCTGGCGGGCCCGGTAGCGGGGTGGCTGACGTTCGGGATGGTGGGGGTCTACCCCCGCTACCGTGCTGGTCAGGGCCCGTTACCGGGGGGTCTACCGACCTAGAGGCCCCCGCTGCCCGCCAGGGCTACACGACGATGCCCGGCAGCGGAGCGCGGTCCCCGCCCCACCCCCAATATCGTCACTCAATTGGGCGTAATCTGTCACCATTTCACCGGTGACGCGCTATAATTCGCCGCCCCTCGCTCGGCCCGACCATCAGGAGGTGACCCCCTGCCAACCCGGCCATAACCGCCCCGACCACCGCTCCTACCGGGAGTGAACACGACCACGCCCCGGCCGCCGACACGGCGCGTCGGGATGATCGCGCTTACCACCTGGCCCGGGTGTGCGCCCGCTTTCCCCGCACGATCAGCACCCAGGGCGCCCACCGGCTCGCGCGCCTGCTCCGCGTGAGCACCGACTAGTCACCGTAACAGCCGTTTCTGCCCCGTTTGTGACGGGTGTGACGGGTCTCTCCCGGGGCTGTGACGGGCTGCGATGGGTCTGGTCCGGTTACAGCGGGTTGGGTTCGATCTCGATCCGGCTGTAATCGAAGGTGCCCCGCGGGGCCCGGTGCTCATCGATGATCACAGCAGCGAACAGGAACCGCAGCACCGCGTTAAGCCGTTCCACCTCCCCGCGATCCGCCAGCCGATCCCACGCGGTGCGCGCATCAGCTCCGACCAGACCCGCCAGCACCTCGACGGTGGGCCGCACGATGGTCTTACGCCGCAGCGTGGTGATCCGATCCTCCACCGTCTTGCGCATCGCCCGGTACTCCCGAGTACTCAGTTCCCGGCTGGTCCACATGTCCTTCAACTCGGCCAACTCAGCTTCATCAGCGCTGATCACGGCCTCATCCCCGGCCGAGAGCGCGGTGGCCGCACTCGGCGCACCACTCACATCCAAGTGAGTCAACAAGTCCACCGCCGCGTCGGAGACGAATTCCTCCGACCGGGCGGCACCGATCCGGCGGTGGCAGCGCTCCGGACCGAGATAGGTGTGCTTCGCGCACATATACGAGGCGTCTTTACTGGTGCACCCGGCCATGCGCCAGCCGCATTTCTTGCACACCACCAACCCCCGCAACAAATAAAACCGCCACCCCCGCCGGTCATACGCCGAAGCCCGGTACGAGCGCCGCTCCTGAACCTTCCTCCAGGTGCCCCGGTCGATGATCGGCGCCCAGTCCCCCTCCCCGGCCTCCTCACCTCGGAACACCCGGATACCGGTCACATGCCGCGAGGACAGCACCGAGCGCACCGCATACGGCTGCCACGGCTTCCCGCTGACGGTGACCTCCCCACGGTCGTTGAGTTCCCGGGCGATCTCACCCGGACTGGCCCCCTCCAGACACCGAGCGTAGACCTCCCGAATAATCACGGCCTCGGCCTCGATGACCGTCACCGCATCCGGAGCGTATCCATACGGGCGTTGCCCCGAGGAAT
>JBOHFW010000156.1:0-7769 GCA_050699835.1 Pseudonocardiaceae bacterium | reverse complement strand
GCGTCAGGGGCCGCTCGCTCCACCGGCGGCCAGCCGGGGATCTGAGGGGCGGTGGCCCCTGGTGGTCGGGCTGTCGGGCGGCTGCGCCGATGGAAGCCCTGTGCCGTCGCCTGGGTCGTGATGGCGGGCCTCCCGGCGGTTGTATGGTTCAGTCAATCATCGCCTCGTATCATGACATGTATATATACAATACAACATGCATCATTTGGGTGGACCTGCCGGTAGCTGGCGAGCCGGCTGCAACACTGTGTGCAACCCGTGGACACGGAGGGACACCAGTGGTTGACCACCGCTCAGATCCGTCAGCGCTGCGATTCCTGATTGGTCACGACCTGCGCGCGACGCGGGAGCGCGCCGGTTTCAAGCAGATCGAGGCCGCGAGGGTGCTGGGCTGCAGCCAGGCAAAGATCAATTATCTGGAGACTGGCAAGACGCAGCAGAAGCCCGACGAGGTCAACGCGCTGCTGCGCGCCTACGGCGCGAACGCAGAACATGTCGACCGGATGGCGTCCCTGGCAGCGAGCGCCGACCACGGCACCTGGTGGGCGCCCTTCGGCGACGTGCTGACGAACTGGTTCAAGCCTTTCATCGGCCTGGAAGGGCTCGCCGCCGCCGAGTTCCTATACAAACCGCTGTTGCTCCCCGGGCAACTCCAAACACCGGACTACGCCGCCGCGTTGCTGGTGGGCAACCTCCGCGTCCCGCCGGCGGACGCGCCCCAGGTCGTTCGCGCTCGCATGGCGCGGCAGCGGCTCAGCGACGACGCCGATCCCTTGCGGTTCCGGGCCGTTATCGAGGAGTACGTCCTTGATCGAACTGTCGGTGGTCCGCAGGTGATGCGGGCACAACTGGAACACCTGCTCGCGCTGATGCGGCGCGACAACGTCGAACTGCATGTCATGCCAGTCAGCGTGCCTGTTCACGACGGGCTGGACGGCGACTTCCTGCTGCTGGACTTCGACGAAGCCCAGAGCATCGGCTACATCGAATACCCCACCGGTGCCATCTACATCCAAGACCAAGATCAGATCGCCGCGTATACTTTGTCTGCGGATCGGCTGTGCGCCGCTGCGCTGTCGGTGTCGGACTCCGCAGACGCGATCGCCACCCGAATCGCCGCACTGGACACGAGTTCGGAGGGCTGAGATGACCACCGCCGACCGCCTCACCTGGCGGACCTCCAGCCGGAGCAGCAACAACGAAGCCTGTGTAGAGGTCGCCCCGGCGTCGGACGGCGTGGTGATCCGGCACAGCAAGCACCCCACGGTCGGCACGATCACCTTCCCGTTCCCCGCCTGGACAGCGTTCATCCACGAGGTTCGCGAGTGCCTGCCCAGCGCCAACCGGGTTGCCGCCGTCACGAAAATCGGCACCGACACCCTCGTGCGATCATTACACACCGACGTTGAGCTGTGCTTCGATGAGGCCGAATGGTCCGCCTTCGTCGCCGGAGCGACTGACGGCGAGTTCGACTTCTCCGACCTACTCGCCTCCACAACGAGCTGACCAGGACATCTTCGGCGCGCGCTAGCGTCCGGGAGGGAGACCGAGCATGGCCGCCACCCGCATCTGGCCCGGGCAAACCGGCACCGAAACGAGCGGCGCTCGGCCGCTCATCCGTACCGGCGTAGTTCGTGGAAGAAGTCGTCGATGACGTGGAGCTCGCCGCAGCGGTCTACCTCGTCGTAGACGTACTTGCCCACCGCGAGGTCGAGCACTCCAAGGCCGAAGGGCGAGAACACCACAGGCCGGTCCGCCGGCACCGTCACCCGCTCGGCCATCACGTCGTCCAATGTGCCGTGCAGGAAGTCCCGGTTACCCGTGAGCTGTTCGGCCAGATGCGGCGAGGTGTTGGCCTTCAGGCAGTGCTCGATGTCGTCGACGATGTTGGTCGAGGCAAGCACGATCTCCGGCGCGAGGTCGCGCAGCGACACGTGCAGCACCACCGGATCGTGTTCAAACCAGGATGCCTCGCTGACATGCGGCGTGGCGGCGATGGTGGCGAAGACCACCAGGTCGCTGGAGCGGATCAACTGCTCGGCGCGCTCATGCACGGTGATCCGGCTGGTGGTGCCCGACTGCTCCAGTTGGCCCTGCCTCAGGTAGTCCCTCAGATAGTCACAGAAGCCGGCCGCGCTGTCGGCGGACAGGTCGTGCACGCCGATCTCGTCGAACGACCAGCCGGTGCCGGCCAGGAAGGTGTGGATGTAGCGGGCGATCAGGCCCACCCCGAAGAACCCGACGCTCCTCGGGCGGGTCCGGCCGCGGCTGAGCCAGTCAGCCGCCAACGCGGCCGACGCGGCCGTCCGGGTGGCGCTGATGATCGAGCTTTCCAGGCAGGCGAACGGGTAGCCGGTGTCGTGGTCGTTGAGGATCAGCACGGCCGAGGCCCTCGGGATGCCGCCCGCCACGTTCGCCGGGAAGCTGGAGATCCACTTCAGGCCATCCACCCGCACCTGCCCGCCGATCGAGGCGGGCAGGGCGATGATCCGGGAGGACGGGCGGTCGGGGAAACGCAGGAAGTAGGACGGCGGGTTCACCGAATCACCGGCGCCGTGCAGCCGGTAGGTGGCCTCGACCAACTTCATAATCTGGTTTTCGCGCCCCCGGAGCGCGTGCTGGACCTGGGCACCGGAGATCACCGCGAACGGTGGCACGGTGCGCGGCTGGGACATGAGCGGCTGGGACATGAGCGGCTGGGACAAGGCGGACTCCGCTGCGGTGGAACGGATGGTGGTCATCGGGCGGTGACCTCGACGGTCGGCGAGCAGTCGGCCAGGCGCACCGCGTCGGCCATCGCGACGAGCACCTCGCGCGGTCCCTCGAAGGGCTCCCTGCTGTGCGCGGTGCGGACGTTGTCGACGAGCATCAGGTCGCCGGCCTGCCACGGCTCGCGGGCGGTGTTGGCCTCGTAGACCCTGTTGAGCAGGTGCACGACGTCCTCACCGATCTCCTCGCCGTTGCCGAAGCGGGTATTGAACGGCAGCCCGTCAGCGCCGTAGACGTCCACCAGGAACTCCCGCACCTCGGGATCGATCGTCCACTCGTTGAGGAATGCGATCTGGTTGAACCAGCAGCGCGCCCCGGTGACCGGGTGACGCACCACGGCGCTGCGGCGCTGCCTGGTGCGCAGTCCACCGTCGGGTTGCCACTGGAACTCGATCGCGTTGGCGCGGCAGTAGCTCTCGACGGCGCCGCGGTCCTCGGTGCCGAACGCCTCAGCGACAGACGCCCCGATCTCGTCGTTGTAGTTGCGGGTGAGCAGCCAGCCCTCCCGCTCAAACCGCCCGATCAACTCGGTGGGCAGCGCGTCGAGCACGGTCGGCGAGTCGGCCACCGCGGTCGCCCCGCCATTGGTGGGTGCGCGCAGGCACGCGAACAGCATCAGGCCGGGAAACTCAAGCGTGTAGCTCAGTTCGTGGTGCATGCACATCGGCTGATTGGACGGCCACTTCGATGAGGAGTACACGCCCTCGGAGTAGGTCCGCCGGGACGCGAAGGCCTCCTTCTCGGTCATCAGACCGGTGGCCAGCCGCTCAAAGACGGCACTGATCTCGGGCGCGTCGCGCAATCCGAGGCCGCGGACCAGGACCGAACCATGCTCGGCGACGATGGCGCGCAGCGCGTCGGAGTGCTCGGCCGCCCAGCTCGGCGCGTCGCCGGGGGCCTTGGCCCGCAGCATCGGAGGCTTGCCGGGTTGCAGGTCCACGTCGAGCAGTAACGCCGGAAATGAGGTCGGCATCGTGATTTCCTTTCAGTTTCTCTTCAAGAAGAAGCCAATCAAGAAGAAGCCAACAATGCGGCAGCGCGCAGCCCGGAGTGCCGCTGGGACCTGCCCTCGACCAGCCCGGCCAGATCGGCCAGGATCGGGTGACGGGTGACGTCCTTGAGGGACACCGCACGGTCCAGGGTGATCGCCAGCCGCACTGCCGACAGCGACGTGCCACCCCGATCGAAGAAGTGGTCCCGCCGGCCGATCTGGTCGGCGGGGATGCCGAGCACCTTCGCCCACGCGGCCGCTAGCCGCTGCTCGGTGGGCGTACTCGGCGCGTGGTAGCCCTGCTCGACCACGTCGAGTTCTCCGGCGAGCGCCGTCAGCGTCTTTCTATCGATCTTGCTGTTGGCGGTCAGCGGCAGAGTTTTCCGCCAGTGGAAGGCCGACGGGACCATGTACTCGGGCAGCGACTCACCCAGCCGGTCCTGCAGGAGGCCGACCTCGAGTGGTCGCGGACCGGAGTAGAAGGCCACCAGGTGCTTGCTCTGATCGGCCCGCTCGGCGACCACCACCGCGCCGTCGCGGACACCGGACACCCGCAATAGAGTGTTCTCGATTTCGCCGATCTCGATCCGGAAGCCACGGATCTTGACCTGGGTATCCCGGCGGCCGAGGAACTCCAGCTTGCCCCCGGGCTGCCAGCGTCCGTAGTCGCCGCCCCGGTAGAGCCGCTGGCCCTTGTGATGCGGATCGGCCATATAGGCCGACCGGGTGCGCTCGGGGTCGTTGATGTACCCGCGGCCCACGCAGACCCCGGAGAAGACGATCGAACCGGGGGCGCCGAGCGGCACCGGTGACAGGTGCTCATCGACGACGTAGACGTGCACGTTGTTGACGGGAGGGCCGAGCAGGACCCGGTCCGGCACCCGGTCCATGACCTCGTGGTTGGTGTCGTCCGAAGTCTCGGTCAGCCCATAGGCGTTGACCAGCTTGATCTCGGGCTCGGCCGCGAACCAGCGCTGCGTGAGCTCCTTGCGCAGCGCCTCGCCGGTGACCGACACGCACCGCAGGTCCGGCAGCTCACGAGGGTGCTGCTCCAGAGAGGACAGGACGACTTCGAGGTATGACGGCACGACTTGAAGCACACCGACCCGGCCGTCAACGATCTTGTCGACGAACCGTGCGGCGTCCAGGATCACCTCCTGCTCGACCAGCAGGGTCCGCCCACCGACCAGCAGCGCGGAGACCAGTTGCCACAGCGAGATGTCGAAGCACTGGGGTGCGGTCTGGGCGACCACCTGCCCCTCGCCGATCTCCAGGTCGTCGATCTTGGCGTAGAGGTGGTTGAGCATGCCCGCGTGCTCACACATCGCGCCCTTGGGCTCACCGGTGGAGCCGGAGGTGAAATAGATGTACGCGAGCTGGTCCGCCGTGACGCTGACGCCGAGATCACCGTCGGCATGATCCTCCCCGTGGGCCGCGTCGAGGAAGAGCGTCTGGACTCCGGACAGCGAGTCCAGCGCCGCCTCGAGCGTGGTGGTGCTGCCCGGTTCGGTCAGCACGAGCCCGCACCCGGCACGGGAAAGCGTGATCGCGATGCGATCGGCCGGGAAATGCGGCTCGATGGGCAGGTACACGCCACCGGCCTTGAAGACCGCGAGGACGGCGGCCATCCAGTCCAGGTTGCGCTCGGTCACCACCGCGACGACACCTTCGCGGCGTAACCCCCGCGCCAACAGGGCTCGTCCCAGCCGGTTGGCACGCGCGTTGAGCTCCCGGTAGGTCCACTGCACCTCGCCGTACACGGCCGCGACGGCGTCCGGGTGGGCCCGCACCCGCTGCTCGAACAGCTCGTGGAACCGGCGGTCCGGCAGCTCCCGGCGCGCTCCGGCGAGCCCTTCGAGCTGGAAGTGGAGTTCCTCGGCGGACAGCAGGCTCTGCCGCCCGTGCTCGGCATCCGGATCGGCGGCGATCAGTGCGAGCGCGGTGAGGTGATAGCCGGCGATCCTGGCAGCGGCCTCCGCGTCGAGCACGTCGCTGCGGTACCGCAGCCGCAACATGAGTTGGCCGTCGCGTGGTGAGATTCCCACCCACAGCACGGTGCCCGAGGCGAGGTTCCCGGTGCGGACCCTGCCGTTGCCGGTCGGATCGAACACGGTCTCGAACGACGGTTCGGTCAGGCCCAGCTCGCGCCGGAGATCATCGACCGGAAAGTCCTTGTGCCACAGCAGTTCTGACTCGACTCGATGGGTGTCGCGCAGCAACATCCGCCACGAGTCGGATTCGGTCGTCAGCCGGCAGGGCAACGCTTGGCCGCCGTCGGCGGCGACGTAGCCGGTCGCGACCTCGCGCTCGCCGGACAGCGCGGCCAGCACCTTGGCGTGCGCGCCCAGCAGCACCGTGCTCAGCGGCATCCCCAGCTCGTCGCCCAGCCCGCGCAACGCCCCCACCAGGTCCTCGGGGATCTTCTCCTCGTGCTCAACCACGCCGGTCACCGCATTGCGAGTCCAGCGCGGTATCGCGGTGAACCCGCCGGTCACCAGCACACCGCGCCAGAACTCCCGGCTGGCCTCCGCTGACATTCCCATCGAACCTTCCCCTCTACTCCCATTGCTCCAATTGCCACGGGTGCTATTTGCCGCTGACCTGAATCTCCCTGGCCGGATTTCCACCCCACCGCGCGCGCTGTGGGATTTCCTCGCCTTTCATGAGAAAGGAGCCGGGGGCGAGCATTGCGCCGTCGCCCATCGTCACGCCGTAGTGGACCAAGGCGCCGATCCCGACGGTGCAGCCGGCACCGATCGTGATGCGGTCAGACTTGAAGGCACCGTCCTCCTGCGAGTGGGGCTGGATCCTGGTCTCCGCATTGAGCATGCAGTCGTCCCCGATGGCGACCATCGTCCGCTCCGACATATAGCAGCCGTCGTCGAAGACCCTCCTGCCGAGCCGAACACCCAGCAGCCGCCAGATCACGTTCTTGAACGGGGTGCCGTTGAAGACCTGAAGGTACGCAACCGCAGGCACCTTCCACAAACGTTCGATCCGCCAGAAGCGGAGATCGTAGATCGAGCAGAACAGCGGCTTCAAGGCCTGAAATCTCGTGACGGCACGTTCGATCAGCACGAAGTAGACGACGCCGAACAGGAGGATGAGAACGTTGGCCAGCACGATCACCGACGCACCGAACGAGTGGTAGAGGTCCACGGCGCCCATAGCGAGCAGGGTGGCCCCGAAGAGATAAATCCACCGCACCAGCAGGTACAAACCCATGGTGACGGCATTGTGCTTGTTCTTGGCGGCGAGGCCGCAGCGCAGCCCGTCCTCACTCTTCAGGTGGTCGAACCTGCTGTCCCGCTCGACCGATCGCGGAATCGCGAAGCTGGGCGAGCCCAGAAGTCCGACACCCTCCCGGACTTCCCCGTCGAGGGGAACCATGACCTTCGTCGCGAGGAGGCAGTTGTCGCCCGTCTTGCCCTGCGAGTGATAGGTGACGTAGTTCCCGAGGAAGTTATGCGGCCCGATCGACGCTCGGGACACGCGGAAGGAGGTGCTCGAGAAGTCGGCATTGACGATCGACAGCCCGTCAGCGACCATCGTTCCGCTACCGACAGAGCACAGGAACGGGGTCTCGTGCTTCACCTCCGTGCCGAAGTTCGACCCAGTCTGCTCGACGTTGGAAAGGTCGTACCCGAGGCAGCGCAAATAGTGGACGATGTAGGAGCTGTCACCGAAGAGATACGTGAAGAACTTTATATTGGTCATGCGCGCGATCAACCGGTGGATCCAGTAGTGGAAGCCATACAAGCGATAGACCTTGTCCGGCTTGATGGCGAGGTTGAGGACGCGGGGGACAGTGACCTGGAAAAGGAGGCCGACGAGCACGAAGCCGAAGAGGAGCACGGACGAGGCGACCAGGGCGTCGAGGTAGAACGGCCAGCTCGTGAAAGCCAGCGGCCCTGCGCCCAGGAGCGCATTGAGCTGGGGGAACTCGGTGAGCAGGAGGACCACGCCGCCGACCGTCAGCGGCGAGTACAGGACCAGCACGTTCAGTAGC
>JBOHFW010000155.1:0-13417 GCA_050699835.1 Pseudonocardiaceae bacterium | reverse complement strand
GGGTTGGTCAGTTTCGCGTGGCTGAGGTTGAGTTGGCCGCCGATGTGGGCGTCCGCTAGCCGCACGGCGCCGTCCGAGCAATGACCAGTGGCGGTGAATCCTTCGGCGAACATGTCGCTGTCGACCTGCAGATGGTCACCGATGAGGGCGTGGCCAGCTTGGTTGGTCAGTTTCGCGTGGCTGAGGTTGAGTTGGCCGCCGATGTGGGCGTCCGCTAGCCGCACGGCGCCGTCCGAGCAATGACCAGTGGCGGTGAATCCTTCGGCGAACATGTCGGCCTCGACTCGGAGATGATCGCCGATGAGCGCGGGCCCCGCGGAATTGGTCAGTTCGGCGCGATCGAGGTTGAGCTGGCCGCTGATGTGCGCGTCCGGTAGGCGTACCACGCCGTCCTCGCCGTGCCCGGTGGCGGTGAACCCGTCGAGGAACACCCCACCGTTGACGTCGAGGTGATCCCCAATAAGGGCTGGTCCGGCGGGGTTGACCAGCTCCGCGCCATCCAGGTTGAGTTGGCCGCTGATCTGCGCTCCTGGCAGCCGGACCGTGCCGCGCTCGTAGTGTCCGGTTGCGGTGAATCCCTCGGCGAGCACCAACCCGCCACCAACATGCAGCCCGTCGGCGATTAAGGCGGGTCCGGCTTGGTTGGCCAGCTCGGCACCATTGAGGTTGAGTTGCCCGACGATGCGGGCGCCCGGCAGACGCACCGCGCCAAGCTCGCCCGCTCCGGTGGTGATGAACCCGCCACCGAAGACGTCACCGTCGACATGGAGCCCGTCGCCGATGAGGGCGGGCCCGGTCTCGTTGCTCAGTCTCGCGCCGTTGAAGTTGAGCTGGCCCCTGATGTGGGCACCGAGCAGCCGTACCGCACCGTAGTCGCCCTCCCCGGTCGCGGAGAATCCATCGCCGAGTAGCACATCGCCATCGACCTGCAGGCCATCGCCATCCAGTGCCGAAAGATGTGAGCCCGCCAAGGTCAACCAGGGCAAGTGGGCACTGACCAGAAGCACAGGGTGCTCGAAGAAGCAGCCTCGCAGCTCAAGCCCCACTACGGCCGGGACATGAGTGAGATCAAGTGTCCCGGTGATCCGTGCCCCGTGCAGGCGCACACCAAGTGGGTCAAGTTGTTCACCGCTGCGCCCCAGCACCAGCTCCCGCAGCAGCTCGGCCCGGACGCTGTGCCTGGGGTTGTCCGTCGCTGCCAGCTGTTCAACGGTGAGCGTGCTGCACTCGACCACGCAGCCAGACCCCAAGGCATCAATGAGCGCGAGCTCTCTCGACGAGGCCTCGCTGAGACTCTTGCTCGCCACGACTGCCCCCACCGCCGGTTGCTCACTGAGGTCGCAGGCTTGCTGACGTCTCAGCCTACTGGGGATTTAGCTTATCGCCGCCGGAGCCGATCCTGCATGGCTCGCCTAGGCTTCGCCCATGTCCGAGGCGCGGCTCGGGGTCATGGGCGGGACCTTTGACCCCATCCACCATGGCCACCTCGTTGCTGCCAGCGAGGTGCAGGCCCGTTTCGGGCTGGATGAGGTCGTGTTCGTGCCCACCGGGATCCCGTGGCAGAAGGATGAGCGTGAGGTCAGCCCAGCCGAAGATCGCTACCTCATGACCGTCATCGCCACCGCGTCCAACCCACGGTTCTCCACCAGCCGGGTAGACATTGACCGTCGTACTCCCACGTTCACCGTCGACACCCTGACCGATCTGCGTATCCAGTACCCGGGCCATGAGATGTTCTTCATCACGGGGGCTGATGCGCTGGCGCAGATACTGTCCTGGAAGCGCGTTGACGAGTTATTCGACTTAGCGCACCTGGTGGGAGTGACCCGCCCGGGGTTCGATCTCGACGGCAAGCACCTGCCCAACCGGGCAGTGAGCCTGGTCGAGGTGCCCGCGATGGCGATCTCCTCGACGGATTGCCGGCAGCGGGTCGGGCGCGGCCAGCCGGTCTGGTACCTGGTGCCCGACGGTGTAGTGCAATACATCAGCAAGCGCGGGTTGTACCGAGCCAACCTGCGCTGATCATCATTGCACCCCTTTGAGCTGCCTATACACCGTTTGGCAGCGTTGGTCTCCGGTGGCCGTCGCGGACACCTTGCGGATAATCTGCCAAGCTCCAGGGGAGCTCCGATGCGGCGCAGCGGGACCCCGGCGAATCTGTCGCGCTGCTGGGGGCTGGTGCTCGCCGACCGTGCGGTAACGAAGGAACCCGGGAGCACGCCAGTGACGCGCACCGAGTTTCGGCGGGGGCCCGAGTTCGTCCGCGAGGTCCTTCACGAGCATGGCCAGTCCGGGCCGTAGCCCGTTGCTCATGGCCAGCCGAGGAAGAGGGCTTCGAACCGTCGCCGTCAGCGTGCTACGTGGTGGACCCCCCGTGTTGGCCAACGCCCCATCCAGTCGGCCGAAGCGTGATACCGCGGTCTCGATGGCCGCAGCAGCGACACCGGCTGGGAACTGAGGCGCCAGCCGGGGCCCGGTGCGATCTAGCGGCAGAGTTCCGCTAGATCGCGTCGGTGGGCCTAGATAAGGCCGCCACCGCCACCAAGGACGTCGCCGACGAGTTTGGTGACCGGATTTTCGGGTTTAGCTGGTGCTGGGGCCTCCTCGCTTGGAGCCTTGACCTGATCGACCGGCTCGGCCATCGCGGGGCTAGCGGCCAGCACCTGCAAGCCCGCCACACCTGATGTTGTCGTGAACACGAGAAGGGACAAAGTTGCCGCGCTCATCAGTTTACCCGCCGTGCGGTGGTTCATGGTTACTCCTCGTAGTCGCTTGACCCGGTTTGGTCAGCGCGCTTGATATCACGCGGCTTGAGTGATGCCCTTTCGGGGGTGCACCAGGTGTGACGCGAAGCGGTCACAGAGTGGGAAGCCGGTCGGCTGCGCCCAGATCCGGCTTAACCGCCGAAAGACCCAAACCACCGCCAGGAGACCGTGTGCCCGGGTTCCACCACTTCGAGGGTGCCAACCACCTCGGTGACCAAATGTGTGATGCTGGTGGGCAGCCATGGGTGCAGGTCCTCTTCGGGTAGGGATTGATGTCGCTCGCTGGCGCGTCGATAGTGCTGACGTATTCGGTGAATGCGCGGTGGGCCGCCATCAGGCCGCCCGGACCGTTTGGAAAGCGGGTGGTGAAAGATGGTCGAGCACCGTAGTAGTATCTCGTGGCGTTTTCTTCCATGTTTCCGCATCAATCGACGATGGTAGTAAAGAAATTAGCTCAGGCGATTGCCGAATGGGGTCGTCCTCGATGCTGGCAATGTGGCGCGCTAGCTTCCGGTACGCCGCCGTTCGTGCTCATACCGTGGAGTGCTCAATCTCTGGCCAGCGTTGGTGCGCTACTACCATTTTTTCCTGGGTGATACCGGCAGCGTCCGGAAGCCGCACACCCTGCCACACGAGAAAACCGCTAAAATTGGTGCGAACCTGCGGTAGAAATCACTGAAGTCCGCGAATTTGTCTGCATCGGTCAACGGTGGTGCAAGCCCTCTTAGTGGGAGCGAATCACCACGTAGAGCGGTCTCTGGTCGTTGTGCGCTGAGATCATCTATGCTGAACCCAGCTGTGGCCAACCCGGATCAACACGCTGCTGATCCGGGTGTTCTCGACGTGTCTCTGGCGGATCTGGCCACGCTCAGCCTCGCGGGAGAAACACCGGAGAGTGGCCATCGTTTTTGGTGATTGTCAGCGGTCCGGTACTGTCGTTACGAATCCATATAACCCACGCCCTTGGCTGGCGCCGGATCCGGATCCAAGTGACCTACGCTTGTCTGAGTAGCTGTGGAAGGGGTCGCCGAAGCGGAGGAAGCGGCTGCGGGAGGGGCCACGGCAGCAGCTGGAGCGGTCTCCGGAGTATTTGCGGAAGGAGCCAGCTTGGCGGTGACACCCTCGACGTCTTCGAGAAGCAACGGCAGCGCGTCGAGCAGTTCTCCGCCGGTCTTGTTGAGACGCTGGACGCCGGGACAAATGACGTTGGCCTGGCCGGCAACCGTTCTCAGACTCTGCAGGCAATCGCCGAGGTTATCGGCGGTGCGGTTGAGTAGCACGCCGATCACGAATAGATAAATAGCAAGGGCGACGAGTAAGAGCGCGATAACGACTACTGTCATGACAATAAGAGTCATCCCTCATCCCTCCCAAATCGAAGTCCTGGAAGCCACACCGTCCTGGAAGCCACACCGTCCTGGAAGCCACACCACGGTCGGCATCCGCGGCCTGCCCGCGGTGGGGCTCACCGCCGGTGGTGGCCGGTTGGGTGGTCGGAGTGGCCAGAACGCCAATCCGGTCAGGAGAACGACCATGGCAACCTCGCGTGTCCCACCACATCCCTAGCCACCTTCCCGCAACGATGATCACCTAGATCCATGATGACGCAAGCAAGTAGGGATTTTCAAGCCATATTGCTCCGCAGAAGCGGTGTTATCGCTCGATTGATTCCTTAACCGAGAAGTTGATCTCTGGATCGTACGGGCCATGACGAACGCGCCCAGCGGGAGCTGGCGGCCCACGGTGGGACGCGTAGCACGTACCCTCACCTGTGGTTGGGCGCGGAGGACCGGGGGCGTGGGCGGTGCTGCGCGCTAGCGAGCGTCGGCAGCGGGTGCCGGGGAGAAGGAGTGACGTGTCAGCCTCTGAACATGCGCGAGCTCTTGCGCTGACCGCGGCCAACGCCGCTGCCGGCAAGAAGGCGCACAACATCATCTTGCTCGACGTGTCCGACCAGCTCGTGATCACCGATTGTTTCGTGATCGTCTCAGCGCCCAACGAGCGTCAGGTCCAGGCCATCGTGGACGCTGTTGAGGAGACGATGGCGGCCGCGGGGAGCAAGCCGGTGCGCCGTGAGGGCACCCGGGAGGGGCGCTGGGTTCTGCTCGATTTCGTTGATGTCGTGGTGCACGTACAGCATGCCGAGGAGCGTTCCTTCTACGGCCTTGAGCGGCTGTGGAAGGATTGCCCGACGATCCCCTTCGACGTCGACGCCACCGAGGCGGACGAGTCGGGGTGACCCTGCGGCAACTCGTGCTCTGGCGGCATGGGGAGACTGACTTCAACGCGGAGAAGCGGATCCAGGGTCAGCTCGACTCGAAGTTGACCCGTAACGGCCTTGGCCAGGCCCGCCGGGCGGCTCGTTCGCTTGCGGAACTGCAGCCGGCAGTCCTGATGACCTCTGACCTGTCCCGTGCTGAGGACACCGCAGCCGTGCTCGCGGCCGAGACCGGGACGCCCCTGCGGGTCGACAAGCGGTTACGGGAGACAAACTGTGGAAGTTGGCAGGGTCTGACCCACGCCGAGGTGGAGACGCTGTGTCCAGGCGGTATCCAGACCTGGCGGGGGGATCCCCAATGGGCGCCGCCAGGTGGTGAGACGCGGATGGAAGTGGCCACCCGCGCTGCGCACGTGGTCGCTGAGCTTGATGCGGACGGTGCGCGTAGTGCGGTGTTATGCACTCACGGCGGCCTGATCGCCGGCCTGACTCCGCTGCTGCTTGGCTTACCGGTATCGGGTTGGTCGGTGTTCAGCGGGATCAGCAACTGCCACTGGACGGTGCTGGTGCGCCGAGGTTCCGGCTGGCGGTTGTTTTCCTATAACAGCGCCGCCCCTTTGTAGCCCTACCCTGATGATCGTGTCAGTTGCCGTCGTCACCGACTCCACTGCTTATTTTCCGGACGGTGTAGCCGAGCGCTGTGGTATCCGGCAGGTTCCACTGCATGTCCTGATTGAGGACAGCCACTGGCTGGACGGGGTGCAGTTCGCGTCGGCAGAGCTGGTGGCAGCCCTGGCGCGGCGGGCCCCGGTGAGGACCTCCCGGCCGACACCGGGGGAGTTCGAGGCGGTGTACAGCGAGGCCATCCGGGCCGGTGCTGACACCGTCGTGTCCGTGCATCTGTCCCGCGCATTGTCCGGCACCTGGGACTCCGCGAGACTGGCCGCCGAACAGATCGGCACCGAGCGGGTCCGCGTAGTCGACTCCCGTTCCACCGGGATGGGTCTGGGATTCGCCGTACTCGCCGCAGCTGGCGTCGCGGCTGAGGGCGGCGATCTGAGTGCGGTGTATGACACCGCAGTGCGGGTCGGTGCTCGCAGCCGGGTGTTCTTCTCCGTGGACAGCCTGGAGTACCTGCGACGTGGCGGACGGATCGGCCAAGCGGCTGCCTGGCTGGGATCCGCGCTGGCCGTCAAGCCGCTGCTGCACGTCGACTCAGGCCGGGTTGTCCCGCTGGAGAAGGTCCGTACCGGTACCCGCGCCCGGGCACGGCTGGTGGAGCTGGCGGTGCAGGCCGCCGGATCGTCCTGCTGCGAGATTGCGGTGCATCACCTTGGTGCTGCGGAGCGCGCCGCGGATCTCCTCGAGCAGCTGCGATCCCGCCTTCCGCTGCTGGCTGACTGCCTCATCTCCGAGGTTGGGGCGGCGATCGGTGCGCATTCCGGGCCGGGGATGCTGGGCGTCGTTGTCCTGCCGGGGGGATCAAGGCGCACCCCGATGCCAGCTGGGTAACGGACGCCGGGGAGCGCCGGGGCTAACGAGCGCCGGCCTGCCGCGCAGCGATCAGCTTTGCGACGTATTCGGCGTCACGTCCGACACCATGAATCATCGACGATGACATTGCGTAGAGAAACAGCAGGCCGACGAAGTACAGCCCGGGTTGGCCCGGGATGATCCCGCGGTAGCGCCAAGGATCGTGCGCACTGAAACCGGGGAGGTCGATCCAGGTGAAATCCGGACGGAAACCGGTGCACCAGACGACGTTGGCCACCTTCAGGACTCGTTGGTCCGCCAGCATCGGCAGTCCGTTCGATACTCCGACGACCCTGGGTACGCGTTCAATTCCGCCGGTGAAGATGTCGCGAGGTGTGACGCGGATAAGCGGCCCGCCGCGGGATAATACCCTCGATCGGACCATCCGGCCGAGGGGCGTATTCACCGTCAGCACGCGGTGGAAAAGGAAACGAAGTAACAGGCGGACCAGCAGTCGCGCCGCTAGGCTTTCGATGCGGACCGGCACGTGACCGACATCCCGGCCGGATAGCCACGTCGGGTGTCCGTCGGCGACATCGAGGGCGATATCGGCCCCCGAGTTTCCTGACCCCACGACAAGGACTCCGCCCTGACGCAGCTGGGCCGGGTTGCGGTATTCTGCAGAATGCAGCTGGAGGATTCCAGGGTCAAGCTTTATCGCGAATTCCGGCACAATCGGACGCTGGTAGCTGGCCATTGCCACCACGACGTTGTCGGCCTCGATCCGGAGATCACCTGATGTGAGGATGTATCGGTTCGCCGCTTTGGAGAGTCGGTCGACGCGGAACCCGGACTGAATGGGGAAATCGAATCGTGCGGCGTAGGTCTGCAAGTAGTCCGCCATCTCGTCCCTGGTGGGAAATGACCAGGAACTGGCCGGGAAGTGCCAGCCTGGTAGCCCGTTGAAGCGCGCGGGTGTGAACAGGCGAAGCGAGTCCCAGCGCTGACGCCAGGAGTCGCCGATCCGCTCATTCGCGTCCAGGATCACGAATGACTGATCTCGCTGCGCCAGGTGGTACCCGACTGTGAGACCGGTCTGGCCGCCGCCGATGACCACCGTCTCGACGTGTTCAGACCCGGTGGGGATACGACGCCCCGTACACGCTCCTCGGCCGCTCATCGCTCCCGTCGGTTCCTCCTCCCGTGGTGCCCTGCCGCAACCCGTCAGGGTCGCACAATCTCCCGACACTGGCGGCTGCGAAGGTGTGAATCACCCTGACTTATCCACACCTATCCCTGTTGTCCACAGCTAATGGTCGCGACCGGCGAGGAGACTCGGGAATCGTCCTAGCGTCGCCTCGTGGCCCTACTCTCCGGTTTCCCGTCCCTCGACACCGGTGACCCCAAGAACGTCCGCGCTCGGCTGGTGGCGCTGGGTAGCGCTGCTGATCCGGCACCGGAGCCCGACGACCAGAGCAGTCCGGACGATGGCAGCGGCCTACCCACCGCAACTCGAAGAGGCCGGCTGGTCCGATGGTGGGTACCTGTGCCATTGCGGGACGGCCGGTGGGAACCGGGGCGACCGGGGGCGCTCATCCTGTCCCTGGTCGCCGCAATGGCGGCGGTGGTCGCTGCGATCGGGGTGTGGCGGGAGCGTCCGATACCCGAGCCTGCCCCGATGCTGCCGCTGGTCACCGCTCCTGCGGGAAGGGAATCATCGGAGCCGTCCGGTCCAGCCCACGAGGTCGTGGTCAGCGTGCTGGGCCGGGTGGCACGACCTGGCCTGATCCGGCTGCCGGAGGGCAGGCGGGTGGCTGACGCATTGGACGCGGTCGGCGGCGCGCTGCCCGGTACCGACCTCATGGGCCTGAACATCGCCCGGCGGCTGTCTGACGGCGAGCAATTGCTAGTTGGGGTGGCACCACCGCCAGGGCAGCCCCCGAGCAGCCAGGTACTAGAAACCCCCGGTGGATCTGCGGCGATCGACCTCAACGCGGCGACTCTCGAACAGCTTGACGGGCTACCCGGCGTCGGCAAGGTCACTGCCCAGCGGATTCTCGACTGGCGTATCGCGCATGGTCGCTTTAGGTCGGTGGATCAACTCCGGGAGGTGAGTGGTATCGGGCCGGCGCGGTTGGCCCAGCTCAAGCGTCTGGTGCGGGTATGACCGCCGAACGTGCCTCCCACGGCGAAGCGGGAGCGGACGCCCTGGTTCCCGTCGCGGCGCGGCATGACCTGCGCCTGGTGCCTGCCGCCCTCGTCGGCTGGGTCGTGGTGCTCTGCGGTCTTTACCTCGGGTCCGCAGCCGCTGCTGTGCTGGGCACCGCGGGCCTGCTGGCGGCTGGCGCTGCCGCGCTGCGCGGCCGTTCGGCGGTGCTTCTTGCGGTCGGAGGGGTAGCTGCTGCGGTGGCGCTCGTGGTGGGTACGCAGGCGTGGCAGGTCGAGCGCCATCCGGTGCGTGCGGCCGCGGAACAGGGTTCTACAGCGACCGTGGTGGTGCACCTGCGCGACGATCCGCGGGGGGTCGCCTCGCCGGGATACGGTGGCCAGCAACCGCAGCCCCATCAGGTGATAGTCCGTGCCGAACTCGAGGCTGCGGTGATCTCTGGGCAGCAGTGGCGGGCTGGTGGACGGATCGTCCTGCTGGCACCCGCGCAGCGCTGGACCGGCCTGCTGCCCGGTCAGCGAGTGCGGGCCACCGGCCTGCTCGCGATGCCTGAACGATCCGACTTGACGGTAGCTGTGCTGCGGGTGCGAGGTGCGCCGGAGGTGTTGTCGGCGCCCACCACAGTGCAACGGGTTGCCGAGCGGCTTCGGTCGGGCCTGCGGAGGGCGGCCAGGGTCCTGGATCCGGAGCCGGCCGGACTGCTCCCGGCCTTGGTCGTGGGTGACACGTCGGCGATGGTGCCAGGAGTCCAGGCGGAGTTCCGTGCCGCCGGCCTCACCCATTTGACCGCGGTATCCGGCACTAATGTGGCGATCTTGTGCGGGGCCGTCCTCGGGCTGGCGCGACTCGCCCGGCTGGGTCCACGGGGCGCGGTCATCCTGGCCGGGCTGGCTTTGGTCGGTTTCGTGGTGCTGTGCCGCCCGTCACCCAGCGTGCTTCGTGCGGCGGTGATGGGTGGTGTCGCTCTGCTGGCCCTGGTACTCGGGCGGCGGCGCTCCGCTGTTCCGGCGCTGTGTGCTGCTGTGTTGGTGCTGCTGCTGATCGATCCGGCGCTCGGCGCTGACCCAGGGTTCGCACTATCCGTGCTGGCCACTGGTGCGCTGGTACTCCTCGCCCCGGGTTGGGCGGCGGCGTTGCGCCGCCACGGGGTGCCCCCGGGCATCGCCGAGGCGCTCGCGATTCCCGCTGCCGCTCACGTGATCACCGCGCCGGTAGTGGCTGGCTTGTCGGGTCAGGTGAGTTTGGTGGCGATTGTGGCCAACCTACTGGCCGCTCCGGCCGTGGCGCCGGCCACGGTGCTCGGTGTGCTCGCCGTGGTGCTCGGGGCCTTGCATCCCGGCGCTGCCGAGGTCGTGGTGCACGTGGCCGGACCGGCGGTGAACTGGCTGGTGGGGGTGGGTCACCATGGGGCCGCGGTCCCCGGTGCGGTGGTGCGGTGGCCCGGAGGGACATTTGGTGCGCTGGCGCTGGCGTTGATCGTTGTGGTGGCGTTGCTCGCGATGCGAGCGCACCGGTTGCGGGTTCTCGCTGCAGCCGGGTTGGTCGGCGCGTTGCTGGTGCTCGTGCCGACGAGGTTCGTCTCGCCCGGCTGGCCCGCAGTCGGCTGGGCGATGGTGAGCTGCGACGTCGGCCAAGGCGACGCGGTGGTGCTCGCCACCGCAGAGCCCGACCGGGCGGTGCTCGTCGACACCGGACCCGATCCGGGATCAGTGTCAGCTTGTCTCGACCGGCTCGGAATACGGCGGCTCGCGCTGGTCGTGATCAGCCACCTGCATGCCGACCACATCGGCGGATTGGCCGGCGCGCTGCGGGGACGGGCGGTCAGTGCTGTTGCGCTTGGCCCCGGAAGGAGCCCACCGTGGGCGTTCGCTCAGGTCCTGCGGGCCGCGACGGTGGCCCGTGCGCCGGTGGTCGCGCTGAGGGCGGGGCAGCGGCTGTCCTGGCCAGGTCTGGCGCTCGACGTGCTGGCCCCGCTGCGGGACCCGCCGCTTGAGGACCAGTTGGCCGAGGCGGACGGCACCGCCGTGAATGACATGTCAGTAGTGCTCAGGGCGACGACCTCGGCTGGCCGGGTGCTGCTCACCGGAGATGTGGAGCTCGACGCTCAGGCGGACCTGCTGGCCAGCCGGACAGACCTGCACGCTGATGTGCTCAAGGTTCCGCATCATGGCTCGCGCTTCAGCTCCGGAGAGTTTCTCGCCGCAGTGCGGCCGCGCGTGGCGATCGTCAGCGTTGGAGCGCGCAACCGCTACGGCCACCCCAGCCCACACGTCCTCAATGCGCTGACCCGGGCCGGTACTCGGGTGATGCGCACCGACCAGAGCGGGGACATCGCCGTCGTGGGTGGTTCTAGCCTTCAGATCGTTCCTCGCGGGGGCGGGGCTGACCCGCGCTAAGCGCAGAATTCAACCCGTGGCGGTGACGGCGGCTGTAGCGAGTAATGGAACTCCGGCTCCCTCTGTGAAGCCGGATATCGCGTTAGCGCGAGGTCCTTCTCGTGGCGTCGAGAACGTTGCCCAGTAGGCCATCCACCGGCCCGTGTTGTGGATTAGCGGCCTGGGGGGCGGCTTCGGTGGCGCCGGTGTGTGCCGCGGCGGTGCCGCTCTCCGGCGCAGTGGGACTTGCTGTAAAAGAGCCGTTCGGTGCTGTTGAGGTGGCTGCGACAGAAGCTGGTGCAGCGGGGCCGCTGTATTGGGGGGTCTCCAGGACAGGTGCCCGTCGTACCGGGAGGTCCTTGAGCGGCGAACTCCATTGTGGGGTCGCGCCCGGTGTCCATGGGGCGGCCTGACCCGGTTCGGAGAGCGACGCGGTGGAACTCGCCGGGGGCAGCTGCTGAGGGTGGGTGACGGCTGCGCCCGCGGACGGCCCGGTGACGAACCTCGTCCCGTCCCCGGCGAGCAATAACGAACCTCCGTGCAAGACGGTGGCGGAAAGGGTCACCGCGGATCCGGCGAATAGCGCTCCGAGGGTACGCGCCGTTGGCTTCCACGAGCTGGGCGACGCAGATGACGAAGCGACCATCAGCGGCACGCTCCCTTCGCGGTTCATGGCCCGGGCTGTGAGGAGCCCATCACCATATGTCAGCGAGACTGTACCGTGCGCTATTAATGATCGGTGGGATTTATTCCGACGATGTCAGCGGGAGGCAGCCTGATCAGCTTTCGAGGGCCTCGCGGACTGCTTTGGTGTGCGGCGCCACGGTGGCTTTTGGTCCCAGATGATGCTCCACCGCGTCCAGGGTCTTGAGCCCATCACCGGTGATGAGCAGCACAGTCTCGGCGTCGGCATCCAGCTGCCCGGAATCAGCCAGCTTCTTCGCGCAGGCCACCGTCACCCCGCCGGCGGTCTCGGCGAAGATGCCTTCGGTACGAGCCAGCAGCCGGATACCCTCGACCATCTCGGTGTCGGTGACGTCCTCGATTGCTCCGCCGGTGCGCCGGACGGTATCCAGCACATAGGGACCGTCGGCAGGTGCGCCGATGGCCAGCGACCGAGCAATGGTGTCCGGTCGAACCGGTGCGACCACGTCGCTCCCCGCTTTGAAAGCAGCGGACACCGGTGCGCAGCCCGTGGCTTGAGCCCCGAATACGCGGTACGGCGAAGGTGGTACCAGGCCCAATTCGATCAGCTCACGGAATCCCTTGTCCACCTTGGTCAACTGCGAGCCCGATGCGATGGGCACAACGACCTGCTCGGGCAGCCGCCAACCGAGTTGCTCGGCGACCTCATACCCCAGTGTCTTAGAGCCCTCGGCGTAGTAGGGACGGACGTTGACATTGACGAACGCCCAGTCCTCATGCTCGGCGGCAAGCTCGGTGGCGAGCCGGTTGACGTCGTCGTAGGTGCCGTCCACCGCGATCAGCGCGCCGTCGTAGACCGCAGTGGTGAGTACCTTGGCTCGCTCCAGGGACGAGGGGATGAGCACGACCGACTTCCAGCCGGCCCGGGCGGCCGCAGCGGCCACCGCGTTCGCGAGGTTGCCGGTCGACGGGCAGGCCAGCACCCGGAAACCGAGCTGCCGGGCAGCGGCCAACGCGACCGCCACCACCCGGTCCTTGAAGGAGTGTGTCGGGTTGCCGGTGTCGTCCTTGACCCACAGCCGGCGCAGTCCCAGCGCCTCGGCGAGCCGGTCGGCGCGGATCAGTCTGGTCAGGCCGGGTTGCGTGTTCGGGTGTGCGTCGACGTCGTCCGGTACCGGCAATAGCTTGCGGTAGCGCCAGATCGACGGTGGTCCGGATTCGATATCCGAACGGGTGATGAAGCCGAACTCGTAACCGACCTCTAGCGGCCCGAAGCACTCGGCACAGGCGAACTCCGCAGCCAATGCTGTGCTGAATCCGCATTCCCGGCACACCAGTTGGCGGGCCGCTCCCAGGTCGAGGGCAGCCGTAGTCGTCTGGTCGAGTATGCCAGTCATCGCGAGGTCCTCTCCTCATCTCTCCCGCATGGCGGGTCGGAATTGGCACCGTGATCGCAAGCGACCTCGCGGGATGGAGACATGCGCGTCAGCTGGCGTCGGTTGCCGGGGCTTCGTCGGGCCGATCCCTCTGCCCCTCTGGATGAGCTGTATTCGGTTGTGCTTCTCACCGTACGTCAGTCGGTACCGACCGCCCAATGGAAGTCCACCATCCGGGAGCTGGTGATCGGGTCACCGCGCGATGCGAGGATAGGCGGCGTGAACTCACCTGGGGGCGCGACCGCACCGCTGCACCTGATCATCGGCGAGGAGGAACTGCTGGTCGAACGGGCTGTGCAGGCCGACGTTGAAGCGGCGCGACGGGCCGACCCACAGTC
>JBOHFW010000154.1:0-5437 GCA_050699835.1 Pseudonocardiaceae bacterium | reverse complement strand
CCCTTGGCCACCGCTACCGAGGTGGTGCCGAACCGCCACGGAGAATGCGGGTCACCGTCTTTGTCGGCGAAGGCGTGGTGGCGTCGGTGGTCAGCGACCCACTCGATCACCGGGCCCTGAAACGTGAGGCTGCCCGCCACGGCCAGGGCGATGCGCAGGGGACGGCTGGTCTTGAAGGCGCCGTGGGTGAGGTAGCGGTGGAACCCCACCGACACCCCAAGACCGGACAGCACGTAGAAGCCGAGGGCCAGAGCGGTGTCGGTCCAGCCCAGGCCCCATCCCCAGGCCAGCGGGATCGCGGCGATCAACGCCAACAACGGCGCCACCACGAAGATCTTGACCAGCAGGTGCTGTGCCCGGGTGCGCTGCCCGTCCAGGATCGGTTGTGGGCCGGCCGCTGCTGCCGGGACGGGCGGGTCGAGTTGGGTCGAGGTTGTCATGGTGGATCCCCCAGTCAGGGTGCCGGGTGTCGCCGGCCATCAAGCCAAGCGGCCCGGTCCCATGTCGCTGCGCTCGCCGGAGATCACGGAGGTCAGGCCGGTGATGGCGGTGATGGTTCCTGGTCTGGCGTGCTGCAATGAATGCCCGATACCGCCGTAGGCCGACAGCGGGACGGGGATCCGCGGCGGGACAAGGAGTCCACCTGCGCATGCGATGACTCTGTGCTACCGCAAAAGGAACACCAGCCACCGGGATCGTTGATATCGGAGATAGTGGCCGCCCGATGGGGGATATCCCCTGACCGGGGTGCTCTGAGTGCACCGAAAGAACCTACCCTCCAGCAGACGCATTGGGGCGTCGCCGAGGTCCAAGGCTACCTGTGGAACGTTACAGACTCGCCTCCCGTACCAACACCCCCGAGGGGTAGGAGCGTCCCGGTAGCTTGAGCCCCGACACTCAAAAAAGCGTAACCGCGGGGGCCGTCGTCATCACCGGCATGACTGGGGCCTAGCGTCGGACGGGGTAGGCGAGGCCCGTTGACGAGGAAGCGGTGGCAGCTGTGGACCGGGAGGCCAGGGTGTTGGCGGCGATCAACGAGCTCGCCAGTGCTGAGGGCATGCCGGTTGGGGTCCGTCATGTGTGTGTGGCGTGTGCGGCGGCGGTGCAGGCCAACGGGGTGGGCCTGTATTTGAAGGGCGAGCTGGGTTTGTGTGAGCCGTTGTATGTCACCACTACGGTTAGTGAGCAGGTCGCGGAGCTGCAGGTGATGCTCGGGGAGGGTCCGGGCACCGAGGCGTTGGGGGAAGATCACCCAGTGCTGGTGCCTGCTTTGGGCAGTGATTCCAGCGTGCAACGGTGGCCGGCGTTCGCCCCCGCCGCGGTCGCGGCCGGAGTATCGGCGGTGTTTGCGTTCCCGCTGGTGATGGGGGCAATCGCGGTGGGTGCGTTGGAGATCCACCGCAGCCGGGAGAGCGAGCTGTCGGCTGCCGAACTGGCCGAGGCATTGCTGTTCGCCGAGGCGGTTCTGCCGCGGGTACTCGATCATCTGTCGGGACCGGACACGGTCGAGGGGCCGGACCTGCCCAGCAGCGGGTTCGAGTACCACTGGGCCGAGGTCCACCAGGCCACCGGCATGATCTCGGTGCAGCTAGACAGCGACCTCACCGTGGCGTTTTTGCGGTTGCGTGCCCACGCCTACCTCACCGGGCGCCGCTTGTCGCAGGTGGCCAGTGATGTGGTCGAGCGCAGGCTACGGTTTGACCCAGATACCGACAACGCAGGTGCAGCGGGCTCCGGCGGCTGAGATCAGAAACGGAGCAGAGGTAGATGTTTGACCAACGCATCATCCAGACCCTGGTCGAACTGGCCGACACCCTCGTGCTGGGATTCGACGGCATCGAGTTCTTGCATACCCTCACCGAGCGCTGTGTGCAGCTCCTCGATGTTGACGCGGCGGGAATCCTGCTGGTCGACCCCCGGGGGACCCTCAATCTGGTAGCCGCGTCCACCGAGCAAACCCGCCTGCTGGAGCTGTTCCAACTCCAAAATGAGGAAGGACCCTGCCTGGACTGCTACCACAGCGGCCAGAACGTAGCCTGCGCCGATCTGACCGCGGCCCCGCAACGGTGGCCACGATTTGCCACCGCCGCCCGCGAGCAGGGCTTCGCCGCGGTCCAGGCGGTGCCGATGCGGCTGCGCGAGCAGACCCTCGGGGCATTGAATCTGTTCCGCTGCTCGCCCAGCGCCATCCCGGACGAAGCCACCGAGATAGCGCGGTCCTTCGCCAACGTGGCCACCATCAGCATCCTGCAAGTCCGCGCCCTACGACACAGCGAAATAGTCACCGAACAACTCCAGACCGCGCTCAACAGCCGCCTCGTGATCGAACAGGCCAAAGGCATCCTCGCCGAACGCCGACACATCAGCCTCACCGAAGCATTCACCCTGATGCGCACCCACGCCCGCAACCACAACCGACTGCTCTCACAGGTAGCACGAGCGATCATCAACCAGCCTCACATCGCCGACTTGACGAATGTCGCCGATCCGCCACGGTGACAACTGGCGTAACTGGGCAAGGGCCTGGTCTGGAGTGGCGCCGGTGCGGCTCATGATGATGCCGATGGCGTAGTCGGTCACCGTTCGGTTTTCGATAGCGCGCGAGCAGGCCGAGGGCGACTTCGATGGGCAGAGCAACTAGTTAGTACTGGCGGCGACGGCGGCGAGGGCGAGTACCCCGCCCGCGGAATGCGTCCTTGACCTTCTCGCCGGCCTGCTTCAGGTTGCCCATCACCTCATCGGCCCTACCCTCGGCCTGAAGGCGCCTGCTGCCGGTGACCTCGCCAGTGTTCCGTTTCATGCGACCGCGCAGCACCTGAATCTTGTCCCTGAACTTATCCGCGAAGCTCACACCAGCCTCCTACCCTCATCGTCGAGGGTGCCCCGTGCTCGGGACGCCGCCGACTCCTTCCGAAGATACCCCGATCGGAACGGTGCCAGGCATGGCGTTCCGATCGGCCGGGATTGCTCGGGCGATCGGCTCGGCGAGCCCATCCGGTGACCGCAGGCCGAGCACGTGCAGCAGCGCCAGCCCGCCGACCCGCGACGTCCCGGCCACCACGATCGCCCGAAACGCCACGCCCGCTCAGCGAGCGGAAATCGCAGGTAGACGCGAGCAGCTCGGACCTCTGCTTGGTAGACCGTCACGACCCACGCGCAGCACACGGTCAGCCACCGCCGAGCTTCCCGACGCGTCTTTCAAGCCAGGCTCAGCAGCCACCTCGGTAGCCGACTCGGTAGCGCACCCCGCGAGCGCGAGGCTTGGTGACGGCGTAAGGACCGGGTGTTCGACCCGTTCGGGCCACCACGTGGTGATCCGCATGCCGAGGACCTTACGGCCGCTGGGTATGGATGGTGTCGGCCATGGTTTACTTCCGGGTCGCTAGGCAGCTTGCATCCGGTGCGCGGGTCAGCCCACCCGCTGCCGCGACCTTGGTTTGGCACCGCTATGCAAGACACCTGCATGACGCACGGCTAACACTTAAGGAGATCACCATGACCCATGACCCCCTGCCTGCCACGAACAAACCTTGCCTCGATGATCTACTCACGACCATGGGGATCACGCGGGAGCAGCTGAGGGGGATGACCGCTGACGACCTATTCGCTGCCGCAACACAGTGGCAGGACTCGGCCACTATCGCTGGCACCGAGGCCGAGCGTTTCGTGTTCCCCGCCGATGGCCTCCTCGACAGCCTGCGAGGGCGACCGGCGGGTCTAGGCTCGCTGAACTGATCGCCCCCTCGCCCACTCCCTCCTGCGATCACTTCTCGACACCACGAAGCGGGGACTCCAGCCGCACCCTGTGGCCACCCCGTGCGGAGCATCGACCGAACCCACGACGGCCAGCACGGCGAGCGTCAGCGCCATGCCCGCGGCGAGGCGCATCAGCCTCGCGCGCTCGGACGTGGGGAAGCGTGCCGACACCCCGCTGAGCAGCCACTGTGTCCCCACCGGCACCACACGCCCGACGAGGAAACTCCGCCGCGGCATCTGGCGGAAGATCGCGGGACCGACGTTGGCCCGGACCCGGTATTCCAGGTCGTCGATCACATTGACGGCGACCAGCACCGGGCCGTCGCAGTTGCTTGCGGAGCTCGCGTTTGAGCGCCCGTGCCTGTATCAGATCTGGTATGATCAGATTGTGGTCGACGATCTGGCGGGAGTGCACAACCCCACCTTGATGCGGGTATTGCGCTCTGCCGCACGCTTGCAGGTGCTGGTTCCCGACGCGGTACTCGTTGGTGGCTCGGCGGCCGCTCTTTATGCGGGTCACCGCGACTCCTATGATCATGATCATGTACTGGCGGATCTCGCCGATCGCTTCGATGCGGTCCTTGACGCGGTCGAGTCGCAGGACGGCTGGGTAACCAACCGCGTCACGCCAGGAAAGATCATTCTCGGGGAGCTCGGCGGAATCGAGACCGGGATCCGGCAATTGATTCGGCGAACCCCGTTGGAGACGGTACGGATTGTGCTCCCCTCCGGTGAGTCCATCACCGTACCGACCTCTGAGGAGACTTTGCGGGTCAAGGCGTTTCTCATCCTTCGCCGCAACCAGGCTCGTGACTACCTCGACGTCGCGGCGTTGGCCGATCGGATGGGTATCGATCATGCGGCCGGGACGCTGTCGAGCATCGATGAGTACTACGCCGACCAGCACGGGGCCGGGGACGGGGTGGCGTCCCAACTTGTCCGTCAGCTCGCCGAGCCGGCTCCTAAGGACCGCTCGACTACGAAAAACCTTCGCCAGTACAAGAATCTCGCCGCGCGCTGGCAGGACTGGGACGAGGTCGTCTCGGTCTGCCGCGGGCTGGCGAGGGCGATGGTGGAGGGCCCGCGATGAGCCTGGCGTTCCGCAACATCGACGTCTCGCCGGAGGATCCGGTCGAGGTCTGGCCCACCGAAGCGGTCCTGACCGCGCTGGAGCGGGGCGGCCTGGGGCACTGGCGGCGGCTCACCGCGGCGATCGGCGAGGACCCGTGGGGGCCGGTCGCGCGGCGGATGGAGGAGGCGCTGGAGGTGTCACGGCCCTACGGTGTCGGTGTCGTGATGGTTGAGGTGCTCGCCGCCGCCCGGGCTCGAGCCGAGCGCGCCGAGCGCGCCGCGGTGGCCGCTGAGATCACCCGGTTGCAGGCGGTGTCCGGGATGGCCAGGGCGGAGTTCGCCTCGGCGATCGGCACTTCGGTGTCACGACTGTCCACTTACTTGAGCGGCAAGGTCACCCCCTCGGCGGCACTGCTGGTACGGATGCGCCGGGTCGCCACTCACCGCTCCAGCCCACCTCACCCCTCCACCTGACCCGGCATGTCCACCGATGCAACGGTGCTCTATAGCCCGAGCGTTCGCGTCCTTCTCCTGGACGCGTCGCGTCCGCGACGTGGTGTTTCCTGTCCCGGATACGTGACACCAAGTCGGCTATCGCATGCTGCCGGGC
>JBOHFW010000153.1:0-2289 GCA_050699835.1 Pseudonocardiaceae bacterium | reverse complement strand
GTGCCCCGGTGATCGCCTCAATGGGGTCCGGTCGTGGAGACCGGAAACAGATCCCTGCGGTGGTCCGTATGTTGGCAACACCCTCAGGCCTCAATGGGGTCCGGTCGTGGAGACCGGAAACAGCTCGCCAGCGGTGGCTACGCCAACCTACGGGCGCCACAGCCTCAATGGGGTCCGGTCGTGGAGACCGGAAACAGGGCTCGCGGAAAACGGGCCCTGTGAGCTGCGAGGATACCCACTCTTGCGAGCGCCACCAACAGGGTGGCGTCTAACCACGGGGCACCGATCCCCAGCAGAGCCCTGAAAACACCGCTGACCTGCATGCGAGCGCTCCCCGGGAACAGAGGCAGTACCGGCGCGCTCGCGACGATCATACGATCTGCGGGCCGGTTGCCGGGAGGCGTCGGGGTTGGCCGAGGGTGCGTACCGCGGCGGGTGCGGTGAGCGGACCGAGGTCGATCTGGACCACGCTGTCTTCATGCAGGTTCATCACCTCCACCACGGCCGATTCCAGCTCCGCGAGCTCGGCGACCGTGAGGTCACAGAGAAACACCGAGTACTGCAGGCGCTCACCATGGTCCTCCATCAGGGTGCAGATGCGCCGCAACCGCTTCGGGTCGGCGATGTCGTAGGCCATCAGGTAGCGGCGGCGGGCCACGACGTCACCGGGTGACCATGGGGAGGTACTCCGGTATCTCCCCGATCAGGACCGCGGCCAGCAGCCGAGCCTGCACGTCCAGCACCCGCCGGTAGCTGATCCGGTACTCGAAGACCGGGTGTCGAATCTGGGTGTCCAGCCGCCGCTCGTAAGCTTTGATCACGGTACGGCGCCCCTCCGCGGTCAGCGACACCGCTCCGGCCCGCCGGATGAAATCCGACGGCGTGATCAAGCCGTTGTTGAGCAGACTGATCACCACCGAGTCGGCGATCAGGGGCCGGAACTCCTCAGCGAGGTCCAGCGCGAGCGAGGGTCGGCCGTAGCGCGATCGGTGATAGACGCCGAGGTAGGGGTCGAGCCCGACGCCGAGCGTTACCGCGACGAGGTCCTTGGTGAGCATCGAGTAGCAGAAGGACAGCAGCGCATTGAGCGGGTCCGGCGGCGGCCGCCGGTTGCGGCCCAGCTGGGAGAACTCCGCACCGAACGGCTCAGCGCCACCCACCAGCATGGACGGCAACGCCGCGAAGTACATCCGCGCCGCGGTGCCTTCGATACCCAGCAGGCTGGAGAAGTTGGTCGCCTCGCGCGCCTGCTCAGCGAGACGCTTGAGCGCCGCCACCGTGGACGCCACATCACCCCGGGAGTTACGTCGCAGCAACGTCCGGCAGTTCAGAATCTTGCCCGCGATCATCCGCTGGGCGAGCCCGGCGCCGCCCTGGGCGTGCGCCACCGTCTGCCGCCGCCGCAGCTCCACATACTTCGACGGCTGCCCCAGCGCGAATCCCTGCAACCAGCCACCGCTGCTCAGCCACAGCACCGGGATCCCCCGCGCGAAGCACTCCCCCAGCGCCTGGGTGCTGATCTGGACCCGGCCGAACACCGCCAGCTGCGACACGTCCAGCAGGCGCCACGACGCCAGTTTCTCCTTTTTCAGGGTGACCTCCAGCCGCCCGCCGCGGACACCCACGAACGATCCCGGCTCGGTGATATACATCGGCCGCTGGTCGGGGTCGCGGGGCACCAGCCGGCGCGGTGGCTGCTCGCGCCGGGCCAGCAGCGCGTTGGTCTCATCCGGCAGGCACAGCCCAACCAGCGAGCAGCGCGGACACTTGGGGCTGTCGACCAGGGGCAGTGGCGCGGTAGCCCGATCGGCCACTGCTCGGGCGTCGGCCACCAGGTCACTCGCCCAGCTCAATCGTTCCGGAGTGAGCTCCACCCGGACCCGCTGGCGGGTCTCGGCGTACCACAGCTCCGCGTGATCACACTGGTAGCCGCGCTCGCGCAGCAGCAGCGCCTGCAGGCAGACCTGGACCTCGTCACTGGGCCACGGCGACCCATCCGGCTGGGGCGAGCCTTTCTTGTAGTCCACCGGCACGACGCTGCCGCCATCACCTTCCACCAAGTCGAGCTTGGCGATCACCCCGAGCTGCTCCGAGCTGAGCGTGACCGACCGGGCCTGACGCAGTTCGCCGTCTTCGGGCAAGGGAGCCGCGCCGGACTCGACGTCGACCTTGCGGTGCACCTGCTGGCCGAGGCGAGTGTCGTCGTTGTCGGCGAATCGGGCTTCGACCCATTCCAGATAGAACAGCCGCGGGCAGTAGACGAACTCGTTGACCATCCGGGCCGGCAGC
>JBOHFW010000152.1:0-14197 GCA_050699835.1 Pseudonocardiaceae bacterium | reverse complement strand
GTACCGGCTACCTCACCAACGGGGACACCGCACTCGCCCTCTCCGCAGCCGCCCGAGCCCACGAACGACGAGAAGCGGCACGGGAGGCGGCGTAGGTCCCAGTACAAGAAACGCGATGGGAGCGAGGATGGCGGAGGAATACCTGACCATTCCCGAGGTCGTTGCCGAGCTGCGTGTACCTCGATCGACCTTCTACTACTGGCGCCAGCTCGGACAGGGACCGAAAGCACTCAAGCTGCCTAACGGCGATGTCCGTATTCGGCGTCGTGACCTGGATTCATGGTTGTGTGATCTGGAGGAGTGTGTGACGTGAGTAGCTATGAATTTCGGATGTGGGGAATCCGGAAACGTGATCGACAGAAGCCGTATCAAGTCAGGTGGCTTGTTGCCGGCCAATCACACGCACAGACGTTTGTGACTCGTGCGCTGGCCGAGTCGTTCCGTGCTGAGTTGATGTCCGCTGCCCGCGCTGGAGAAGCGTTCGACGAAGCTACCGGGCTGCCGGAATCCAGGGCGCGGGATGTGCCGTGGTTTGACCACGCCGTGTCCTATGTGGATATCAAATGGCCGAGGGCAGCGGCGAAATCCCGGAAGTCCATCGCGGAAGCGTTGACGACGGTGACCATGGCACTGCTGCTGCCCCGACGCGGCCGACCCGACGACGCCCTCATCCGCCGGGCGTTGTTCGGGTGGGCCTTCAACGCCGGGCGCCGAACCGCAGCTAAACCCTCGACCGAGGTCACCGAGGCACTCGCATGGGTCTCCAGTGCATCTCGGCCAGTGTCCTCGCTGCGCGATCTGGCGGTGATCCGCAGTGTGCTGGATGCGCTCACGGTGCGCCTAGATGGCAAGCCGGCGGCCGCGACCAGTGTCTACCGCAAGCGCGCCGTGTTCTACAACGCGCTCGGACTCGCGGTCGAGCGGCGGCTCTTGGCTACCAACCCGGTTGACCAAGTGCAGTGGACCGCACCCGACGTGGCGGAATCAGTAGACCGCCGAGTCGTCGCCAGCCCGAAACAGGTACGCGGGCTGCTCGACGCAGTACGGTCCCAACCTCGCCGCGGCGAGTACCTGGTGGCGTTTTTCGGGTGCTTGTACTACGCGGGCATGCGACCGGCCGAGGTGGTTGGGCTGCGGGCCGGCGACTGCGAACTGCCAGCGTCGGGCTGGGGACGGCTCCAGCTTGCCCGGTCAGAGCCCTGGGCTGGTTCGGAGTGGACTGACAACGGCGAGGCCCGCGACCGTCGGGCGCTCAAGCGACGAGCATCAAATGCGGTGCGGATCGTGCCTATCCCCGCCGAGCTGGTCAGCCTGCTCCGCACACACCTGGACACCTTCGGAGCCGGGGAAGCCGGACGGGTGTTCCACAACGAGCGCGGCGGACCGTTCAACGAAGCCAGCGCCCGGCGGGCCTGGGCGAAAGCACGGGTCTCAACACTCACAGACGAGCAGGTCCACTCCCCCTTGGCGAGCAGACCCTACGACCTGCGGCACGCGGCAGCATCGCTCTGGCTCAACAACGGCGTCCCCGCCACCGAGGTCGCCCGGCGGCTCGGTCACGACGTGGCGGTGCTGCTCAAGATCTACGCCAACTGCATCGACGGACAGGAGGACACGATCAATGACCAGATCACGGCCGCTCTCATGGCCGGGCAAGACCATGAGACACTGCCCGCGGCGCCGGCCGTGGACTCTACGGCCCAGCCAAACCCACGGACCAGACGCGGACCAGAGCCAAGGCGGTAGGCTCCGGTCGCGCCAAAGTCGCAGGTCGGCCCTCGTAGCTCAGGGGATAGAGCATCGGTTTCCTAAACCGTGTGTCGCAGGTTCGAATCCTGCCGGGGGCACCACCTACTAACAGGTGAAAACTGACGTTGGCCAGCATAAACGGTTGCAAGAACGGATCTTGTTGTCTGTCAGCGTCGGCTGCGGTCAGGCCCCGTCTGCCGCCGTCTGCGAAACCATTGCGAAACCATTGCGAAACGGAAAAGCCCTGGGTTGCGCCGGCACAAGCACGCCGAGCCCACGTCTATGCATGATCATCCGATGGTCGGCGTGGTGCGGATCGTGGTGCGAACCCAGGGCCATCCGTGCGAGTCCTGTTCTACTCGGCAAACGCGTCTTCGACCACGTTATTGATCTTAATGCGATCGCCCTCGATGCACTTGGCGTAGACCTTGAGCAGCACGTCCACCGAGTGACCGGCCCGCTGAGCGACCTCGGGCGCCGGCACACCCCGGTTAAGCCACAACGACACAGCGGCGTGCCGCAGATCATATGGGCGTCCGGCCAGCGGCGAGGCGACCTGCGATGGTGTTAGGGCGTACCTGCGAGCTTCGTCCCAGACGCGGAAGTAGGTCGAGGAGGAAACGACACCGCCGCCCGGTGCCCGAAATAGCCGCCCATCGGGTCCGGCGCCGAAACGGTCCAAATGCTCGCGCAGCAGGCTCACCAGGACCGGCGGGATCTGCACCAACCGGACCTCTTTTCTCCCACGGTGCTTGAGGCCTCGCCGGTCGTGCACTTCCCCGGAGTCCGTCCATCGCTTACCCGCCGCCGGCCGCGACTCGCCGAGCGCCAGTTCTCCCCAGCCTTGCGCCGGTAGCGGGCAGTCCCGCTCCCGGAGCGCCAATCCTTCGGCTGGCCGTGCCGCCGCGTAGTAGCCCACTGCGAAGAATGCGGTTAGGTGCGCGCCCCGGTCCCGGTTACGCCTCCCGACGTAGGTCACTGCCGTCAGCAACTGCCTGACCTGTGCCGGGTTGGCGACCACGCGCGGGTCTACTTCCTCGGTCATCTTGGGAGCGGTCCGCTTGATTTTGGTCATTGGATTGTCCGGCAGCAGCTCGCGCTCCACCGCATAGGACAGCATGTTGAACAGCACCGCGCGCTTCCGCCGGTACACCGTGGCCGCCGCGCTCTTGCCATCCAGCCTCGTCGCCAAGGCGTCCAGCATGTCCCGCATCGCCACGACGTCGGTCAGGTCATAGAGCGGACGCGAGTGCCGGACGATCCAGTCAACAACCTCTCAATCGTCCGGCGACAACTCCTTATGACGGGTCGTCGGTGGCAGTAGCGTGGATGTCAGCAACCGCCGAAGGTCAGTCGCCTCCGGTCTGCCCCCAGCGTCGCGAACAAACACGGTGCCCGCTGTTGCCAGCGCATCCACCGTGCTGGTCCGCGTCTTCGCCGCCGCATCCGGCCACTTGATATCCATATAGGACTGCGCGAACTCGACGAAGGACAGCGAGTTTCGCCGTTTCAATTCGGTAGCGGGCAACCCGGACTCGATATCGAACGGTTCGCCCTCCCGGGCCGCTTGCATCAACTCCGAGCGTCGGCTATTCGCGAGAGCCTTGGTGGCATACCACTCCGAATGTGACTTGCTCTCCGTTACCCACCGGACACCGTAGGGACGGCCCTTCTTTTTCCTCTTATCTTTCGACTTCGCCCAGTCCGCGATCTCCCAGAACCGCACCTTGAACGTGGTGGTCACGCCGCCGCCCCCCGTAACCCGTTGAGCCATTCCGTAAAGTCAGTGACGGTGCAGCGCAGTTCCCCATTCGGAAGGGTAAAGCACCGGGGTCCCTTACCGGTCTGCCGCCACTTGTAGAAGGTGTCTCGTGACACGGACCCACCGAGCGCCGCCAGAATCTCGGGAACGGTCATCAGCTGGGCCAACTCCCGAACATTGTTGGATGACTTGTTGCTCATGCGTCTGCCCCTCCCCCGGTCATCACGCTGCTTGTGGGACTGCCGAAACATCGACACTGGGTGGTGGTCCGTTCGCGGCTAACATCGCGCGGTCGTACTCAGCTCGCCAGGCGATGCGTTCGGCGATGGCGTGCATGAGCAGGTGGGCCCGGGGTGGCACATTGGGGTCACCGGGCGCGAGTTTGCGCCAGATCAGCGTGTTGTGGGTGGGTTTCTCGATTCCGACTGCCGCAAGGGCTTGGGTGACAAAGGTCATCCGGTCGGCACGGTGGTCGGCGAGGGTTTTGCCGGACCATTTCCGAGAGACCAGGACCCGCCAACCGGGCAGGCCCAGGGTGCTCCGGCGGTGCGCGCGACCCTTGCAATGCCCGGGCATTGTTTTGGAGGTGGTGCTCTGGGGCTGGATTCCGTAGAGCAGCCACACCGCGCAGCAAGGTGAACACGGCGTCACCGATAGTTCGGCGTGCAAGCGGTCGGCGTGACGGCGTTGCGCGTCGGTGTGCGGGGTGACGATCTCACTCACGCTTTTGACCAGGTATTTCGTGAGGTATCCAAGGTGGCGGCCAGCGTCATCAGTGCCGCCAAGGATGCCTTTGGAGTGCACCTGAGGCCCGAAGCTGACTACGTGCGCTGGCTCCTGCACTTGCTCTAGCGCCTGCGCCCATGTGGTGAGTGGTTGGCGGGTGTCGGGGTCGACGAAGCCTTTGACGGTGGGTTCCCAGACCGGTAGTCGGCCCTCGGTGTAGAGGAGGTGGTCGTGGTGGGGCCACCAGACCTGGTGGTAGGTGGCGGCGGTGACCTGGCGGATCACCTCGTGCGGGATCGACCCGCGCAACGCCGCATGCAGGTGTGGTGCGGCCCGGCGTTGGGGTTCGACGGTGGCGAAGTACTGCACGTCCCAGCCGACGACCCGGCGCAGGTTCTGCCACCACCGATCCACTAGCGAGGCGAAGTGCACCGCATCCCGCGCCGCCCGCCGGTAGTCGTAGCTCGGCGGGTCGATTGGGGTGCCGTCCTGGTGCACCCGCCCGTAGCTGTCACAGGTCAGGGTGAGGAACATGGAGGGCCGGAACCGCCCGGCGTACTCCCGCCCCACAGTAGTCTTGCTGATCCGCCGGGTGGGCAAACTCGGCGCATCCTGCCGACGCCGGGTAGACCGCTTACGTGAACCCTGTCCAGGCAGCTCGGGTGCGGGCAGACGGCCCCGGACACCGAGTTGCCGAAGTTTCTCATCCGCCTCCCGGATAGCCTCCCGCAGCTCCTCGGCGTCCCCATCCCGTCCGGCCTGAACCGCGCCCCGATATTGGGTGACCAGATCGGCCCGCGTGGTCAACTGAGTCCGCTGCTCAGCGGTGGGCGGCTGCGGGTCGAGGGTGGGTTCTTCGGTGAGGTGCCAGCCTTCGCGGCACTGCACTATCCGTAGCGCCCTGGCCTTACGGGCACACGGCCCGCACACTGATTCGAGGGTGGACCCGCAGGGCAGCGGCACGTACCGCAGCTCACCCGTGGCCGGGTCACCGACCTCCATCGTGAACGGCCGCACGCACACCCCGTGCTGATCGGCCACCGCCACCAGGACATCAGCGGCCAGGGGTTGGCGCAGTCGCTCGGCCCTGGTGTGCGCCGTCGGTGATTCCGCCATGGTCTCGGTCGCGATCGTCATGCCGCGCCGCCTTCGCTGGTAGCGCCCGCATTACTCGCGGCCCACGCGCGTAGCTCTCCCAGGGATACGACGCGTTTCTCGCCAGGTGCGAGATCAGTGATCAGGATCGGGTCGTGAGCGCAGTCGCCGTAGACGTCCAGCTCTATTACCCCGCCGGTAGGGCTGGCCAAGGTGCTGGCGATCGAGAGCTGCACCCGGCCGCCCTGAGGGACCCGCCAGGCCTCGACGGTGACCGTGCTCAGCGTCCGGGTCCAGATCAGCAGCCCGGCCACGACATCGGCCAGGCTCTGGGAGTGCAGCTGCACCCTGACCTGGGGGTGCCCCCACATGAGCGTTACTCCCATCAAGGCCGGTTCCGGGAGCTGGTGGTGAACCAGGTGCATGGCGAGCCGCTCAGCTGCCTGGACGAAGGTGATGCCTGTGGATGAGATGGTGGTCATGCGGCACCTCCGCGAGTCGAGCCGGTCGAGCCGGTCGGGTCGGTCGGTGGAGTGGGGAAAGGCAGTACCGCCGTGTCGTGGGTGATCGGGCCGGTGACGAACGCTTCGAGGTGCTTGATCGTCTCGTCGGGGACCCACCCGGCCCGGACGCGCAAGGGTTCGCGGAGGCCTTCGCCGAAGACGTAGCCGACGCCGGCCTCGTTTTCGGTGATCCGGTTGGCCCAGGCGCCACGCTCATAGGCCTGGTCGCCGAGCACCATCCCGACGTGGGATTTCGCGGAGACTCGTAGGCAGATCCGACGCGGGAACAGCTCCCGGACGGGGACGGTGTCTTTGGTGGGTTCCTGCACGTACCCGCGCACGGTGAATCCCAGCGCTCGGCCCTGGGTGGTCAGCAACGCCACCCGTTCGGTGATCGCCTCCCGGGTCTTGCGGTCGGTGTACTTGGTCAGGGCGCCGATCTCGTCAAACTCCAACAGTTCCAGCGGATGTTGCGGGCTGATCGGCCCCGAGCGCACCCGGCCCGCGAACTCCGCTTTACGGATGTCCATCGCCGCAATCAGCTCATCGAGCACTGCTACGGCGTCGGTGCCGGTGCCGGCGTAGCGGGTGAAGATCCGCCGCCCGTAAGCCAGTTCCATGCCCTTGGGATCGATCCCCGACACCCGCACCAGCCCATCCCGGATCGCCGGAGCAATCGCCACCAGCGGGCACCACATCACCGAGTTCTTCCCCGCCCCCGTCGCCCCGGCCACCAGGGTGTGACCCCCAGCAAGCGGGACATGCCAGTCCTGTCCGTACTCAGTCCGCCCCGACCACACCTGCCGCAGATCAACGGCCGAGCCCGGGACCTCGGCTAATCCCGCCAAGTCGGGGCAGGCCACTGGGTCGGCGAGCAGATTGCGGCGCTGAAAATCGATCGAGACCACGTTGGGTGCTAGTTCGCGGACCTGGCAGCGCGCCACACGTCGAGCGCAGGCCAGCGCCCGGGTGGCCTCATCGACGTCTTCCGGTTTCTGGCCAGGCACCAGCCGTACCCGAACCTCGTCCCAGGATCCACCGGAGCGCACACCAAGCACCCTTGGCAGCTGTGCAGGCAGCGGGCGTCGGCTGCCACCGAGGGCGCGCCCAAGGGGTGTGAGCGCTACGACAACCGACGGTGTGTTCTGCTTGATGCCCAGCCCGCAGGCGTGCAGCCACTGCGGCAGCTTGGGTGTGTAGACGCTCCAGCGCAGCCACCAGGACCGCAGGTGTCGACCCGCCCAGGCATCGAAGGACACCAGGTCCACCAGCCGCCACCCCATGAGCCCGCCAGCGACCCCACCAGCGGTGATCATCAGCGAAGCCCATCCCCACCAATGCCACCACGCCAGCACCGCCACGATGACCAGGCTCGTGCGCCAATGTGTGATCGTTTGACGGAGTGCCCACACCCCTATCTTGATCACCAGCCATACGGCGAAGAACACCGCCGCAGCCGCGGCCAACGCCTCAGCGACCTTGATCAGCGCCTTACCGAGGGTGGCCAGCACCCACACCACCACACCCAACACGCCAGCGCCCGCCACCACCGCAGCGATCGTGGACAACTCCATCACCGACCACCCCCCACCGTGCCGAAGGTGATCACGATGGTCGGCGCGACGCCGTTCTCCGTCCGACCGGACAGGGGACTTGCGCTGTGCGCAGTTGTTCTGCGTATCCTCATTACTGTTCACTCCTGACTGGGTGGACAGCGCAGAAGCGGACAAGGTTGGTAGCCGAAGAATCCGCTTCTGCGCGTACGTCACCGATTCACGTCACGTGGGCGTGCGGCATCGCCGCACCACACCAGGCGCGTTAGTTTCCCTTTCTATGAGTTTTTGTGCTCTCTCACTGATCGGTTTCCTCTGCCTGCGGTGCAAGCACGGTCACGTCGTTGGCATTACAGATCTGCCAGATACCGTTATCCAGCCGCACTGAGAACAGACCGAGCAGACCAAACGACCACTCCGGGGGCGGACATACCATCACCGTCCCGGTAAGCCGCGTTCCTTCCCGCAGCTGTATCCGCGTGCCGACCGGCAATCCCGGCGCACCAGCCCGGCCTACTGCCTGCACGCCCCGTCCTTTAGTCCCGGACCGGAGTGCCACGGTCATTGCGTCCTCCTCCCCCGCTGTGCTCCGAGGAGTCCACGTCCTGGCGAAGGAGTTCGTTGCAAGAGGGGCATCGTCCGCTGGGTGAATGGCCGTACTCCGGGGTCACCATCGGCAGCACCGCCCCACACAGCGCGATGAGCACCCCCAACGGTCGATCACCATCGGCCAACACATGCGCGCGGTCATCCGAGGGAAACAACAACCACCGCGCCGGCCGCACTGCTCGCCGTGACCCGTTTGGGTGTACTAACAGCCCTTCCGCCACGTCATGACCACTCATGCCGCAGCCCTCCCCGCCCCCTCGGCCGGGCCCGCAGCGGACTTACTCGACGGCAGCTTGCCTACAGCCGTCCCTATGGTCGAGGCGCCACCGGGCGCTGTCATTCCGGTAGCCCGGATCACCCATGTGATCCACTTAGCTTGACCAGAGGCCTCCGCGCGGGGCGTCACCGTCATGCTCTCCAGCGCCACCGGCCGAAACGGCACACCCGGCACAGCCGGTGGCGGCACCGGCTGATGAGCACAGGCGAACTCCACCGTGACCGACTTTTCCCGGTCCTTCTCTGCCGAGGGGTCAGCGAACGTGCCCCGGAACAGCGGCAGACCACTTACCTCATCAATCCGAGGCCGCACCGGGCGGTTGCGTGCCTTGTCCTCCGCCGACTGGTACTCGGTGACCGCCGTGATCTCGCCGACCAGGTACAGACCCTGCGGAAACCACTCATCGAAATCCGCCGGCAGTCGCGTGTTCCTTGGCGCACCCATGATCAATACTCCTTACTTTCTACGGTGTCCCACAGGTTCACAGGACATCCGTCTTTGCTATGTCAACTAGTAAACTATCGATCATGCCGTCCGTCATGCCTCCAAATGGGTGATCTATGGCTTTGCTAGCTCACGCGGTACTGTGGGGGTATGGAGATGGACCACGCTGACCCGCGACCGGCGTACCAGCGCGTAGCTGACGATCTACGCCAAGCCATCGCGACCGGCAAATACCAGCCCGGTGACCAGCTCCCTACCCTCGCCGAACTCACCGCCCGATACAGCATCGCCGTCATGACCGCGCGAGACGCCATCCGGCAACTGGCCACAGAAGGACTGGTCGTGTCCCGGCAGGGCAAGGGCGCGTACGTCCTGCGGCAACCCAGCGCGGATGAATCCATCACTCTCTCCGAACTTCTTGAACTGCTTAACCAGGTCAGCCGTTCCGTGGACGACCTCACCGATCGGATGGCCGTGGTCGAGCGGATCCTTGCCGATCGCCAGAGTCCAGCCGCCGCTCCACAGCGGCCAACCGGCAACTAAGCCACGACACCTTCTCCGCCAAGTCCCGGGCTGCCGCCAGCACAGCCCGCCACTCCTCCTCGCTGACTCGCAGGACGCTTTCCACCTTCGATGACCCGCTCATCTCGGTTGCCTCCGCTCCCCCAGCCGCTCGGCCCTGATCACAGATCGCCAGCGGTGCCCACCTCGCCGCACATCACCGGCAACGCCACCGATGGGCCCGGAATCGCTTCCTCACACCGCTGCGCGAACCGCAACGCCGCAGCCGCCAGCGACCGCGCGAACCGTGCCGCCAACTCCGTGCTGCCCGGCTCGTCATCGATCTGGATCGACACCGCGCTTCCTGTCCCGATGTCGGCCACGAGCTGTGGCCGATGCCGCTCATCGCTGGCCACCCGAGCCGTATCGCCAAACCTCGGATGAACCACCACGTACAGGGACATGACTGCCTCCTCTCTTCCGCCTGCCAACGGGCGACTGCCCGCGCTGCGCTCAGCTTGCGGGCTACGCTGAGCTGCACGCGAGCAAATGCGGCATGCGCGCATCACATGCGCATATTCAGGAGGTGGCCCGGTCGGTGGAGACGTTCGGTGACACCCTGCGCCGCCTCCGCACCCAAGCCGGCCTCAAGCAAGGTGAACTGGCAAAACAGGCCAACTGGAGCCAGAGCCAGATCAGCCGTACCGAGCAGAACTCGTTCGTCCCCGATGAGGGCACCGTGCAGCGACTGGACCGAGCGCTCAACGCAAACGGCCAGCTCATCGCCGCCTACGCCACCACGAAGACACCCGCACCGGATCTGCTGTTGCCCGGGCGTGATCCGCTGGTGTTCAGTGACCTGATCCGCAAGATCCACCGCACCGATGTCGGCCGCGACACGATCGATCAGCTCACCGTCATCACCGAGCAACTGTGCTGCGAATACGTCTCCCGACCCGCCGACGAACTCCGAGCAGACGCGCACCACCAGCTCGAATACGTCCAGCAGCTCCTCCAAGGACCCACCAGACTCGCTGAACACCGCGAACTGCTGGTCATCGCCGGATGGCTATCCCTGCTCATCGGCTGCCTGAACTACGACCTCGGCCTCGCCCGCCACGCCGAGACCGCCCGCACCGCCGCCTTCCAACTCGGCCGCGAAGCCGGCCACGGCGAAATCGTCGCCTGGTCCTACGAATTAAGCGCCTGGTTCGCCATCACCCAAGGCCGCCTACGCTCCGTCCCCGACTATGTCGAGGCCGGCATCAACGCCGCACCACACGCCTCCGTGGCAATCCAGCTCGCCGCCCAAGCCGCCAAAGCACACGCTCGGATGGGCAACCGCAGCGAGGTGCGGCGAGCACTCGACCAAGGCGCCCGGCTCCTCAGCGACCACGAGCACCCCTCCCACCCGGAAAACCACTTCGTCATCGACCCCACGAAGTGGGACTTCTACGCCATGGACTGCTACCGCATCGCCCATGACGACACCCACGCCGCCGAGAACGCCCACGAAATCCTCCGGCTCTCCGCCCGCCCAGACGGCACCGACCGCAGCCCCATGCGCGCCAGCGAAGCCAAACTCACCCTGTCGATCGTGTCCCTCCGGGATGGCGACATCGACGGCGCCACCGAATGGGCACACAAGGCATTCAGCATCGACCGCCGGTCGGTCAACAGCCTGTCCACCGTCGCCGACGAGCTCTACCACGAAGCCCGCACCCGCTACGGCGACGACCCCGCCATCAACGCACTCAACGACGTGATCGCCTCCTTCTACGGCTCCGTCTCAGACCGTTAATGCACCGAACAACCTGTGGGGCTCGTATATAGGATTATGGGCTTGAGCTGCAGGTTTCAGCGTTCGGTTCGATTATGCTGCGATCTGGTACTCACTGGTGAGCCCGTTGAGGATCGGTCTGCGGCGGACCTGGTGATCGGCGAGGTTGATCACGAGTGGGGGATGGGTCTCGGCCTGGGCTGGTGCGAGTTGCCCGAGCGTCCGGTGTGGCCGCGCGGTGTTGAAATGGTGCAGGTATGTGGCGAGGATCCAGCGTAAGTGGCGTTCATTGATGATCAAGACCCGGTCGAGCAGCTCGCGGCGCAGGGTTCCGATCAGTCGTTCGCAGATCGCGTTTGCCCGTGGCGCTTGGGGTGGGCTGGTGAGGATCCGGATGCCATCCGCGGCGAAGACCGCGTCGAACGCGTTGGTGAACCGGGAGTCGCGGTCGCGGAGCAGGAAGCGGATGGTGGTGGCTCGGTCGCCGAGGTCCATCAGCAGGTTGCGGGCGGCTTGGGTGGTCCACGCCCCGGTCGGATGTGCGGTCACCCCGATCAGATGTGCCCGGCGGCAGCCATGCTCGACCGCGATCAGCGCATAGATCCGGGTGAGGAACACGGTGTCTACGTGCACGAAGTCCACGGCGAGGACGGCCTTGGCTTGGGTGGTGAGGAACTGTCTCCAGGTCGGACCGCAGCGGCGAGGTGCGGGATCAATGCCGGCATCGCGGAGGATCTGCCACACCGTGGAGGCGGCGATCCGATGACCAAGCCGGACCAGCTCGCCTTGCACGCGCCGATGTCCCCAGGTGGGGTTCTCCGTTGCCATGCGAATCACGAGTTTTCTGATCGCCGGTGCGGTTGGGGGACGTCCGGGCCGGCGGCGTGCCGTGTAGTCCCATCTCCGCGAGACCAGCCGACGGTGCCAGGCCAGGATCGTGGCAGGAGTCACCGCGAAGACTCCTGCCCAGCGGCGCCGCGGCAGCAGCCGGGACAAGGCGGCCAGCCACACCCGGTCGACGGGCGTGTGGCGCACTCGGGTGACCTGTCGACGCAACACGGCATTCTCGTGCCGTAAGACCAGCAGTTCGGCATCCTTGCTCAGGTCCCGCCGCATCAGCACGGCTACCAGACTGAACAGACAACACAGGAGCCGATACAAGATCGACAACATCGGCATCCGAGGATCATCTCTGACCGACCAACACTCCAGGAGCGCAGGTCAGACCGCCGCATCGCATTACCGAGCCCCACAGGGACAACTCAGAGCCGTCCCAGAGGAAGACCTCGGGCAGCTTTGTCATGAGCCACTTCTGAACACACCGCCGAGTTGAGGCAGACTAACAGCAGTAGACGAAGGGATCAGCAGCATGAGCGCACAGCTGAGTGTGACCGTTGTGGTCAGCCGTGAGGACGATCGTTTCGTCGCTCAGTGCCTCGAGGTCGACATCTCCAGCTTCGGCGATACGCAGGCAGAGGCACTGGCGATGGTGACCGAGGCGCTGGAACTGTGGTTCGAGGACGCCCCTGTACCCGATCACTTCAGCCGGCCGGTGGTCACTACGGTCGATCTGCACCTCTCTGCATGAGCCGGTCGCTTCCTGCCGTCACGGGCCGGGAGGTACTCAAGGCGCTGGTTGGCGTTGGGTTTGTCCACGTCTCGACCAAGGGCTCGCATGCCAAGGTCGCGCATCCGGACGGACGCGTGGCGGTGGTGCCGATGCATGGTGGCCGAGACATCCCACGGGGCACACTGGGCTCGATTCTTCGTCAGGCGGGGCTCACCATCGCGGAGTTCCGGGAGCTCCTATGAGATCGGGAACTCGGGGACTCGTCTGTGCCGGCTCCGGATGGACCCGTCACACCTCCGGCCCACTCCCCGGTAGAGCGAATCTTGGTGCATGAAGAGAAGTCACCACCGCAGGCCACTCACGTCAACGCGCAAGTCGCGACCAGATTACCTGGCGCGCCCAGGCCGAACGGTCGGCCACATCTACGACGAGCGCCACCAGTTCGCCGTGTGGCATGGCGACGAGCCGATCAGCGAGCTCGGTGTCGTCACCAAGGTATGCCAACGCCAGGGCCGCCATGTGCGCACACAGTTCCGCGGCACGCGCGTCCGGGCATGGACATTCGCCGGTCAATGGTCGACCCGTGTAGTGGATCACCAGATCCCCGACGCCGATCCCCTCGCACGATATGCAACCCCACAGCGAATACTCGTCCCAATCAAGGTCCTCGACCTGCGCGGCGAGTTCCCGACCGTGCGCCAGCGCCTTCGGCGTCGTGACGTTCTGCAGGTCGCGTCGGGTGAAATCAGGTGTCAACACGATCGAGTTCCTCGGGTCGGTGCCACACTGTGATCCGGTCTCACGACCCGCGGGATCACCCCTGGTCCCAGGATCGCAGGCGCCACCCGGGTGGTGGGCCAACGCTGCTCACCAGGTCGTGGCCCAAGTACCGGAGGTAGGCCGCTTGCAACCACGCCGCGATGCTGCCGCCCGGGAACGTCAGCGACGTCAGGTCGACATCGCCGGTCTGCTTACCGCGGCGGCAAGTGGCCACCACCCCGGGTGCTCGGCCCGCACCGATGGCGATCACGTCGACAGGTATGCCCAGAAAGACCGTTTCGAAGGGCACTGGGATCTCGTCCCCGAGCACTGTGCAGAAGGCCATCATGCACTCGTCTTCGTCGTGGCAGTCCACGACGATCTCGGCGATCAGGTCGTCGAGTTCCCTCACAGGACTCCTCCGGTGGCGGCGGTCATCTTCGCCGAGCGGGCCAGGGCCTTGCGGAGCTGGTCTGTGAACGCTCGGTGCCGCGGATACGCGCAGCACCCTAGACCCGCCGATCACCACGCACCTAGCCTGCCCGGGTGCTCCCCTGCTCCCCTATAGTCGTGCGCATGTCGCCGGTGAACGACGCACGCTGGAGTCCCGTCGGAGGGGACGACGCGTACCGTTACTCCGCAACGACGCTGTCGGTGTTCTGGCCGGAGGCCGAGCACGGGAAGCTGATCGCTCGGTGACCGCACCTGGCCACCGAGGTGGGAGCGACCTGGGACGCGCACCGGCAACAGATCGAGCGACACTGCGCGCTCGACGAGCGAGCCGGACACGCGGTCAACCAAGTGTCCGGCGACGTGTCCAGCCTTGAATCGTTTCTCAACGACAGGCGCGTCACCACACCTTCCGCGCA
>JBOHFW010000151.1:0-19007 GCA_050699835.1 Pseudonocardiaceae bacterium | reverse complement strand
GTACTCGCACTGCGGTGCCCTCAGGGCGCGGGTGCGCCCCGAGCACCGAATGCGGGTCATGATGCTCACCGGTCAGCAGCCGGTGCAGCTCGTCGGCCGGTGGTGCCGAAGTAGCGCGGTCTGCGGTGTGCACGCTCACATCCTCCCCGGGTTGGTCGTGCTTCCTAGTGTGTCGGCTCGCGGCGAGATCCGCTGGGTGAGGCGACATGACGGCGCTAACTGACGGTGCTGCCGTCTCCTTGCTATCGATATGGTGCTTTCTGATATCATTATGATATGGCCATGACGTTGCGTCTCCCGCCCGAGCTCGATGCTGAACTCCGGGCCGTCGCAAAAGAAGATCATCGCAGCATGCACCAGGCGGTGGTACACGCCATCGAGATCTACCTGACGCTGCGCGAGACTGCCGAGATCAAGGCCGACCCTGACGCCCTGCGCGCACTCGCCGAGGCACGCGAGGGTGTCCGCGAGGGCGATGTCGTCTATGGCACCGAGGCCGTCCGGGCGCTGGTGGCGGGACGTCGTGCCTCGTGACCGACCCCTACGAGCTGGGGACCGCGCCCCCGGCCCGTCGGGCTCTGGCCGACCGGCTGCCCCCTGAGGTCGCCGCGGCGGCCGCCGAGCTCATCACCGGCGCGCTCCTTGATAGCCCGCGGCGGGTCGGCAGGCCCTTGGGTGAAGAGCTTGCCGGCATCTACAGCGCCCGCCTCGGCCGAGATTGGCGGGCGTTGTACGAGATCGACGACACCAAGCATGTGGTGATCGTGCTCGACATCAGACACCGCTCGGTCGCCTACCGGCCGCGTTGACAGCGTTAAGCCACTGCCCACTCCAGCTAAAGCATGTCCAGCAGGTCTGGATGTGGCTGACTCCCGCGCAGTCGAACGTCTTAGGTCACTGTTCGTGTACGCTGTGTGAGTTTCGCGACGAGCAGGCGGATCTCGTTCCCGGGAGAGACGGAGTTGCGTCCGTGACGGACACGATCTCGGCCATCGTAGTTATTGCAGGCATTGGCTTGAGTGCGGTCATAATTTTTCTTGGGCTGTTTATGCTGCTGCCACAACGCTTTGTCGGCGAAGCTGAGACCGAGCTTGAGGGTACCAAAGTGAAAGTGAAAGGCCCGGTGGGACTGTCTGTGCTTGTGGTAGGGGTGGCCTTACTCGGGATCACGATATATCAGGTCGCCTCCTCATATGTCGCGAGTGATAGTGGTCAAGCTTCGAAATCCGGAGACGCTCCGATCTCTCCGCCTATCGATGGTGCTGATGTCGATTTCATTTTTCCGCAAGAAGGTTCAGGGATTGATGTCGGCCAGGATGTTTTAGTGTCGGGTAATGTGACCGGGCTGGGTGGTGACACGCTCTGGATATTGTCGTGGCACGAAGACGGCGGTAGTTTCTACCCGGTACCTCCCGCTATTCCCAAAGATGGCCCCTGGAAGGTGTTCGACAGGCACGTGGGTAATTCATCGGATAGGGACAGCAATTTCGTCTACTACGCCGTGCAGGCGAATTCGGACTGCGCAAGGGATCTTACTGCCAAGTCCGATTCATTCCGAGACCTACCCAAGAGTTGCCTTGTTCGGAATCAGCGGAGTATTCGCGTGAAATAGGTTTGTGACGGTTGTCGTGTCACGTGTGGTGAGGTCAGATGGTGAGCGTGGCGAGGTCTTTGGGGTCCGACGTGAGAACCGCGGTGTTGTGCTACTCGGCGGTCTGTTGGGTGAAGGGAATCAGGATGCCCGCCGCACGGGTGGGCGCGGCGAGTGCGTCGGAGTACGTCGAAGGTGCCGTGGACGCCCGGATGGTCCGCCCAAGATCGCCGTCGCGTCAACCTCCGGGTGCTGGCCACGTTGACTTTTCTGCGCAGCACCGACCGATCCGAACCGGCGAGCCCGTAGACACCAAGGCTCACCCGCCCGATCACACCATGGCTGCTGCTGAGGGAAGGACCCAACGGGTTCGGCATGCTTGGTACGGGGCTAGCCGCCAACTCACGTTCTTGGGACCTAGCTGGGAAGGATTCGGGTGCCATGCGTTATTACCGCGCCACGTTATGTTCCTGTTGGGTGGGTCGTGGCTGAACCATCGACGGGCCCTCAACTTGGTGATCGTCATTCGGAAGATCGAGCCGCGCTCAGCGCGGTCTATTCTTCCCGCATCACGATCATAGGGAGTCGTTGTCCTCAAACCGGGGCAGCTGGTTGGCCTGCGACCATTGACCCCTTGGAATCGATCAGCTACAGAGTGCACGGGCTGACGTCAGTGACGTTGATCGAGGTGTTCCGCGGAACCGGGTCGCGGTGAGCTCACGGCTCAGACGGTGAGCAGGCGGACGGGATACTCGGCCGCGCTGGCGAGCCCGGCGAGATCTTTGGGATCGGAGGTGAGTACCGCGGCGTTGTGCTGGATGGCGGCCACGATCACGGCCGCGTCAACTACGTCGGAGGTGCGGCTTCGGGCCAGTAGTCCTCCGACGTCCTCGGCGGTCTGCTCGGTGAAAGGGAGCAGGGTGCACAGCCGCCGGATCATTCGCAGCGAGTGCTGCTGGGCGCTGTCTCGCCAGACCTGAGCGAGCACGACGGTCGGCAGGTAGGGGCGGTAACCGTCCTCGAATGCCTTCACACAGCTGCGGAAGGTTTCACCGCGGGGGGTCGTCTCGATATCGATGAGCGCACCGGAGTCAAGGATGAGCCGTCGCTGCAGGGTCATCCGGCTCGCTGCCGAGGTTCGGTGGGAAGCTCGCCACGCAACTGGGCCAGTGCGGCCATCCGGGCGACGGTCTCCTCGACGCTCTCCCACTGCCCGACGCCGGCCTTCTCCATCCGGGCGCGGGTCTCGGTCATGGCGTCCTGGTCAGGCGGGCCGTACACCTCGATGTACTCGGCCAGCGCGGCACGTGCCTCAGCCAGGCCGGCAGCTTCCTCGGCCGCGTGACCCAACCAGGTCGAGAGCGCGACACCGTCGGCATCAGCGGCGCGCTTGGCCCGCTCGAAGACATCGGAGTCGAGCGAGATGCTGATCTTCTTGACTGCCACGCGAGTAGTCTAGCAGGAAAAGTAGCACCGCAGTATGACCAGAGCTTGCCGGTTGTGGTCGGCGTGGGCCGATATCCTCCAGCGCGGATGAGGAGAACGTAATGAGACGGCAGCGCCGCGAAGCCACCCGCGCTACTGGCGGGTTTGTCCGGCAGGTGCGGCTGGATCCCACCGCAGGCACCGGCCGGTATCCGTTCACTCTTCCTGTGGTCCAGCATCTGGCGCGGGCCAGGGGAGTGGACCTCGAGGCGCCGGTGACCTTTCTGGTGGGGGACAACGGCACCGGCAAGTCCACTCTCTGCCACCAGGTGCCGGTGAGGTCGATCGGACTGCGCAGTTCCGGGGTCGAGGAACACTGCCGCCCCTGGACCAGCGTCATCAGCTCCGCACGAAGTCGGGCGTGCTGCCGGTACCGGGCTCGCGGCGCTTACTGAACGCTGGGCCGTCCACCACGCAACAAGATCAGCTGGGCTACAGGTCGTAGTCGCCGTCTTTGACGCCGGCGATGAACACGGCCCACTCGGTGTAGTCGAAGACGGCCGTTCCCGCGTCCGGGCGCCGATTATTGCGCACGTAAACTGCGTCTTTGGTGAATTTGGTCTGCACGCAGTTGACGCCGTTCTGCGTTCGCCGCGGCAGGAACCACTCGCCAGTGATTAGCGGCATGGTGTTAGCTCTCCTCCAATTCGGTGAGGATGGCCTGGATGAATTCGGTGCTCTCCTCGTGGCCGAGGGCCTTGGCCCGCAGCAGATCCATTGTATGCGCGGCGTCGGAGACCTCGGCTTCCCGGTCCTGAAAGGCGGTGTGGCCGTAGCTGTCGAAGAGCAGCAGGCGCGGCGCGGGCGGTGGGAAGTCGTAGAGCGTCACGGTCAGCCCCATGAAGGCGTGTGCGCCAGAGCCGAGTGGCAACACCTGGACCACCACGTTGTGCTGCAGCGTGGTCATGCTGATCAAGTGTTCGAGTTGTTCGCGCATCACAGCCGTACCGCCGATGCCCGAGCGCAGCGCCGCCTCGCCGAGGATGCACCATAACCGCAGTGGCGGTCGGTCCGTACGGCTCAACGCGGCGCTGCGGGCCATCCTCAGTTTCAGGACGCGCTCCAGTACCTCGGGTGGCTGCAGGTTATTCCAGCGCAACAGGGCCTGGGCGTAGCCCTCGGTCTGGAGCATGCCGTGGATGATCTCGCCGGAGTAGAAGATCGCCGAGGTGGCCTGGCGTTCCAGGTCGAGGAAGCGGCGGTGGCTGCCGGGAATCGTGACCCAGTGGTCGCCCCGGGGCCGGCGGGTTTGAGACGTGCGGGCGAACTCGATCAGCTCGTCACGCTCGTCACCGGTGACGCCGTAGCGGTCCAGTAACGCTGCCAGCTCGACGGGCTTCGCGCCGGACCGGCCGGTCTCCAGGTCCCCGATCTTCGAGGCGGTCGTACGTGGCCGATCCGCCACGGGAGGAGGGCATACCAGTGACACGCTTCGTTGCCTCATCGGTGCAGACCGACACCTGGGGTCCGGATCGGCCGCGACATCGAGATCACTTACGAGGTCTCGCCAGCTCACGACGACGTCGTGTTCGCCTTCGACGGGCTCTCCCTGAACATGGGCCAGGCCGGTCTCCGCCGCTGCGTCGCGACGTTCACCGAGGCCCTCAACGCGTTCGACGCCAGCCGCGCGGCGCGGCTGAAAGCGACATCGGCCGATCAGGTTTCGGGCGGGAGTACGCCGACTAGCCTTTGATCACCCGAGTCGGCGGCGACGTCACCTTTCCTGACGGCCGGCGCCCGATGAGCCTGAATGGCATCCCGCACAACCCGGAGGGCATGCCGGCCACTATCGAACATTCCAGCGACGACCCGGACAGCGAGACCATCGATGTGCTGCTCGTTGGCGGCAGCCGGTTCCGACCGGTGCCCGCCGAGGTGTGGCGCTACGACGTGGGCGGCAAGCTGGTGCTACGGCAGTGGTTCGGCTATCGCAAGCGCGAACCGGGCGGGCGGGTCACCAGCCCACTGGATCTGATCGTGGCTGACCGGTGGTCGCATGAGGACACCGTCGAACTGCGCGAGTTGCTCTCGGTCCTGCGTCGGCTCACTGATCTTGCGTCAGCGCAGGCCGAGTTGCTGGATCAGGGGTGCGCCGGGCCGTTGATCACCGTCGATGAGCTGACGGTGGCGGGCGTGCTGCCGGTGCCGGACTCGCGGCGCGTGCTGATCTCGGGTGCGCCTGCTGTGGGACAAGACCAGCTGAACTACAAGTCGTAGTCGCCTTCTTTGACACCGGCAATGAACATGGCCCATTCGGTGTGGTCGAAAACAGCGGTCCCGGCATCCGGGCGCCGGTTGTTGCGCACGTAAACTGCGTCTTTAGTGAATTTGGTCTGCACGCAGGTGACGTTGTTCGCCGACCGTCGCGGCAGGAACCACTCGCCGACGATGCGAGGCATGGTGCTAATTCGCCTCCAGCTCCCTGAGGATGGTCTGGATGAATTCCGTGCTTTCTTCGTGGCCGAGGGCCTTGGCCCGAAGCAGATCCATTGTATGCGCAGCGTCGGACACCTCGTCTTCCCGGTCCTGGAAGGCACAGACGCCGTGGCCGTCGAAGAGCAGCATTCGCGGCGCAGGCGGTGGGAATTCATAGAGCGTCACGGTCAGCCCCATGAAGGCGTGTACGCCGGAGCCGAGTGGCAGCACCTGGATCACCACGTTCTGGTCCAGCGTCGCCATGGTGATCAGGTGCTCCAACTGCTCGCGCATCACCGCCAAGCCGCCGACCCCGGAGCGCAGCGCGGCCTCACCGAGGATGCACCACAACCGCAGCGACGGCCGGTCTGCGCGGCTCAATACGGCACTGCGTGCCATCCGCAATTTCAGGAGCCGCTCGATGACCTCCGGCTCGTGCAGCCTATTCCAGCGCAGTAGGGCCTGGGCATAGCCTTCGGTCTGCAGCATGCCGTGGATGATCTCGCCGGAGTAGAAGATCGCCGAGGTGGCCTGGCGTTCCAGATCGAGGAACCGGCGGTGGCTGCTGGGAATCGTCACCCAGTGACCGCCCCGGGGCCGGCGGGTCTGCGACGTGCGGGCGAACTCGATCAGGTCGTCACGCTCGTCGCCGGTGACGCCATAGCGGTCCAGCAGCGCCGCCAGTTCGATGGGTTTCGCGCCGGATCGACCGGTCTCCAGGTCGCCGATCTTCGATGCGGTGCAGCTGAGCACTTGGGCGGCTTGCTCCCGGGTCAGGCCGGCCTCCTCGCGCATCCGGCGCAGCGTCGCCGCCACCTGGACCCGCTCGGTGTTCATCTGCCGCTGACTCATCGAACACCCTTCTTGCTTATGCTGCGTGCGTAGTTTACGGTCGTGCTATGCGGAAGCTATCTAACGCCGTGATAGTACTCAGCAGACTTACGGGGAGAGCAGAGACATGACTTACGTCAGTAGCTCGTCGATACGGATCAGCGCCTGGGCGGCGGTGCACGGCCACAGCGAGATCACCTACCAGGTCTATCCGGCGCAAGACATCGCCGAGTTCACTCTGGGCGGCCGCGACGGGCTGCAACTGAACACGAGCGAGGCCGGCCTGCGTCAGTGCGTCGCTGCGTTCACCGGCGCGCTCGACGCCTTCGACGCCGCCGCGTTACCGCCGGACGTGACCAGCGCTGATCTTGTGCCTGCGGCAGACCCGCCGACCGGCCGCGCAAGGTAACCAGGAATGGTGAGGCCCGTGCTGAACCCGGGCCCGCGAGTCAAAATCTGTGGTATCCGCTCGGCGGCCGACCTGAGAATCGCAGTCGCTTCCGGCGCGGATGCCGTCGGTTTCATCAGCGGTGTTACTCATCGAAGTGAGGACGCTCTCGAGCCCGAGCGGGCGGCTGAGCTCGTCGCGGCGACTCCACCGTACGTCTCGACGGTGCTGGTAACCCATCTGGAGCACGTTGAGGAGATAGTGGGGCTCGCGGAGATGGTGGGTCGACACCATCCAGGTTCATGGCCTGGTCAGTCGCGAGACTCTCGGGGAAGTGTTCGCTCGCTCGCGTGGCCGGCGCCGCATCACGCGAGCGGTGCATGTGACGGGGGAGAGCTCCGTCGGCGAGGCACTGCAGGTCGCGGACGCTTGCCACGCCGTGCACCTGGACTCCCGGACGGCGGATCGCCTTGGTGGAACTGGCCGGACGCATGACTGGTCAATCAGCCGCAAGATAGTTGACGCGCTCGCTCCGCTGGGCGTGCCGGTCATCCTCTCGGGAGGGCTTCGCCCAGCCAACGTCGTGGACGCCCTCGACGCTGTGCGTCCTTTCGCTGTGGACGTGAACTCCGGGGTCGAGAACGAGCACGGGGACAAGGATGCCGCCCGGTCATTCCAATTCGTCGCCCGAACGCGCACCAAGACCTGCACCGGCCCAGGCCAGCGGTAGCGGGCCACCCAGCGCAACCGAAGGCGTCATCTCGCGATCAGATTCTGGGCTGGGGGAGCACGCCGATCAGCGGGTGCCGGAGCTCAAGGCTGGTTCGGTGGTAGCTCACGGGTGCACGGAGGCTGATACGGCAGTTCGGGTAGGTACTGTGTCCACTCGTCTGTGCTGATCGGGGGCCATGCGGTCTTGCAGATTCGATCAGTGACCCTGGTGACGTCGGTCTCCCACAGCCGGGCGGTGGTGTCGGCGCTGCCGGTGGCCAGAGTGTGCCCGTCGGGACTGAAAGCCACTGAAAAGACGGTGTTGGTGTGGCCGGTGAGGATGCCCAGCACGCTGGGCTGGCGAGGGTCGTGGATGTCCCACAACCGGGCGATGTTGTCGTAGCTGCCGGTGGCCAGAGTGCGCGCGTTGGGGCTGAAGGCCACCGAGTAGACGCCGCCGGTGTGGCCGGTGAGAATACCCAGCGGCTTGGGCTGGCGAGGGGCGCTGACCTCCCACAGCCGCACGATGCTTTCGCTGGCGGTGGCCAGAGTATTCCCATCGGGACTGAAGGCCATGGATCGGACGGTGCCGGTGTGGCCGGGGAGGTTAGTCAGCTGCCGGGGCTGCTGGGGTTCGCTGATGTCCCACAACCGCGCGGTGCCGTCGGCGCTGCCGGTGACCAGAGTGCGCCTGTCACGGCTGAAAGCCACCGACCAGACGGTGTTGTCCAACTTGAGAGAGGCCAGCGGTTGGGGATGGTTAGGATCGCGAATGTCCCACAACCGAGCGGCATTGTGATCCTTGTTGTTGCTGTTCCCAGCGGCCAGAGTATTCCCATCAGGGCTGAAGGCCACTACTTTGACTTCGCTGTCGCCGTCGATGACGGTGCCCAGTCGCTGGGGTGCTCCGGGGTCATGCACATCCCACAGCTGGGCGGTGCCGTCGTTGCTGGCGGTGGCCAGGGTGTTTCCGTCGGGGCTGAAGGCCACCCCTTTCACTTCTTTCTTGTGGCCGGTGAGGGTAGCCAGCAGGCGGTGATGGTGCGGGTCGCGGACATCCCACAGCTGGGTGGTGGTGTCGTCGCTGGCGGTGGCCAGGAGGTGTCCGTGGGGACTGAAGGCCACCGCGAAAACAGTATCGGCGTGGCCGGACACGATGGGTCCGGGAAGGTCCCACAGCCGCACGGTCCGGTCGAAGCTGGTGGTGGCCAGAGTGTGCCCGTCGGGACTGAACGCCACCGAGTAGACGGCGTTGGTGTGGCCGGTGAAGCTGCGTAGCGGGCGAGGCTGATGAAGGTCCCGGACATCCCACATCTGGGTGGTGATGTCGCTGCTGCCGGTGACCAGGGTCTGTCCATCAGGGCTGAAGACCACCGATCGGACGGTGTTGGTGTAGTCAGGAAGGCTGCCCAGCAGGCTGGGCTGCTGGGGATCACGGACATCCCACAGCCGCACGGTGCCCTCGGCGCTGACATCGCTGGCGGTGGCCAGGGTACGCCCGTTGGGGCTGAACGCCACCGAGCGAACAGTGTTGGTGTGGCCGGTGAGGGTGCGTAGCGGGCTGGGCTGGCGGGGATCGTGGACATCCCACAACCGCGCGGTCCGGTCTTCACCGGCGGTGGCCAGAGTCTGCCCGTCCGGGCTGAAGACCACCGCTTTGACGCTGCCGATGTGGCCGGGCAGCGTGCCCAGCAGGCTGGGTCGGCGAGGGTCGCGGACGTCCCACATCCGCGCAGTGCCGTCTTGGCCGGCGGTGGCCAGGGTATGCCCGCCGGGGCTGAACGCCACGGAGAAGACGGTGCTGGGGTAGCCGGGGAGGCTGCTCAGTGACCGGGGATGCAGGGGATCACTGATCTCCCACAATCGCACGGTGTTGTCCTTACTGGCGGTGGCCAGGATGCGTCCTTGGGGACTGAAGGCCACCGAGTAGACGCCGCCAGCGTGGTCGGTGATGGCGCCCATTTCGCGGGGCGAGCGGGAGTCACCGATCTCCCACAATCGCACGGTCTTGTCGTCACTCGCGGTGGCCACGGCGCGCCCATCAGGGCTGAACGCCACCGAATTGACGGTGCCGGTGTGTTTGGTCAGCTGCGTGGAGTAGGCAGTGGCGAAGGTGCTGAATACGCTGCCGCGAGCCTCGATGGTGGGAACGAGCTGGTAGGCGGCCAAGCCGAGCTGCGCAGCCAGCGCGGAGTTGATCTTGCGGAGCCCAGGGGTCTGTCCCGCGACGCGCTGGGACACCGCGATGTTCCGTTGTCCCACTGCGGCGCGCTGCTGGACGATGGCGACGCCCGCAGCGACCACAGCGACGACGAGCAGCACCGACAACACCGTGATGGCACGTCCTCGCCGGAGCCGATCCCGTCGGATGCTCGCCTGCAGGAAGTCGCGGGCCGTCGGATTCAGCTCAACACGGTCGGTCACCAGATCCCCGCCGTGGAGCTGAGCGCCGGTGTCGGCCAGGGCAGTGGCGAGTCGCCCGCGTTCCCACAACCGGGCCGGTAAGCGGCCCTTGGTTTTCCATTCAGTGGCAGCCTGCTCGATCTCGCGGCGGGCCCGCAGCGCCGAGACGTTCTCCTGGATCGCTTCAGCCAGCGGTGCCCAGGCGGTCAGGAATTTCTCGTGGGCCACCGCCATGACCACGCTGTCGTTATCGGAGTCTGTCGTCACGAGCCGTTGCGTGACGAAGAAGTCCAGTTCTTGGGTCACCGGCTCAGGCAGCTCCTCGCGAACGACCCGCCGCCGGGTGGGGCGGCCCTGCTCGTCCACGGTGACCAACCGCAGCAACCCGGCGATGACCTCCTTGCGGTCCCGACCGGTGGCCGCACACGCCTCGGCCAGCGCCGTGTCGGCTTGCTGGGTCAGGGCACCCTGCACCGTCCCGATCTGCTCGTACCGGGTGGCCGACAGGTGATCGCCGCGTTCGACCCCCGCAGCGAGCTGGGCCAGGGTGAACGCCAGCAGCGGAAGTGCCTCCCCGCTGTCGGTGTCGGCGACCAAACGGGCCACCAGCTCGTCGTCGATGGTGATCCCGGCCAGCTTGGCTGGGCCTTGGATCACCGTGTGCAGTACTTCGCGGTGCAGCGGTCGCAGCGGGTAGATGGTCCTCGTCACAGCGGCCAGTGCGGAGTCGCTAAGCAGCTGGTCCAGAAACTCCGGCCGCAGTGTGGCCACCACCTGCACCGGAGCGCCCAGCGCCGGACGGAGCAGCTCGGCGAATCGGGCCCGCTCAGTGGGCCCGGTCTGGGTGAGCAGCTCCTCGAACTGATCCACCACGATCAGCAGACGCCGCCTGGGGCGGTCCGGCTTCGCCAGCAGCAGTGTGCCGGCCAGTCTCGCCAGACCCTGTTCGGTGAGTTGATCGTGGACGTGGTCCAGCGTCCAGTTCAGGCCGCTGCGCTGAGCGGCGGCAGCCAGTTCCCAGGCCAACGCCGCAACGGGATCGGTGCCCGGCAGGATCGGCGGCAGTGTCTGCCACTCCGGCTCGTCCGCCATCACATGCAGCAGCCCGGCCCGGACCAGCGAGGACTTGCCGCATCCGGAGGGGCCTACGACCAGCAGCACTGCCGCCTTGGCCTGCGCGGCCGGGGATCGCAGCAGACCGGCGAGCTCCTCGGTGTCACCGCGTCGGCCGAAGAACACCCGATGCTGCTCGACGTCGAACGGTCGCAGCCCCGGGAACGGGGACTGACCATCCGGCCACCCGAAACCCCCGGCATCATCGACCCGACGTAATGCTTCCGCCAGTGCTGCCCGAGCTCTGGCGGGATCGTCGGTGAGATCGGCGTACTGGGCAGATGCCAGCAGCGGGTGCCCTGCTTTCGGTTTGGCCCGTACCGGCAGCAGTCGGCTGCCCTGTGACACGGCGATGCCGACCTCGGCCGAGCACCACGTCGATGCCACGTAGGCCGGGGTGACCACACAGACCACCGCGTCGGCCCAGCGCAGGCGCTCATGCAGGCGCTGATCCCAGTCGTCGCCGACCACGATGCCATCACGCACATGCTGATCCAGGAACACGTCATGGTCCTCGGCGTTCAGCCATTGCCGCAGCTGACCGGCGCATCGCCGGTCCTTGCTGGAATAGCTGATGAAGACCTTGGCCACCGCTTCCCCCTCTGGCGTCGCGGCAGCCTACCGGACGGGGTCGGTGGTGAGGCGAGTAATGTCCATCGCCGGCTCAGCAGCGCAGGGGGTTGCGCAGTGGCCTGCGTTCCGGGTCGATGACCGCTGGTGGGATGAATTCTGGGTAGCCGGCGTGGATGAGGATTTCCCAGCCGGTGCAATGGACGTGCCGATGATGCGTCTCGCATAAGAGAACACAGTTCTCCACACTGGTGTCGCCACCGTCGACCCAGTGTCGACAATGGTGAGCTTGACACATTCCCGGCGGCCGATCGCAGCCGGGATAGGCGCATCCGCCATCTCGGGCGACGAGCGCCCGGCGGATGGACAGCGGGACGGTCCGCATCGCCCGGCCGACGTCGAGCGGTTCGGAATTCCCGCCCAGCACAACGGGGATGATTTTCGCGTCGCAGGCCCATCGTCGGGCGGTGGATGCGCTGATATGTGTCCCGTAGTCCAGGGTCGCGGCGCCGAGGCTGGTGCGCAGGGCGTCCCAGTCGATGGTGACCGTGAGGTGCGGCGGTTCTCCGGCTGTGGTGGGGCATTCCTGCGCGGCCCGGGCGAGCCCGCAGACCTCGAGTAGGGCGTCGGCGTTTCGCTGGTCGGTGGTGCGCGGATCAGGGATGCCCTCGGCCGCGGGGCGGGGTGCGGCGAACTGTTCGATCAGCGAGCGGAAGGTGGCGCTGTGCTCGGGCTCCAGGAAGCCTTCGAGGCCGAGCCGCCCGTCGCGGCGTTCCCGGAACCTCAATTCCCCTGCGGCGGGGGATGTTTCCTGGTCATCACCAGGCGGCGGACCATCCGGATCGAGGTGCGCCAGGATGTGCCGTCCGATCTTGTGCAGCGACGTCGGATCGAACGATCGAGCATGGCGGGCCAGCTCGGTCTCTGCGGCTTCCCGGTCCACGACGCTGACTGAGGTGGGGATCACATTCATCGTCTCGGCGATCACCCGCACCTGAGCAGGCCCGATCTCACCGGCAGCCAGAGCCGCAGCGGTGTTCGGTAATACCGGGGGCAGTACCTCACCGGCCAGCGTGCGGCGCGCTGCGATCTGGCCGGCGTGCCCGACCCGTGTGCGGGCTTCGGTGGCTGAGAGCTGCAGCATCCCGGCAAGAAGTCGCTTTGTCGTGCCGAATCCGGTGCTGCCCGCAACGTTCCGGGATTCCACCTCCGCGACAGTCTCCAGCATCACTGAATGCAGCATCCGTGCGGCGGATTCGACGTCCCGGATCTGATTCAGCAATCCCGCGTTATCGTGCTCGACGATTGCCGTACGCCACTGGGCCAGGCAGGTTTCCATCACCTGCATCGGGGCCGGCTGCGTCGCAATCACGCCACCATTGTCCACCCTGCCACCGACAATTTCGGGGGTTCACGCCTGAACATCTTGCCGTCAATGCGAGCCCGGTAGATGTTGCTGCCCTTCCCGCCCTGGTAGTGGACATCTGGTTCCGCCGGACACTGTCGCGCGTGTTGCTCCTTTGCAAGCCCTACACGAGCCCGCAAGACTGGCTGAGCGTCCGGCGGCGGACAGTTTCGCGGGTCCCATGCCCTGGTGGCGTCGAGTTCGACGGGAGAGCTCCCGGACTCGCCCGCGACAGCATCACTGTCGAGTTCGGGAGGCTCAGAGCGGTTTGGGAGATGCGGAGTGGGTAGTGGTGAGGCGGGCTATCGCGGCTAGCGGGATGGGGAGCCAGGACGGGCGGTTGGCGTGCTCGTAGTTGACCTCGTAGACGGCCTTGTCCAGCTCGAAGGCGCGTAGCAGAACCGCCTGCTTGCGGGGGTCGGGGCAGATCTGCGTGTAGCCGTCGCAGAAGGCGTCCTGGTTGCGGGTGGTCCAGGCGAGCGCCGCGGCGTGCTGCTCGGGGTCAGCATCGCCCAGCGGCTGGTGATGGGCGACATGGTAGTGGACGGCGTAGTCGAAGGAGCGCAGCATCCCGGCGACGTCGCGCAGCGTTGACCCGGGCGCGACGCGGTTCGCCAGCGGCACCATCGGCTCACCCTCGAAGTCGATCAGCACCCAGCCGGTGACGCTGCGCAGCACCTGACCGAGGTGCAGATCACCGTGTATTCGCTGCAGCGGCACCGGGCCATCCAGACCGCGCACCGCATCGAACGCTGCCCGCACCGTGTCGGCGTGCGGCGCGAGCTCGCCCACCCGCGCCGACACGCGGTCCAACCTGCGGTGCATGGCGTCGGCCAGCTCGTCGAGGTATCCCGCGGGAGCTGGAGAACTGCCCACCGCGGTGGCCAAGTCGGCGTGCACGGCAGCCACTGCCTGGCCCAGCCGGTGCGCCTCAGAGGCGAAATCACCACCGGCGTCCGCCGGATTGGCGGTCTCGATCGGGCCGGGCATACCCTCGGCGAGCAGGGCGTCTGCGAGCAGGTCCCGCGCGCTTGCGGTGGCCATCGCCCAGCCATCGGCGGAGCCTCGCAGGTACTCGCTCAACATGCCGTAGCTGACCGGCGCGGCGTCCAGCTCACCCTCGATGCTGCCCAGCGGTGCGGCGATGTGCGCACAACCCACAGCGGCCAACGCCCGGTGCAGCTCCAGATCCGGGTTGTGACCCGTGGCCACCTTGCGGAATAGCTTGAGGATGTAGGCCTGCCCATACACCAATGAGGTGTTGGACTGCTCCGCTCCCACCAGGCGGGAGCGCTGTGCGGTGTCCAGCGCAACGCCCGGCTCGGTGGCGAAGCGTAGCCCGTCCACGTCCGCGCCCCGCGCCATCAGATCCAGCAGCACGGCAGTGAGCTGGGGGTCATGGATCGCCTGATAGACCGCGTGGTTCCCGATGGCGGCCACCCAAGCATGCGTGAGCGTCTCAGGCAGTTTACTGCGCACTCCGAGAAGGAACTGATACCGATCCCGGGGTTGCTGACCCTGGTCGACTTCGATGACGGCGTGCACCAGTCGGGGATCGGATCCGGCGAGGTCGGTGGCGCGCACCGGGATAACCGCACACACCGGGCGGTCTTTGCCGGCGAACCAGCGCTGCCCGGGCAACGCCGCGCTCAGCGAGCCGGCGATGTCCGCGAGGAGGTCGTTAGCACTGATCACGGGTCACGCCCCGGTGTCGAAAGATCGATCTGGAACCAGTAGAAGCCATGGCCGGGCAGCGTGAGCAGGTAAGGCAGCTCGCCGATCGGCGGGAACCGCACACCGCCGGTCAGCTCGACCGGGACGCCGCCCTGATGCTCAGACAGGTCCAACTCCACCGGCTGCGGGAAGCGGGACATGTTGTTGACGCAGATGACAAGGTCGGTGTCGTGATGCCGGCGGTAGGCCAGCACGCTGGGATTGTCGGAGCCCAGCTCAGTGAAATCGCCCAGCCCGAAGGCCGGGTGTTCACGGCGCACCTGGATCATCCGGCGGGTCCAGTTCAGCAGTGACTGCGCTGCGGTCGACTGCGCCTCAACGTTCACCGACTGGTACCCGTACACCGGATCCATGATCACCGGCAGGTAGATGCGGCCCGGGTCGCAGCGGGAGAATCCGGCGTTGCGGTCCGGGGTCCACTGCATCGGCGTGCGCACCGAGTCCCGGTCGCCCAGCCAGATGTTGTCCCCCATCCCGATCTCGTCGCCGTAATAGAGCACCGGGGAGCCGGGCAGCGACAGCAGCAGCGCGGTGAACAACTCCAGCTGGTTGCGGTCGTTTTCCAGCAGCGGCGCCAGCCGCCGGCGAATGCCGATGTTCGCCCGCATCCGGGGATCCTTGACGTACTCGCTGTACATGTAGTCGCGCTCCTCGTCGGTGACCATTTCCAAGGTCAGCTCGTCGTGGTTGCGCAGGAAGATCCCCCACTGGGCGCCGGAAGGGATGGGCGGCGTCTGGGCGAGAATCTCCGAAATCGGGAACCGGGACTCCCGGCGGACCGCCATGAAGATGCGCGGCATCAGCGGGAAGTGAAAAGCCATGTGGGCCTCGTCGCCACCCACCGCAGGGTCGCCGAAGTAGGCCACGACGTCAGTGGGCCACTGGTTGGCCTCAGCCAGCAGCACTCGGCCGGGGTACTCGTCGTCGACGACCTTGCGGCAGCGTTTGAGGAACTCGTGGGTGCGCGGCAGGTTCTCGCAGTTGGTTCCCTCCTCCTCGAACAGGTAGGGCACCGCGTCCAGCCGGAAACCGTCGATACCCAGATCCAGCCAGAACCGCAGCACGTCGATCATCGCCTCGCCGACCTCAGGGTTCTCGTAGTTCAGATCGGGCTGGTGAGAAAAGAACCGGTGCCAGTAGAACTGTCCCCGCACCGGGTCGTAGGTCCAGTTCGATGTCTCGGTATCGACGAAGATGATCCGCGCGTCGGCGTAGGCGGTGTCCTTCTCGCTCCAGACGTAGAAGTCGCTGTAGGGCCCTTCTGGATCACGGCGAGACTCCTGGAACCAGGGGTGCTGGTCGGAGGTGTGGTTCATGACCAGGTCGGTGATCACTCGAATGTCTCGCTTGTGCGCCTCGTCGAGTAGCACCACGAAATCCTCGACGGCGCCGAACTCGGGCAACACCGCCCGGAAGTCGGCGATGTCGTAACCGCCGTCACGCAGTGGTGAAGCGTAAAACGGCGGCAGCCACAGACAGTCGATACCCAGCCACTGCAGGTAATCGAGCTTCTGCGTCAGACCGATAAGATCACCGGTGCCGTTGCCGTCGTGGTCGTGAAATGCCCGAATCAGTACCTCGTAGAAGACCGCCCGTTTGTACCAGTGCGGGTCGGTCGGGGCGGCTTTGGCGTGCTCGAAGTCCTCAGCTTGCGGCTCCGCCAGGTGACCGTCGGCCAGCACCGTCTCGCCGGTGTGCGGGATTCCTTGGAGGTCGGGGTTGGGCTGGGTGCGGAAATCGGCAGACGACATCAGGATGCGACCTTCGTGGGAGATGTGAACGAGGGTGCTACGTGCGTCGGAGGTGCTCAACCGGAACTCCTCCCAGTCGTACCGGTCCGAGCCCGGCTACGCAAAAGGAGATACCGTGCCTAGTCGGAGTTCACGGCGAAGGAGTGATAGGCGCAATGTTCGAACGGGGGGTTCCGCTGCGGCGGTTGCCGGCGTGGACCTGGGCTGGTCAGTCGCCGACCTGGCGTGACGCCCGCCCGGGCCTGATCGAGGCGGCGTTGAAGCGTGCGCAGGCTCGCCCGTCGGGCAACTGGTTCGTGCTGGCCTCGAGCCGGGAGATCCGTGGCGATCAGCCTTTCGGGCGCACCATCGCCGGTGTCGAGGTGGTGGCTTGGCGCACCCCCGACGGCGCGCTGCACGCCGGTCCCGGTGAGTGCCCGCATCTCGGCGCGCCGCTGTGTCGGGCGGCGGTGGCGGGCGGGGAGCTGGTGTGCCGCTGGCACGGCCTGGCGATCGGTACCCGCGGCGTGCCCGGGTGGGACCCATTCCCGGCCCACGACGACGGAGTGCTGGCCTGGGTGCGGCTGGACGGCCCGGGCGGGGAGGACCCGCTGCCCGCGCCGGTGCTGCCTCGCCGGCCCGACCCAGAGACCAGCATCGATGCGGTGTTCACCGGGATCGGGCGGTGCGAGCCGGAGGACGTCGTCGCCAACCGCCTCGACCCCTGGCACGGCAGCTGGTTTCACCCGTACTCCTTTGTCGGGCTCCGGGTTGTGGAGGAACCGAGCGATGAGGTGGATCGGTTCGTGGTGGACGTGGCCTTCCGGCTCACCAAGCGAGTGGGGGTTCCGGTGCGGGCCGCGTTCAGCTGTCCCGAGCCGCGGACGGTGGTGATGGACATCCTGGAGGGGGAGGGCGCCGGTAGCGTCGTCGAGACGCACGCGGTGCCTTTGGGGGTCGACGACGCCGGTCACCCGCGTACCGCGGTGATCGAGGCGTCGATCGCCAGCTCACCCCGCCCGGGATTCGCCGTCGCGCGCCGCGGAGCGCCGCTGATGCGCCCGGCAATGCGCTGGGCCGCCGCCCGGTTGTGGCGTGACGACCTGGCCTACGCGGCGCGCCGCTACGAACTGCGCACCACCGGCCGCTGGCCAGGCTGATCCCAGCTGGCAGCTCAACCCTTGCAGGTACCGCCGGATCACCGACGCCATAGAAGCGGTATTGAGGGTGCGTTGAAATGTGCACTGAGTAGGCCAGGAAAAGGGTACTGTCTCCGCCGTGGCGGACTTGTACCTGCCGAGGTTGGTGGACGAGCTGATCTCGGATCTTCTCCTCGACCTGCCCGGCCTGCTGATCGTCGGCCCCCGGGCCACTGGCAAGACGACCACCGCGCGGCGCCACGCGAGGAGCATCGTCCACCTCGACCAGGATGTTGAGGCCGAGCAGTTCAGAGCCGACCCCGACGTGGCGCTCGCCGGTCTGCCCGAGCCGGTGCTGCTGGACGAGTGGCAGGCGGTGCCGGGCGTGCTGGGCGCGGTCAAGCGTGCCATCGACAGCTCGCCGCGGCACGGCCGTTTCATCGTCACGGGGTCGGTCCGTGACGATGTGCTGCGGTCCAGCTGGCCAGTTACTGGACGTCTGGTGTGGGTAGAGATGACCGGACTTACCGTGCGCGAGTCGCAGCGCGGTGACCTGGCCGCCGCGCCGTTCTTTCGGCGGATTGCCGAGCGGGGCGTCGAGAGCCTGGTGGTACCGCCCGATCCGCCCGACCTGCGGGGCTACGTTGAGCACGCGGTCGTCGGGGGGTATCCCGATCCGGTACTCGGTATCCCCGCTGCCCGCAGAGCGCGATGGCAGCTCAGTTATCTTGATCGATTGCTCACCCGCGATGCTGCCGACGTCGACGCCCCTCGCGACCCCGCGCGGCTCCTGCGTTTCTTCCAGGCCTACGCACTCAATACCGCGGGCGAGGTGACCGATCGAACCCTCTACGAGGCGGCGGGTATCAACCGCAGGACCGCCGAGGTGTACGAGCGGCTGCTTCAGGCGTTGTTTCTGGTCGACGTCGTGCCGGCCTGGAGCACTAACCTGCTCAAGCGGCTCGTCCGCGCACCGAAGCGGTACCTGCGCGACACTGGGCTGGCGGCCGCCGTGCTCGACGTCGGCGTGGACGACGTGCTGCGCAACGGCGACATTCTCGGCAGGATGATCGAGACGTTCGTGCACGCCCAGCTGCGCGCCGAGCTTCCGCTTTATGACCAGCCACCGCGCCTCTACCACCTGCGCCAGGAAGGCGGGGCCCGTGAGATCGACCTCATCGCCGAACTTGGCCTCCGGCGTGTCATCGGGCTGGAGATCAAGGCAAGGTCCGCGCCGTCGGCGGAGTCCGCCAAGCACCTGGTGTGGCTACGTGACCAGCTCGGTGACACCTTCGTCGGCGGCGTCGTCCTGCACACCGGTCGGCACGTCTACCGCCTCGACGAGCGGATCGTAGCGGCGCCGATCTGTACGATCTGGGCGTGACACCGCGGTGGTCACGCCGAACGTCGCCGTGGGTTCATGCCTCAGCCGAACCGGGCTGCGGCGGCGCGGAGCGGCGCGAGACGGCCGCGGGTCGGGACTGTCCAGAGC
>JBOHFW010000150.1:0-3041 GCA_050699835.1 Pseudonocardiaceae bacterium | reverse complement strand
GCCCGCGGATTACCACCCGCGGGCTGGGGATTCCTTGGTGGTGCGGGAACTTCTTGGGCACCAGTAGCGACTAAACAGACAAATAGCACAAAATAATGGGTCAGGCACGCAGGAGAGCGAGTTGTCCTGTCAGGCCTTGGAGGTTCCATTGCGCCGCACCGTCATCGTCTTTGCGTCCTCCGCGCTCACGTTCGGACTGTTTGCCGCCCCGGTAAGCCCGTCGCCGGCCGCCGCGGACTGGGCACGCGCCCCGTTCGGCCACTCGACCCTGCTGCAAGCAGCCCGGGTATTTGACGGCCACGATCTGCGCACCGGTGTGGCTGTCCTCGTCCAGGACGGCAAGATCAAGGCCGTCGGCCCGGACAGCTCCCTGAAGCGGGGGAATCAGCGGCGGATCGACCTCGGCGACGCCACGATCCTGCCCGGGTTCATCGAGCTGCACGCCCATTCCGCCTTTGCCAACATTCCGGAGGACACCGTGCTGGAGCACGGTGTGACGACCGTCCGTGACATCGGGGGGCCGCTGTTCGCGCCCCGCGGTGGAAAGGGATCACTGCGTCACCTCAGCGCCGGTCCCATCATGACCAATCCGGGTGGGTACCCGTTCTCCGCAGGCTTGAGGGACCCCAGCATCACCGCAGTCGTCATCCTCCGAGACCGAAGCCCGCCAGAAGGTCCGTGAGCTGGTGGCGGGCGGGGCGGCCGTGATCAAGGTCGGGCTCGAGCGGGGTGGTGAGGCCGGCGCCCCGTGGAGCGAGTTCGGTCACGGAACCCCCGACCCGCTGCCCTGGCCGCTGATGCCGGTGTCGACCCTGCGAGCCATCGTGGACGAAGCCCACAGCCTCGGGCGACTCGTCACCGCCCACGTCGGAGAACCAGGCGGGGTGGAACTCTCCCTCGACGGCGGCGTCGACGAATGGGCCCACGTGCCGTGCGACCCGGTCCCCCCGGCGCTGCTGCAGCGAGCCGTGAACCAGGGCGTGAAGATCGTCACCACCCTCGACACCCTCTCCCGCTGCACCGGGATCTTCCCCAACGCCCGGGCGCTCGCCGGTTTCGGTGCGAAATTCCGCTACGGAGCCGAGATCGCGCACACCGACATCCCCTGGGGAATCGACGCCCAGGAACTCCACCTCATGGTTCACCTGGCCGGCCTGACCCCCATCGAGGCCCTCCGGGCGGCGACCTCCGAAGCCGGCAAAGAACTCGGACTCGGCACCCTCGGCACCCTCACACCGGGCGCCCCCGCCGACCTCATCGCCGTACCTGGCGACCCCTCCAGCCACTTCAAACCACTCGAGTACCCGCGGCTCGTCATCTCCGGCGGAAGGATCGTTGTGAACGACTTCAGATGAAGCTGCGGGTGGGCTCGGGCATCCGGCCGGTGGCCATGTAGCAGACCTGCCGGGCGATGGCCACCGCGTGGTCGGCGAAGCGCTCGTAGTAGCGGCCGATGAGGGCGGCATCCACGGCCTGTTCCACGCCGTGCGACCAGTCCTCGGCGAACAGGATGTCGAACAAGTGGCGGCGCAGCGCGTCCACCTCGTCGTCCGCTACGCCCAACCGGCAACCCGACAGCGGATCCTGGTGCTCCAGCGCGGTCGCGGCGTCCTCGGCGAGTTGGCTGGCGAGCAGGCTCATCCGGGCGAGCACCGGACGGACCTTGCCCGAGATCACCGAGTTCGGGTGCTTGAGCCGGGCGATTTCGGCGACGTGCCGGGCGAGGTTGCCCATCCGCTTCACGTGGCGCACCGCCTGCAAGGCCGCGACCACCACCCGCAGGTCCCCGGCGACCGGTGCCTGCAGCGCGAGCAGGGTGACGCAGCGATGCTCAATATCATCGAGCGTCGCGTTCATCCGGTCACGCTCAGCGATGACCAGTCCAGCGAGCGGGAGATCACTCTGGTGCAGCGCGATCGACGCATTGGTCATCATCTGACCGACCAGCCGGGCGGCCCTCGCGAGGCCGGTGACCAGCTCGTCCAGCCCGGCGTGGAACACGGCCCGCATGGCCCTCACCTTCTCTGTCCCAAATATTTGTGCGTCCGTAGCAGACGGTGCGCGAACCTCTCCGGTCCACCCGGCCGGCTAGGTGCCGACGTTTCGTAACAAGCTGAGCCAGTCAGGGCGGTCGAGCACGCGGTGCAGCTCCTCAACGTGCCCAAGACCGAAGACCGGGTTTCCCGCCGTCGGCACCGACCGGGGCTCGGTCCGAGCGCCGTTGAGTAGCAGCAGCCGCGCGATGGCCTCGGCGCAGTGCCGCTCCACGACCGACCGGCACCACGGGCAGTGGAAGGCGTAGCTCGAGGGACTTGGAGTCCTCGAGGTCACCACGATCTCGTCGGTGGTCACCACCACGTCGTCACATGTCTGGCACCGAACCCGCAGCTTGCGCACGGCCTTCACCTCTCCCAGCATCGACCCATACCGCCGTCACCCAACGAGCCAGAGGTTTGGTCGGTTCCAGCGCCCGCTTGGTTCCACGAACCTGAATAGTCTGTTTCGTTCCGATTTAGTTGGTGCTGCGCGCGACGACGGAAATCGAGCGAGAAGATGTTCCTCACCGGTAGCCGTAATGCCATGAGGGCTAGCTTGGGGATGGTGTTTCCCACCACTGAGCCGCTCGCCCGTGATTCTGCAGCTTTTCGGGCAGGAGTTCGGGATGACGCAACCCGCGCACTACAGCAAGGGAACCGTGCTCACTTGCAGTCATGAGGAATGTGGCTGTCGAGTTCGCATCGACGAGGAATGCCGCTGCCCGTCCGGCGACCAGGCTTACACGTGCGCCTGCGGGGCGCCCCTGGTCGTGGCGACTGACGCCGCGAGCACGGCGGCCGGTACGGCATAGCCGCGGCGTCGCCACAGGTGATTGCTCGCCACCAGGAAACCCCTAGATGGCTTGCCGATCATGTTGGGCTTTCGTCGGCCCAAGCCTTCTAGTGGGCCGATCCGGCCGGGTCGCCCGCCGACGCCGACAGCGCGGACCGGACCCGGCTGGCCGCCACGGCGGCCAGCAGCAGCGCACTGCCGGCGGTCAGCAC
>JBOHFW010000149.1:0-3557 GCA_050699835.1 Pseudonocardiaceae bacterium | reverse complement strand
ACTTCACTCCGGTGCCAGGGGAACCCATCGAGCCTTCGCCCGAGGTGGGAGCGCTGCTGAAGCGGGCGGCGAGCGCGTTGCGGTCGGGTCGCACCGACCTGGCGTTGGACGCGGGTTTCGGTGCGCTCGACGCACGGTCCGGTCGGGATGACGAGCTGCTCGCGCATGCCTGGCTGGCTCAGGTGCGGGCCGGGCAGGACGAGCCGGTCGAGGCCGCCCGGCACGCCCGGATCGCGCTGGAGGGCCGCCGGCCGCTCGAGTTGGACACCACGGTGGCGCTGCTGGAGATCCTGTCGGGTTCGCTGAACGGGGACATCGCACTCGAGGCTGCCGTAGCCCTGGTGGAGCTGCGCCGCGAGCTGGTGTCCCGCCATCCGGACTCGCCCATTGCGCTGCGCGACCTGTCGGTCTCCCTGAACAAGGTCGCGAACATCCAGCGCGAGCGCGGCGAACTCGACGACGCCCTCAGCGCCTACACCCAATCCCTCGACCTCAGCCAACGCATCCTGACCAGCTACGGCGAAACCCCCCAATCCCTCCGCGACCTCTCCATCTCCCTCGACAATGTCGCCCGCACTCGGCAACAACTCACCAACGGGGACCATCCCGAGTCTCGTGAGAGCTGAGGGCAGTCGCACGTCGGCACTGGAGGTCGGCGAACCCTGTACCATGATCAGCCATGCAGCCACCCGACCCGGCCGTCTGGGACGAACCAGGCATGCGCGCACGCCTGGCCGTCCGTGACGTCGCGAGTATCTTCCGCCTGCTCAAAGATCATGGCTTCACTCAGCGGCAGCTGGCCGAGCTTGCCGGCATGAGCCAGTCAGAGGTATCCGAGATCATGAGTGGCCGTCAGGTCCAGGCCTATGACGTGCTCGTTCGCATCTGTGAAGGATTTGGAATACCGCGCGCTTATATGGGTCTGGCCTACGATGAGGATTCTGCGCCCACACCGTCTGAGGAGGTGGACGAAGAGATGCAGCGCCGCGCACTGATGGGCACCGCCTCGGTAGCCCTGTTCGGCTCTCCGGTGCTGGGGGAGCTGCTGCATATCCCGGTGCGTCCGCACACACCTACCCCATTGCCATCGAGGCTGGTATCGACTGACGTCGCGGCGATCAAGAGCCTGACCGAGGGCATGCGCACGGTGGCCCGCACCTATGGCGGCTGCGCGGAGACGGTGACCGCTGTCGCCCACCGCTCGCTGCCCCTGACGTCGGTTCCGGCCAGCGACCAGATACGGGCTGAGATGGCGTCAGCCCTGGCCAACCTGCATACCATGGCGGGCTGGACGTGTGTGGACTCCGGGCTTCACGATCACGCTCGGGCCTGCTTCGCGAAGGCCATGGAGCTAGCCGGGGTAGCTCACGACAGCCACGAGATGGCCTCAGCCTTTCGTCACGCCGGTATCCAGATGCGCGACGCCGGGGCGTACAACGATGCGCTCAAAGCCTTCCAGCTCGGACTCATAGGTGCCGAGGATGAATCAGTTCCCTGGCTGCATGGATCGACCGCCTGGCAGTACTCCCTTATGGGTCACCAGGATCAGGCTTTAACTGCGATCAAGAAAGCCCATGAGCAGCCCCTGAGTGATCCTTTCGAAGTGGCGGAAATGGATTACCTCACGTCATGTGTCTACCGCGAGCTGGGACAGCTCGATAGAGCTGAAGCGCTCGCGGTCTCATCGGTGCGCAAGTGGGAAGCTGAAGGTGTTTCCCGGCGTGACAGCGTCGAAGCTGACATTATTTTGGCGACGCTGCACGCCACTGCTGGTGAGCCGGACACGGTTTACCTTGCGCACAAAGCTATTGCTGGTGTGGCTGGACTGCGGTCTGTTCGGGCCCGGCAGGTGAAGCTCATTCCGCTAGCACAGGCTCTAGAAACTCGGTCGTGGGCAGATTTCAGGGAACTCGCTGTCCATGCCCGGCGGGTGGCGGGAGCGGTGCGGCCACCGTCGAGCCAGGCCTAGTCCGCGCCTTCCAACAGCCTGACATGGGCCGAGTTTAGCCTGGAATCGTGCCGAATTCTGACCAATTCTGAGCTGCTTGATCGAGGAGCTGGGTGACGCCGGTGGCTCGGTCACCGAGGGCGAGTAGCAGCCAGCCCGGACCGTCCAGCGCTGAGCAGGCCCAGCGCAGTCCCGGCTGTTCGCCGGCACCCTTCGGCGGCTCGCCGATGCCCTCCCCCACTACCACCAACATTCCCACGACCCGCGCGCCGCCCGTGCCGGCGGGACCGGTCAGGGCTGGATCAGCACCATCCAGCAGCATGGTGTGTACCAGCAGCGGGACACCAACCAGCTCGATGGTGAGTTCACCGGCGAACCGGCCGCCTCGCTGACCCGCGCGCCCGAGCACAATCTGCTCACGCAGGATCGCCCGCGCGCCAGACTGCATCACGACCGTCAGCTGGCTGTGCAACTCCGCACCGTCACAGATGACAGTCGGCTCTGGTTGCCAGTCCAGCACGGCGCCAGGGCCAAGCGCTGCCGCCACGGTCCAACGCGCGGCTGCGGGTAAGCGACCCGGTTGCACCACCATGGCCGCTACCGAACGCAGCTGCAGGGAGGAACCAGTGCCAACAGTGACGTCCAAGGTCAGGTCGTCGCCGCCCAGCGGACCGCCCGCGGCCTGTACCAGGTGTACCCGGTTCGGACCGGTCTGGCGCAGCACGACCGGTGCATCGCTGCGCCACCGGAGGCACGACCCGGCTTCGGCGGTGAGCTCGGCGCGGGCCCTCACCGGCGGGTCCGGGTCGTGCCTGAGAGCAGCTGGCCGCGTACCCAGCTCGCGACCGGCCCGGCGTCAGGCTGCTCCCGTAACGAGATCAGCAGCGTGGGCCGATCCGCCCGGACCGCCACCGCGTCCCGGCGCATCACGTCCAGGTCCGCGCCGACCAGCGGAGCGAGATCGATCTTGTTGATGACCAGCAGGTCGGAGCGGGTGACTCCGGGTCCGCCCTTGCGGGGCACCTTGTCCCCACCGGCCACATCGATAACGAAGATCTGCGCGTCGATCAGGCCGTAGCTGAAGGTGGCGGTGAGGTTGTCCCCGCCGCTTTCCACCAGCACCAGGTCGGGATCGTGGCGCACGGTGAGGTCCTCCACGGCGTCCAGGTTGGCGGTGATGTCGTCGCGGATCGCGGTGTGCGGGCAGCAGCCGGTGCGCACCGCCCGGATCCGCTCGTCAGGTAGCACCCCGTTGGTGCGCAGGAAATCAGCGTCTTCGGTGGTGTAGATGTCGTTGGTCACCACCACCAGCGACAGCTCCTCGCGCAGCGTCCGGCACAGCGCCGCGACCAGGGCGGTCTTGCCGCTGCCGACCGGTCCCCCGATGCCGATGCGCAGCGCCCGATGCTCACGAGGCAAACAACGTCACCTCCGCACGGGCGTGCAGCTCGGCCAGCACCTCCGGCAGCGGAGTGCCGGTGCTGGGCAGCAGCCGGGGGTTCCGCTGGGCGACGGCCTCGCGCGCTCGGCCCGTCGCGACCACAATGGTCTGCTCGGCGGCCCGGCCCGCGCGGGCCTGCACAGCGGCGATCGCGATCGGGTCCAGGCC
>JBOHFW010000148.1:0-4907 GCA_050699835.1 Pseudonocardiaceae bacterium | reverse complement strand
CAGCTCGTCCAGTGTGCCGTCCACCAGCACCCGCCCGTGGTCGATCACCACCAGTCTCCGGCACAGGCGCTCGACGTCCGGCAGGTCGTGCGTGGTGAGCAGCAGGGTCACCCCGTCGACGGCGTTGGCGCGGGCCAGAAACCCGCGCAGCCGCTCCTTGCTGATCAGATCGAGGCCGACCGTCGGCTCGTCCAGCACCAGCAGCCGCGGGGAGTGCAGCAGCGCCGCGGTGACCTCACCCCGCATTCGCTGGCCCAGGGAGAGCTGCCGCACCGGGGTCGCCAGGAACGGTGCCAGCTCCAGGAGCTCGATGCACTCCTCCAGGCGTCGGGCATGATCGACTGCAGCAACCCGGTGGATCGTGCGCAGCAGCGCGAAGCTCTCGGCCAGCGGCAGGTCCCACCACAGCTGGCTGCGCTGGCCGAACACCACCCCGATCCGCCGGGCCAGCTCGCGGCGCCGCCGCACCGGGTCCAGGCCGCAGACCCGAACCCGGCCGGCGGTGGGCACCAGGATCCCGGTCAGCATCTTGATCGTGGTCGATTTGCCGGCTCCGTTGGGTCCCAGCAGGCCAACCGCCTCGCCGGGCGAGACGGACAGGCTCACCCCGTCCACCGCGGCCAGCCGGACCCCGCGCCGGCGCCGGAACTCCCGGCGCAGCTCGTCAAGCTCGATCAGCGCGCTCATTCACGACCCCGTTCCGACGTAGTGCCGCAATCCTGCCCGCCAGATCAGCGCGGCGACACCAGCCGTAGCCGGCCACCGAGGGCGCTACCGGCGAACACCGTGAGCAGCACAGCGCAGCGCATGAAGCCGAAGACCACATTGGTGGCCAGCCCCGCAACGACCGCCTGCCGGTAGGTGGCGTACCGCCGGAAGCCGGCGCGGATCAGCCGCAGGTAGCAGGCGAGCACGCCGGACTACGTTAGCCGGATGGCGCGCCTCGTCGAGGAGGTTTGCGTACCGTGAGGTTACGCACGGATTTAGTCTGCATGTCCGTCCGGGAGGCACTGCGTCGCGCAGCATAGGCTGGGATTGTCACGGTACCAGTCGAGAGGAGCGCTCGCCCGGTGAGCAAGATCAAGGTAGTGGGGACGGTTGTTGAGCTCGATGGCGACGAGATGACCCGGATCATCTGGCAATTCATCAAGGACAAGCTGATCCTGCCTTATCTCGACATCAATCTCGACTACTACGATCTCGCTATCCAACATCGGGACGCCACCGATGACCAGGTCACCGTCGACGCCGCACATGCGATCGCCAGGCACGGGGTGGGTGTCAAATGTGCCACCATCACGCCCGACGAGGCGCGGGTCGAGGAATTCGGCCTCAAGAAGATGTGGCGCTCACCGAATGGCACGATCCGCAACATTCTCGGTGGCGTGATCTTCCGTGAACCGATTGTCTGCTCTAATGTTCCCCGCCTCGTGGCACACTGGAATGAGCCGATCGTCATCAGCCGCCACGCGCACGGCGATCAGTACAAGGCCAGCGACTTCACCGTCCCTGGGCCTGGTACGGTGACCATCACCTACACTCCCGATGACGGCGGCGAGCCGATGGGGATCGAGGTGGCGCACTTTGGCGAGGGCGGCGGCGTCGCGCTCGGGATGTATAATTACCGCAAATCCATCGAGGATTTCGCCCGCGCATCACTGCGCTACGGCCTGGCTCGTAAGTACCCGGTCTATCTGTCAACCAAGAATACGATCCTCAAGGCCTACGACGGCATGTTTAAAGACGTGTTCGAGGAGATCTACGAATCGGAGTTCAAGACCGACTTCGAGACCAACGGGCTCACCTACGAGCATCGGCTGATCGACGACATGGTAGCTGCCGTATTGAAGTGGGCCGGTGGCTACGTGTGGGCGTGCAAGAATTACGACGGCGACGTGCAGTCCGACACCATCGCGCAGGGCTTCGGTTCGCTGGGCCTGATGACCAGCGTGCTGATGACCCCGGACGGCCGGACCGTCGAGGCGGAGGCCGCGCACGGCACCGTCACCCGGCACTACCGGCAACACCAGCAGGGCAAACCCACCTCGACCAACCCGATCGCGTCGATTTTCGCCTGGACTCAGGGGCTGCGCCATCGCGGCATACTGGATACGACACCAGAGGTCAGCCAGTTCGCGCAGACCCTGGAATGGGTCTGTATCCACGCTGTGGAGAGCGGCAAGATGACCAAGGATCTGGCGTTACTGATCGGTCCGGATACCCCATTCCTGACCACCGAGGCCTTCCTCGACGAGCTCGATCGGGGGTTGCGGCACGCCACTGGGCTGTGACAATGAGATGATCACAGCTTAGACGGCGGAGAGTGATCAGGTGGCGTCGACAACGCAGAAGTATGTCATCGGCGGGGTTGTGGTAGTGGCTGTTCTCATGCTGATCTCCGAGCGCGGCAGTCAGAGCACTAGCGGGGGCGGCGACACCAGTGGGACCACCGGCGCACGACCCTGCACGGTGACGGTCACCGCGGACGTGCTCAACGCGCGGTCCAGGCCCGACGGCAACGCCCCGGTGGTGGACACCTACCGCAAGGGAGAGGTGGTGTCGGCCGACCGCACTACTCGAAACGGTTTCCGCCAGCTCCGGCCGGATCGCTGGGTAGCGCAGGAGTTCCTCCAACCGACGCCGGGCAGCGACTGTGGTTGACAAGCTGCTGACCCGGGGTGCCGAGCGGGCGACTACCCTGCAAGAGCATGCGGGGGACCTTTGAGCGGTACCGGCTGCGCTACCCGTGGCTGGATCGTCTGGTGCGGGCCGGGCAGTCCTACGCTGCCCATCACGGCGATCACTACGCCGCGGCGATCACCTTTTTCAGCGTGCTCTCCCTGGTGCCGCTGTTGATGATCGCTTTCGCCGCGGCGGGGTTCGTTCTCGCCGACAACCCGGAGCTGCTGCGCCAGTTGCAGGGTCAGATCCAGGCAGCGGCTCCGCCCGGCTTGGGCGGGACTCTCGACGGGATCATCCAGGGGGCGATTGCCTCCCGCCATAGTGTGGGGATCATCGGCCTGCTCGGGGCGCTGTACTCCGGGCTGGGCTGGATGGGCAACCTCCGCGACGCGCTCACCGCCCAATGGAGATCAGCACCGGAGGATCAGCCGCCCGACTCGGAGGGTTTCCTGCGCACGAAGGTGTTCGACCTGCTGGCGCTGCTCGGCCTAGGGCTGGCGCTGGTGGTGTCCTTCGCCCTGACCGGTGCCGGCACCGCCTTCGCCCGCGCGCTGCTGAACGCTGTCGGCTTGGCGGATGTCCCCGGCGCGCAGCTGACACTGACCGCGTTGGCTGTGGCGGCGTCCGTGACCGGTATGTGGCTGGTGTTCCTCTGGGTGATCGCCCGGCTTCCCCGAGAGCCGGTGCCGCTGCGCCGGGCGATGCGTGCCGCGTGGTTCGGGGCGGTCGGGTTCGAGTTCCTGAAGCAGGGCTTCGCCATCTATCTGGACAGCGTCACCAGCAGCCCGACTGGTGCGGTGTTCGGCCCGGTGATCGGGCTTATGGTGTTCGCCTACTTCGTCTCCCGGTTCCTGCTGTTCCTCACGGCCTGGGCGGCGGTGGCAGAGAACGAAGCACCGGAGCAAGCGTCACCCGCGGCTCCACCACAGCGCCGCTCATCGACCGCGGTGCCCAGCCCCGGAGTCGTGGGATCCCGCCCCGAGGCCTAGCCCGGGGTGGGCAAAGGGCGTGCAGCCCGCTAGTTAGTCGAAGTCGCCGGCTTGGATTGCCGCGGTGAACGCGGCCCATCCGGCGGGGGTGATGGTGAGGGCGGGACCGGCGGGGTCCTTGGAGTCCCGGATGGCGGTGCCGCCCCGGAGCGCCGCCACCTCGACGCACTGGCTGTTAGCGCTTGACCTGGTGCTTTTGCGCCAGCCTGCACCAGAGAGGTGAATCTCGGACATTGACGATACCTACTCTCGGTCATAAGCGAGTGAGGCCAGCATTTTAGTCGTCAGCTCTGGACTGGCCGCAACAGCACGTAAGTGTTCGAACAGCAAGTGGTAGCGCCGTAAGTCGGCCTCTTTCTCCAGGAACAGGTCACCGGCCAAGGAGTCGATGTGCACGACCTCTGGATCGGCGGGGTTGGGGAAGTCGAGCAGGACGAACGAACCCGGCATTCCGGCGTGGGCGCCAGCGCTGTAGGGGATGACCTGCAAGGTCACGTGCGGCCCGCTGGCCGACTTGATCAGGTGGCTGAGCTGGGTGCGCATCACCTCGGCACCGCCGACCTGCCGGTGCAGCGCGGCCTCGTCCATGATTGCCCACAGTTTGACGGGCTCGGGTTTGCTGAACAGGAATTGCCGCTCGATGCGGGCTTGCACTCGCTGCTGCACCTCATGCTCGCTGGCCATGGGCAGCCCGGCCGTGACCACCGCTCGAGCATAGTCCTCGGTTTGCAGCAGCCCGGGGACGAGCAGTGACTCGTAGGTGCTCACCGATCTGGCCTCGGCCTCGAACCCGATGTAGGTCGTATACAGCTCGGGCAACTCCGAGTGGTAAGGCTGCAACCAGCCCTGCTGCGCGCCGTTGCGGGCGAGCTCGAGAAGGTCGGCGCGGTGCGGATCGACCACGCCGTACAGATCGAGCAGCGCCATGAGAGTGCGTTGCTGCGGGCGCTGCACTCGCGCGGTCTCCAGCCGGTAGATCGTCGTCTCGTTGATGCTGGTCCGTTCGCCGACGTCCTCGCGAGTCATCCCGCTGCGCTCGCGGAGTCGGCGCATCTCGGCGGCGAGCCTGCGCAACCGGGTGGTCGGTGTCATCTCCAGTCTTCCTCCAGTCGACGGCGCCATGATGGTTCTGCTTCTGCAACAGGGCATATGCCCACCTTGCATATGAATGGTTAGCGTGAGCATACTAGGCGCAGCAGCGTCGCTGCATACTCCGCCGGGGACGGATACTTCTTC
>JBOHFW010000147.1:0-3581 GCA_050699835.1 Pseudonocardiaceae bacterium | reverse complement strand
GGGCGGCGGTGTCGCCGAGCGGGACTCGGGCACCCACCGCGTCGGTGACCGCCTCCGCGAGGCCGGGGATGTCGGAGACCACCATCGAGCAACCGCTGGCCAGTGCCTCCAGCAGGGTCAGTGACAGGCCTTCCCAGCGCGAGGGCAGGACCACCACGTCGGCCGCCGCGTACCAGGGCCGCGGATCGGTGACCGGGGGCACAAACCGCACGCCAGGTAGCGCGCAGGGACGCAAGCCGGGTAGCAGGTCACCGTCACCCACGACGCACAGCTGAGCTGCGGCGCGCTGCCGGCGCACCCGGGGCCACGCGGCGAGCAGCACGTCTTGCCCCTTCTGCCGGGTGACCCGGCCAAGGCATACCGCCAGCGGCGCGTCTTGGTCGACTCCCAGCAGGTCCCGGGCAGCGACCCGCGCGCACTGGTCCACCGGCGCGAAATGCGAGAGATCGACACCGTTGCGGATGACGACGTGGCGGGCGCATACTCGCCGGTGGCGGGCGTGGGAGGCCTCTCCCTCGCCGACGCACACGAGCAGGTCCGTCCAGCGCGCCGCGAGACGTTCCCAGGCCAGCGCCCCGCCGGCAGTCGCGCCGCGAGCGGCCAACCAGGACCAGCCATGCGGTTGGAACAGCGTGGGAAGCCCGCCGCGCATCGCAAGTCGCCCCGCTAGGCCTGCCTTCGCCGAGTGCAGGTGTACCACGTCGGGCGCCGCCGCACTGATCAGCTGGCGCAGCCGTCGCGTCTCCGACACGGTGTCCATGCCGGGTGACCGGGTCGCCGGCCAGTGCAGGCGCGGTACCCCGCACGCGGCCAAGGCGGCGGCCAGGAGACCGCCGCCAGGGCAGGCGACGGTGACCCGCCAGCCCCGGGCGAGCTGATCGGTGGCCACCGCCGCGACGTACCTGGCGACCCCGGCCTCAGTGGGCTGGGCCGCGTGCAGCACGCTCAGCGGGCTCATCGGTGCTGGTAGCGGTGCCGGTACCACTTGGCGAGCAGGCGCAGCGAGACGTCCCGGTCCCCGATATAGATCCGCGGCAGCGCGAGCAGACCGGTCAATGGCGAGCGCCAGATCGCGCATCCGTAGTGGTAGCCGGCCGCGTGCACGGCATCGACGGCCAGCGCGTCCAGGTGCCCGTAGGGGTAGCAGAAGCCGGTGATCTCCTGCCCGGTCACGTCTTCCAGGATGGTCCGGCTGTCCGCGACTTCGGTGACGAGATCGCCGGTCGAGGTCAGCGACACATGCCGCCTGCCGTGCGAACCGATCTCCATACCCCGCTGCGCCACGTCGCGGATCTCCTCGGCCGTCATCAGCGCCTTGCGGGGACCGGCCGCATCCCAGGAGTTGCACCCGCCGAGCAGGTCGGCGATCACGAATACGGTCGCGGTGAAGCCGAAGCGGGCCAGCGCCGGCAGCACGTACTCGCGGAAGTCGGCGTAGCCGTCGTCGAAAGTAAGCCCGACCAAACCCTGCTCGGTGCCTTCGCGCCGGGCCGCCAGCAGCTCGCGCATCGACGTGCCCCGCAGTCCCCGCCGGTGTAGCCAGCGCAGCTGTTGCTCGAACCGCGTTGGGCGCACGGTCACGAGGTAGGGGTCCTGCTCGTAGGGTGCTATCGAGTGGTACATCAACACCGGCGGCAGGGCTTGGCCACCGCGGTGATCCGGGCGCTCGTCCGGGCGGATGTCGTGGATCGCTTCGCTCATGGTGGTGCCCGACGCTACGGTCCGACGCTCACGTCGGGCTCCTGCGCCGAGACGATGACAGCTACGTCCGTAAGAGGAGGCCGGGTACGGCCGAGCGCTGCCCGCGCCACTGCGACCGCCTCGAGCCGGCTGTGTACGCCCAGTTTGGCGAAGATCTTGTTTGTGTGGGTCCGGACCGTGTGCGCCGACACTCCGAGCTCATCGGCAATCTCGGCTGGTCCGCAGCCCTGCGCGAAGCGCACCAGCACGTCGCGTTCCCGGGGAGTCAGGACCTCCAGCGGCCCTTCGCGACGTTGCGCCCGCCTGACGTCAGCCCGCAATTCGCCCAGGACGCGGCCCAACTGCTCCGGAGGAAAGCAGGCATGCCCCCGAGCGGCGCAGCGCAGGGCGTGGGCGAGGGTATCCATCGAGGACTCTTTCGATACCCATCCATCGGCTCCCGCCCGCGCGGCCTCGACAGCCTGATCAGGGTCCGGGCTCGCGGTGAGCACCACAAATCGTGCCGGTGGCCAGGCGGTGCGGAACATCGTGAGCAGTGCGGCCGCGTCGCCCGCCTGCGCGACCTCGACGGTGATGACGTCCGGGCGCGCCACGGTGGCGAGCCCCTCGGGATGCGGATCCCGCGTCGTGCAATGCCCGACCACGACGATCTCAGGTGTGGCCGACAGCCTTGCCGCGAGCGCCTCAATCAGCATCTGCTGGTCGCCGACCAGCAATACCCGGATCGGGAGCACTCCGCGAACCGTGTCCAGCGGCATTGGTTACCCCGTCCGGGTACGGCCCTCTCGGCTGCGCTGGTCGTGATCGACGAGGTCGTAGCGCACCGCGAAGGTGGCTGCCTCGAGCCGGGAGTGCACGCCGAGTTTGGTCAGCAGCGCCTGTACATGGCTCCGCACGGTCGTTGTCGAGACGCCGAGCCGCACGGTCATCGCCGGGGTGTCGAACCCCTCGACGAGCAAGGCGAGGCATTCTCGCTCCCGGGCGGTCAGGTGCGCGGCCAACCTGCGTGCTTCGGAGACCTCAGATCGCGCAGTGCTCGCCCGGGGTGCGTCCAGCACCACCGCGCCGCCGATGACCCGTTCCAGCGCGTGCACCAGCTTGCGGACGCCACAGGTTTTGTGCACGTAGCCGGCGGCTCCCAAGCGGACGGCCTGGCGCATGGCATCAGGGTCCCGGTCTGCGGCGAGGATGAGTACCCGGGTCGCCGGGCTCACCGCGAGAATCCGACTGATTGCGGTAATTCCATCACCATCAGAGAAATGCCGCGCCAGCAGGCAGACGTCAGGCTGATGATGGCGGACCGCTTCGATTGTCCCGGTCAGGCTCCTGGCCACCGCCGGTACCCGGAATCCGTGGCCGGCGAGTACTGAGACCAGCGATTCCACGAAAACCGCATGATTGTCGCCGAGTACTATGTTCGTACCTGTCGCCCCGGCCAGATGGTCCGAATCTGCCCGCTCCCCAGCGGTCGCCAATGTCCCCACCCCACAGTTAGCATTTCGGTCTGATAACGCCGTCACAGACTAGACCGCAGATAAGCGATTTGACCGTCCTCAGCGTACAACGCGACGTTGCCCCACAATTACCGAGATCGCCGATCACGGCACGTAACATGCTCTTCAAGGACTACCAACCCACCTCGCCGAGCCCGCAAACCACTACCAACCCTGGGGTGATCGGGGAGGAGGCCGGTCGGTATCGTGGAGGTCACGACCCCCGTGCACCGGTCGCGTCCCGGGCAGGGGGTCCGTTCTGCGTCACAGACGTCTGCGCCCGAAAGGTCCACCACGGTGCCAGTAGCGACCACGCTACCAACCACGTCCGCTCACCTGTCCGGCCTGCTCGAGGCCGTACAGCCCGCGCTCCGCGAGCTCCTAGCC
>JBOHFW010000146.1:0-8577 GCA_050699835.1 Pseudonocardiaceae bacterium | reverse complement strand
GGCGGGCCGCGCTGCGCCAGCTTGGGTCGGTGCCGGCGGGACGCAGCGACGGTGCGGCCAGCTCGGTGCTAGCCATCAGCGGCCACCCTCGGGTCGGCCAGCACCACGGCGACATCGGCCAGCAGGGATCCGAGCAGCACCGCGGCGGTGGACAGCACGCCCAGCGCGGCCAGCATCGGGAAGTCGACCGCCAGTGCAGCGGTGACCACCGCCTCGGCCACACCGGGCCAGGAGAAGATCTCCTCCACCAGCACAGCCCCGGTGACCAGCTCGGGCACCCGGGCTCCGAGCAGTGTGACGAACGGCAGCAGCGCGGTGGGCAGCGCGTGGCGCAGCACCACTCGCCACTCCGGCAGGCCCCGCGCCCGCGCGCCGGCGACGTGATCCTCGGCCAGCGCGGTCAGCAGCGACGCCCGCAGGTGCAGGATCAGCCACGGCGTCTGCGACACCCCGAGCACCAGCGCGGGCATGATCAAGTGGTGGGTGACCTGGCCTACGTCGGCCGGGTCACCAGGAGTCGCCACACCGGCCACCGGAACCCAGCGCAGGCTCAGCGCGAACAGTGCGATCGCGCCCAAACCGAGCACGAACGACGGGATGCCCTCCAGCGCGTGCGCCATCCCGGTCACGAATCGATCGAGCAACCCACCTTGGCGCCAGGCCGCCAGCACCCCGATCACCAGCGCGATCACGATCATAATGATCAGCCCGACCGAGACCAGCAACAGCGTCCACGGCAGCCGCTGGGCGATCACGTCGGCCACCGGTTGGCGAAACGCTCGGGAGTTCCCCAGCTCCCCGGAGAAGATCCCGGTCAACCAGCGCCACAGCTGGGTGAACACCCCGTCATCCAGCCCGAGCTGGGCCCGCACCCGGGCGATGTCCTGGGCGGAGGCGGTGAAGATGTCCACCCCGTAGTACTGGTAGATCGGGTCGAACGGTGACGCCGCGCCCAGCAGGAAGATCCCCACGGCGACCACCACCAGCACCGGCAGCACGAATCCCAGCCGGCGCAGCACGAGCCACCCGACCGCCTGCCAACGACTCCTGGCTGCGCTCCTGACGAGCAGCTCTGGCCGGGTCACCGCTTCGGTGTCCAGTCTTCGAAGTTCCACAGCGCGCCCCAGCTCAGCACGCCATGGCTGTGCGGGTCGACCACCGGGATGTAGCCGTTCCACTTCTGCCGCAGGACGTAGGAGTGGTCCAGGAAGACGAGGAAAACGAATCCCGGGTCGGCGGCGTAGGCACGCTGCCAGCGCTTGACCGCCGTGATCTGCTCGGCCGGGTCGGTGGCTCGCCGGGCGGCGTCCAATCCGGCGTCCACCTCGGCGTTGCGGTAGGAGCCGGGGTTGTTGAAACCGTCCCCGCCGAAGCTGGAGTGCAGCAGCGGGTAGATCACCTGGTCCGGGTCCAGCTGGCTGCCGCCGCCCATCACCAGCGAGTCCTGGGCCAGCCGCGGCTCGATCGCCTCCCACCCGAGGCCTTCCAGCACGACACTGATTCCGACCGCCTTGGCGTCGGAGACCACCGCCTGCGCCAGGTTTTTACGCACCGTGTCCGTTGTCGGGTACATCAGCGTGAACCGGGCGCTCTGCCCGTCGCGGGATCGGATGCCGTCCGCGCCGAGAACCCACCCCGCCGCGTCGAGGATGCGCCCCGCCTCAGCGGGGTCGTAGCGGAATTGGGCAGTCGGTTCCACATAGGAGGCGAGTACTGCCGGTACCGGGGTGGACGCGGCGACGCCTTTTCCGGTGAGCAGGGCGTCGATCATGCCTTGCCGGTTGACGGCGACGTTCAGGGCCTTGCGGATGGCCGGGTCGCCGGTCACCGGGTGGCTCGAGGGCATGGTGACCGTGCGGTAGTCCGCGCTGCGGTGGTACAACACCGCGAACTCACCGCCCTCGAAGGTCCGAGCCACTGCCGGCGGCAGCACGGTCGCGTCGAGCTCGCCACCGCGCATCTGCTGCGCACGGGTGTTGTCGTCCTCGGCGAACACGACCGTGATCTTCTTGACCGATGGCGCCCCGTCGAAGTAGGCCACATTGGCGGTCAGGGTCATCGTGGCGCCCTTGCGCCACTCGGCCAGCTTGTAGGGTCCGGTGCCGATCGGCGCGGAGTTGAACGCCGAGTTCTCCAGCGGGGCTGGGGTGGCCAGCGCCTCAGCCGGCATGATGCCCACATTGAGCCGGTTGACGAACGGTGCGTACGGGTAGGCCAACTCGAACCGGACGGTCGATGCGTCGATCTTCTCGACACCGGTAAGCATCGGGAAGTCCGAACTGATGGTTGCGGCGTAGACCGGATTCAGCAGGGCCCGGTAGGTGGCCACCACGTCGTCGGCGTCGAACGCCGAGCCATCGTGAAAGCTGATGCCTTGACGCAGCGGCACCGTCCACGACCGCCCGTCGGCGGCGACGGCGGGCACCTCGGCGGCCAGCGCGGGAACCACCTTCAGCGTCGCGTCGTGCTTGATCAGACCGTCGAACAGCTTCGACGCGCCCTCACCGCCGAAACCGAGCAACGGGTTCAACGCCGGCCACTCATAACCCTCGCCGACCACGATGCCCGCCATCGCCGGCTCGGACGACGGTGGCGAACTGCACGCCGACAGCATGACAACGACCGGGATAAACAAGACAAAAAGGCGACATAGCATCCCGCGACGGTAGACAGGTGCCTTAAGGCTGCAATAGCCACCATATGGAGGAAGCGCCAAGCCCCCGGCCCGGCGTGTCGGTCCCCCGTGCACGGTATGTCGCGTCCCTGACACGGTGTGTCGAGCCTCCGCGCACGGTGTGTCGGCTTCCCGTGCGCTGCCCATCAACGCAAACGCAGGCTCTTTCGCACAGGCCTAGCAATAACTAAGCTACTGCCTTTACCCTAATGGGTGATGGGATGGCTGGTTAGGCCCCTCACATGCGTCTCGGGAGGGCAGGATGACTACTGACACGGTCGCTATGCACATGAGCGACGGTATCGTCAACGCCCAGACGTCTCTGGTCTTCGGCCTCATCGCGGCCGCTGGGCTCGGCTACGCGTTGTTCCGCGCCCGCGCCGGCCGCAGCGCTGACCTCGACGACCGCACCGCGCCGATGGCGGGTTTGGTCGCGGCGTTCATCTTCGCCGTGCAGATGATCAATTTTCCGATCCTGCCGGGGGTCAGCGGGCACCTGCTTGGTGGTGCGCTGGCCGCCATCCTGGTGGGCCCCTGGCTGGGTGCCTTGTGCGTGGGGATCGTGCTGGTCGTGCAGGCGTTGTTGTTCGCCGACGGTGGGCTGACCGCACTGGGAACCAACATCACGAACATGGCCCTGGTCGGCACCGCGGTGGGGTTCGGGGTCGCCGTTGCCCTGCGCAGGCTGGCGATCAGTAGCCGGAGAGGTCTGATTGCCGTCGCGTTCGTCTCCGCGTGGGTCAACACCGTGGTGGCGTCGCTGGCGTTCGTCGTCGAATACGCGATCGGCGGGGCGGGAGGTGCCTCGTTGAGCACCGTCGCCGTGGCGATCTTGGGGTTCCACGCCCTGATCGGCGTCGGTGAGGGCGTCATCACCGCGCTCACCGTCGGCGCTGTCGCCTCCGCCCGCCCGGACCTGGTTTATCTGTTACGGACATCAGCAGTCACCCCAGCGTCGATGACCGGTGGGAGCAGGACATGACGGGCACCACGCAGCGGCACGGCACTCCGGTCCGGTTCTTCCTCGCCTTCGGTGTCGTGGCTTTGCTGATCGCCGGGCTACTGTCCTATCTGGCCTCCAGCAGCCCCGACGGTCTGGACAGCGTCACCCTCAACGGCTGCACCGAGGTGGGTGAAGAGCTCTCTGGCGAGTGCATCGCGCAGAACGCCCGAAATCATGACCTGGCCGGTAGCCCCCTTGCTGACTACGCCCTGGGCGGCACTGAGGGTACGGTCGGCGTGGCCGGTGTGATCGGAGTGCTCGTGACCCTGGCGCTGGCGGGTGGCCTGTTCTGGCTGGTGCGTCCGCGCCGCCGGCGCTCCCCCGACCGGACCTGACCCACGGTGGGAGCTGGCCACGCGCACCCTCTCTACCTGTCGGGCAGCTCGCCGGTGCACCGGATGCCGCCCGAGGTAAAGGTGCTCGCCGCCTTCCTGTTCGTGTGCTGTGTGGTCGCCACGCCGCGGGAGGTGTTCTGGGCGTTCGGCGGGTTTTTCCTGGTGCTGGTCGGAGTGTGGGCAGTGGCGGCGATACCGCCAGGGTGGATCGGGCGCCGCGCCGTCATCGAGGCGCCGTTCGTGGTGCTCGCTGTGCTGTTGCCGTTCGCCGAGGGTGGGCAGCGGGTGGAGATCGCGGGGGTGTCGCTATCGGTCACCGGATTGCTGGCCGGCTGGAACATCATGATCAAGGGCACCCTCGGCGTGCTCACCTCGCTGACCCTCGCGGCGACGACATTGCCGCGCGATCTGCTAATCGGATTGCAACGTCTGCGGATGCCCAACATCATCACCACCATCGCCACCCTGATGCTGCGATACTTTGAGGTGATCGTCGGCGAAGCCCGCCGGATGCGGATCGCCCGGATCTCCCGGGGGCACGACCCGCGGCTGCTGTGGCAGGCGGCAGCGACCGCACGCGGGGTGGGCAGCCTGTTTCTGCGGTCCTACGAGCGCGGTGAACGGGTTCACCTGGCCATGGTGTCGCGTGGCTGGACTGGCGAGATGCCCCTTCTCCATGAGAGACCCACCGCTCGCCGGGAATGGCTGCTCGGCCTCGCACCGGTGGCAGTGGCGGTGCTGCTTGCCTCCGGAGCCTGGTGGGCCGGATGAGCGCACCGTCGCTGCGGGTAAGCGAGCTGAGCTTTGCCTATCCGGACGGCCGCCGCGCGCTGGAGGGCATCGACCTCACCATCCAGCCCGGCGAGCGGGTCGCGCTGCTGGGCCCCAACGGTGCCGGCAAGACCACCCTCGTCCTGCACCTTAACGGCGTCCTCCAGCCGGCCAGCGGCTCCGTGCAGGTGGGCGGGCTACCGGTGATCAAGAAGCATGTACGGGAGGTTCGCCGCCGGGTAGGGATCGTCTTCCAAGACCCCGACGACCAGCTGTTCATGCCTACCGTCGCCGAGGACGTGGCGTTCGGGCCAGCCAACTTCGGGCTGAGTGGTGCCGAGCTCAAGCAACGGGTACACGCCGCGCTGGCTGCCGTCGGAATGAGTGAGCACGCGGCACGCTCACCGCTGCATATGTCCGGTGGCCAACGTCGGCGCGCGGCGCTGGCCACCGTGCTGTCCTGCGATCCGGAGATCCTGGTGCTCGACGAGCCGTCCTCGAACCTGGATCCGGTGGCCCGCCGGGAACTCGCCGAGGTGCTGCTGGCGCTGGACCGGACGATGCTGATGGTGACCCACGACCTGCCCTACGCCCTGCAATTGTGCCCACGCAGCGTGGTGCTCGATGACGGCCGGGTGGTCGCCGACGCGCCGACCCGGGACCTGCTCGCCGACAGCGACCTGCTGACCCGGCACCGCTTGGAATTGCCTTTCGGCTTCAGCCTCGCCTGAGGCGCTCAGCTGTCCTCCTGGTCATCAGGGGGCTCAGCCGGTGTCTCCCGGTCGGCGTCCAGCGGCGGGGGTATCTCTACGTCCGGCCGCGGCGGCGGCCGGTGGGCGACCTTCTCAGCGGTGCGAATCGCGGCCGCCACATGCGGATCAGTGGGGTTGTCGAACCATCCGGCGACAGCCTCGTCGTCCTCCTCGGGTCGGCTGGCGGACACGTAATCTCGGCTGGGTTCGTAGCGGAACACGCCGTCATCGCCCGGGGCGCCGAGCATCTTGCTGAAACCCTCGAGAGCCTTGCTGAAGTCGCTGGGCACGATCCAGACCTTGTTCGCATCGCCCTGGGCCATTTGCGGCAATGTCTGAAGGTACTGGTAGGCCAGCAACTCAGGGGTCGGCCGACCCGCTTTGATCGCGTTGAACACCTTCTCGATCGCTTTCGCCTGACCTTGCGCCTGGAGGTAACGCGCGGCCCGCTCACCCTGGGCGCGCAGGATGCGAGATTGCCGCTCGGCCTCCGCGGTGAGGATCGCGGCCTGCTTGCCACCCTCGGCGGACAGGATCGCGGCCTGCTTCTGGCCTTCCGCTGTCTTGATCGCCGATTCGCGCTGGCCCTCAGCGGTGAGGATGGTGGCGCGCTTCTCCCGGTCGGCGCGCATCTGCTTCTCCATCGAGTCCTGGATGGACGGCGGCGGATCGATCGCCTTGAGCTCCACCCGGCCGACCCGGATGCCCCAGCGGCCAGTCGCCTCATCGAGTACTCCGGAAAGCTGACCGTTGATGAAGTCCCGGGAGGTCAGGGTGTCCTCCAGGCTCATCCCGCCGACGACGTTACGCAGCGTGGTAGTGGCCAACTGCTCGACCGCAGCGACGTAGTTGGAGATCTCGTACACCGCGTCCTTCGGGTTGGTCACCCGGAAATACACCACAGTGTCGATGTCCACGGTCAGGTTGTCCTTGGTGATCACTGACTGCGGTGGGAAGGAGACCACCTGCTCCCGTAAGTCGATCTTGTCTCGGATCCGATCGACGAAGGGCACCAGAAAGTTCAGGCCAGGGTTGAACGTGCTGCGGTAGCGACCGAGTCTCTCGACCACCGCGGCGGACGCCTGCGGGATCACCACCACGGCCTTGACGACCGTGACGACAATCGCCAGCAGAATGACCGCCAAGACCACGACCAGGGCAACGCTCATGGAAGCTCCCCTATCACAACGGCAGTGGCACCAGAGATGGTCATCACCGTAACGCGCTGGCCGGGCTCCAGTACCTCGGTTTCGTCGTACGTACGGGCAGACCACAGCTCCCCACGCAGCTTGATCTTGCCACCATGCGCGTTGACGGTGCTGATAACGATCGCCTTGTCGCCGAGCAACGCGTCGACGTTAGTCGACACCTGGCCAGCCCGGTACCGGCGCATGAGCACCGGCCGGGCCAGCAATGTCAAGGCCACCGAGGTACCGGCGAACACCGCGACGTCCAGCCAGATCGACGCCCCTAACCACGCGAATCCCGCCGCCGCCAGCGCGCCCATCCCGAGCATGATCAGCACGAAGCCACCCGAGAGCACCTCGGCAACAATCAACGCCAACCCGGCGATGAGCCACACGACAGCGGCCATGTGTCCATATTGGCAGATCTTTCGACGGGATTGGCGGTGTGATCGTCACGAGGTCACCGTGGCCGGGCCGTAACGAAGTCGATCAGCGCCTCCACGGCACCCAACAGCGCCGGTTCAAGATCGCGGAAGCCTTCCACGGAGTCCAGCACCCGGCACCAGCCCTGCGCTGGATCCGCAACCCCGCGCCGGTCCACCCAACCCAAGGCCCGGCACACGCCTTCCTTCCACGGCACCCCGCGCGGCACGTCCGGCCAGCCTGAGATGCCCACCGCAGCAGGCCGCACGGCCTGCCAGATATCGATGTAGGGATGGCCGGTGACCAGCACGTGCGACGATTGCACGGCCTGCACGAGGCGGCTTTCTTTGCTGCCCTCGACCAGGTGATCGACTAGCACACCGAGCCGCCGGCCGGGTGCGGGGCCGAATTCCGCGACCCGCTCGGCCAGCTGGTCCACCCCGTCGAGTGGTTCCACGACCACGCCGTCCACCCGCAGATCATGGCCCCAGATCCGTTCCACCAGTTCCGCGTCGTGCGTGCCCTCCACCCAGATCCGGCTGGCTCGCGCGGTCCGGGCGCGCCGTCCCGCCACCTGGACCGAGCCGGAGGTCGATCGGCGAACTCCAACACTGGATTGCTGGACCGGACGGACCAGCGTGACCGGTTTGCCGTCGATGAGGAAGGCCGCGCGCCGCAGCAGGAAAGTCCGGACCCGACCCTTGCCGTCCTCTAGCAGCACCGCATCGCGTTCGCACCGCAGGACCGCGCCGCAGAACCCACTGGCGGCGTCCTCCACCACCAAACCCACCTCGGCTGGCAGCTGCGGCACCTCGCGACGCCGGTGTGCCGGCAGGGTGTCCGGGCCGTAGCCTGCTCCATGACCTGGCGAGCTGCGCTGGAGGTTTCTGGGGGGCATGGCAGGAGACGGTAACCGGACGGCTGAATTCCGGCGGTGCTGCCACGCCGCGCGTGTTGCGAGTCCGGTGGTCCGATCGCCGGCTCAGCCGGCGGTGGTCCGATCGCCGGCTCAGCCGGCGGTGTTCTACTCTCCTACTCCGTGCCATGCCCTAGCGCGACATTGACTGTATGGGCCTCCGCTTGGCTACACGGTTGCGCCGCCCCTGACGCTGTGATCGACGGCCTGCATACCTGGGCCGGCCTGCATGAGGTGGTCGCCGTCGACGAGACCGCCGCCCAGCAGCTTGACCTGCCGGCACCCGGAGAGGTCCCGACCTCTGTGGTCGGCCTGCTGGCCGCGGCCCGGCGGGCTGGAGCAGGCGTCGGCCAGCTGCTGTTGCCAGTGCCCGGCGACGTGCGGGGGCTGCCGCCCGAGAGGCCGCTCACCCCGGCCGCCCTGGACAGCGGTGAGGTCGCCGTGTTCACCGGCGCGGAACTGGCCGCGGTACCGAACGCCGTCGCCGACGGAGTGCTCCGCTGGACGGTGTTCGCC
>JBOHFW010000145.1:0-9062 GCA_050699835.1 Pseudonocardiaceae bacterium | reverse complement strand
CGGTGGGTCATCTGGCCATGGCGCACTCGCATCCGCGGTGGATCGCGCAGGCCTTCGCCGACGCGCTGGGCGGTGACCTGGACGAGTTGACGCAGGCGTTGGCCGCCGACAACGCCCGCCCGCTGGTGCACCTGACGGCCCTCCCCGGCCAGCTCAGCGCCGCCGAGCTGGCCTCGTCGACCGGCGGGAAGCCCGCGCCGTACTCGCCCCACGGGGTACAGTTGGCCGAGGGTGGGGACCCGGGTGAGCTGGCCGCGGTGCGTGAGCACCTGGCCCAGATACAGGACGAGGGCAGCCAGCTCGTCACCCTCGCACTGGCCGGGACGCCGCTGTCGGGCGCTGATGCCCGCTGGTTGGACCTGTGCGCCGGGCCGGGCGGCAAGGCCGCGCTGCTGGGTGCCTTAGGAGTTGCTCGCGGAGCAACCCTGGACGCTGTGGAACTTGCCGAGCACCGCGCCCGCCTGGTCGCTCAGGCCTGCACGGGCCTACCGGTGACGGTGCACGTCGCCGATGGCCGGAATAGTGGATTGCCGGATCGAGCCTATGACCGGGTCTTGGTGGACGCGCCGTGCACCGGGCTCGGGGCGCTGCGCCGCCGCCCCGAGGCGCGCTGGCGACGGCAGGCCGGCGACGTCCCCGGGCTGATCCGGCTGCAGCGGGAGCTGCTGGTGGCGGCCCTGCGGCTGGTCCGCCCAGGGGGCGTGGTGGCCTACGTGACCTGCTCGCCGCATCTGGACGAGACCGTGGGAGTGGTCGCTGACGTGGTGCGACGCACCGGCGCTGAGCAGCTCGACGCCAGGCCGGGGTTCCCCGGGGTACCCCAACTCGGCGACGGGCCGCACGTGCAGCTCTGGCCGCACCGGCACGGCACCGACGCGATGTTCTGCGCCCTACTGCGCCGATAAGTGGGGGTCGAAATGCGATTGGCAAGCCCGGTCGGCCAGGACGAAGGCGCCGAGTGGACCGGCCAGCGAACCGAGCGTAGCCGGCACGACGAAATCGTCGGCGGCGTGCTCGGGTAGGCCGGGATAGCTGGCCAACGCCGCCACAAGGTGAGCTCGCAGCAGCGGAAACAGCTCCGGCAAGCCAGCCACGCCACCGCCGATCACGATCCGCTGCGGCGCGAGCGCGTAGACGATGTTGCGGAGACCAGCCGCCAGATACGCGGCTTCCAGCTCGGTAGCGGCTCGGAGCTGGTCACTCTCGAGCCGCTCGGCCGGGCCACCCCAGCGCGCGGCGAGAGCCGCGCCACTGGCCATCCCCTCCAGGCAGTCACCGTGAAAAGGACACCTGCCAGCAAAATCATCGCCGGGTTGCCGAGGCACGCTGAGGTGACCCATCTCGGGATGCCCCAGCCCATGGATGATCCGGCCCTCGACCACCGCTCCGGCGCCGATGCCGGTGCCGACCGTCATGTACACGAACGTGTCGAGACCACGCGCAGCTCCCCAGCGACCTTCGCCCAGTGCGGCCCCGTTAACGTCGGTATCGAACCCGACGGGCACGCCGAGCGCGCGCCGGACCGGGCCGATCACATCGATGTTGGACCAGCCCGGCTTGGGAGTGGTCGTGATGAACCCGTACCGCGGATGTGATCGACGTAACTCCAGCGGACCGAATGACGCAATCCCGATCGCGACCAACGGCCCGCCGGAACTCACCTCCTGCTGAACGAACGCGCACACCGCTTCCAGCGTCTCGGCTGGCTCTCCCGTCGGAATCCGAGCTTGCGACACGATGTCATCAGGACCAGACCCCACCAAGCACAGCACCTTCGTCCCGCCCACCTCCACCGCCCCCAGCCGCACCGGGACCTCCCTGCGTTCCCCAGAATGCGGAAATTGAGACCTGCCGCGCTAACGTGCACATTGTGCCGCACCAGCCGATGATCGCGCCGTCCATCCTGTCCGCCGACTTCGCCCGGCTGGCCGATGAGGCCAAGGCTGTGCCGGGAGCCGACTGGTTGCACGTCGATGTGATGGATGGGCATTTCGTGCCCAACCTCACGCTGGGCCTGCCCGTGGTGGAGAGCCTGATGAAGTACACCGACATCCCGATGGACTGCCATCTCATGATCGAGAATCCGGATCGGTGGGCGATCGGGTACGCCGAAGCGGGCTCCTACAACGTCACGGTGCACGCCGAGGCCGCCAAGGACCCGGTGAAGCTGGCCAAGGACCTGCGCGCGGCTGGGGCGAAGGCGGGACTGTCGGTCAAGCCCAAGACCCCGCTGGAACCCTGGGTGGAGGTGCTGCGCCACTACGACACGCTGCTGGTGATGAGCGTGGAGCCGGGCTTCGGTGGGCAGTCGTTCATCCCCGAGGTGCTGGACAAGGTACGCACCGCCCGGCGATTGGTGGACACCGGGCACCTCACCCTGCTGGTGGAGATCGACGGGGGGATCAACGCCGACACCATCGAGGCCGCCGCGGAGGCTGGAGTGGACTGCTTCGTCGCTGGTTCGGCGGTGTACGGGGCCGATGACCCCGTGCAGGCCATGGAGTCACTCCGAGCCCAGGCCCGCGGGTGCGGCCGCCGGTGAGGCCGGCCCAGGAAGGTTGAGCCGTGTTCACCGGTATCGTCGAGGAACTCGGTGAGCTGCTCGGCCGCGACGAGCGGCCCGACGCGGCCAGGTTTACCATCAGCGGCCCGCTGACCAGCTCTGATGCCCATGCCGGGGACTCGATCGCGGTGAACGGGGTGTGCCTGACCGTGGTCGACGTCACCGGTGGCGCGTTCACCGCTGATGTGATCGGCGAGACGCTGCGTCGCTCCAGCCTGGGCGCGGCCCGGACCGGGGACCGGCTGAACCTGGAGCGCGCGGCGAAGCTCGGCGCCCGGCTCGGCGGGCACCTGGTGCAGGGTCACGTCGATGGCATCGGGACCGTGCTTTCCCGCACCCCGCCACAGGAGGCGGCCCCCTGGGAGCTGGTACGGATCGGGATGCCTACCAAGCTGGCCCAATATGTGGTCGAGAAGGGATCCATCACGGTGGACGGGGTGTCCTTGACCGTGATCGAGGCGGGGAGTGCCGAGTTCTCCGTAGGGCTTATCCCGACCACCCAGCAACTGACCACTTTGGGCCTAAGACGCCCTAGTGAGCTGGTGAACCTCGAAGTCGACATCATCGCCAAATACGTCGACCGCATGGTGTCCGGTTACCTCGGTTCTGACCAGCGGTAATGCGAGCTTCTCACCAGCTCCCCGCACACAGTGTGGGCCTGCCATCCGCAGGGTGGCCGAGGCCCTGACCGTGTCGGGTGAAGTGCGGGAGAACTGTCCGCAGCCGTGGTGCCGGCCGAAGTTGGGCTCGTGCACGAGCCGGGGCTGCTGCTATCAGGATTGTCGGGGCGTCGGGTGTCGGTCGCATTGGTCGATCGCCTTCTGGCCATGGTCCCTGAGCTGCGCGCGATGGATGACGTCGCTGGTGGCGGGACGATGCTCTCGCTGGCCGAGCAGGAGTTCGGCGGTTTCATGGCCTACCAGGCCACCCGTCAAGCGCGGCCAGCCGGGGCAGTGACGCTGATCGAAAGGTTCGCGGGCAAATCGAGTACCTCAGCCCGGACGGTGACCTGCCGTACCTGTATTGGGTAACCCCTCCGGAGATCACTGCCTACGCGGGTCAGTGTTTCCTGCAGTTGGGGGACACTGCGCAGGCAACCACGCTCCTCGATAAGGGCATTGCGCTATTCGACGAGTCATTTACTCGTAATCGGCAAGCCTATTTGATGCACTTGGCTGGTGCTCTGATCCGACCAGGTGAACAGCGTGACTTCGACAATGCTGCTGCCCGAAGCATGGAAGCGATCGACATAGCAGAGGGCCTTCACTCGACGTATAGTGTCGGCCTTCTGTGTGACCTGTATCAGGAGATGAAACCGTACACCAAGGTGCCCGCAGTGCGAGACTTCGTGGACAGCTACGTCCTCACCCAACTTGCGGAGCTGACGAGTACCCGTGGCAGCGAGCGCTGGACGCGATATGCCAGGAGGCTGGCTGCGGTGGCCTGCCGCTGAGGCTGGGCCACACCTGCGACAGATGTCCAGGGGTTGGCCTGGCCACATCTTGGACCCGTGGCGGCGCGGTTGCGACATGATGTTTGGGGGATGATGCGGGGGAGAGAGGACACGATGACCCAGAGCGCCTTTGCCGGCATCGATCGGGCGATCGCCGATGTGGCCGCTGGGCGCCCGGTGATCGTGGTGGACGACGAGGACCGGGAGAACGAAGGAGACCTGATCTTCGCCGCGGCCCGGGCCACGCCCGAGCTGCTGGCCTTCACCGTCCGGTACACCTCGGGGTATATCTGTGTGGCGCTGACCGGGGAGGACTGCGACCGGCTGGACCTGCCCCCGATGTACCACACCAACCAGGACAAACGGGGCACCGCCTACACCGTGACGGTGGATGCCCGGGAGGGCGTCACGACCGGCATCTCGGCGGCGGACCGAGCCCGCACCATCCGGCTGCTGGCCGATCCGGACGCCAAGTCGGTCGACTTCGTCCGCCCTGGACACGTCGTGCCGCTGCGGGCCAAACAGGGTGGAGTGCTGCGCCGTCCCGGGCACACTGAGGCCGCGGTGGACCTCGCCCGGATGGCGGGATTGCCACCGGCCGGGGCGCTCTGCGAGATCGTCTCGGCCAAAGACGACGGTGAGATGGCCCGCCGCGACGAGCTGGAGGTCTTCGCCGCCGATCACGACCTGGCGCTGATCACCATCGCTGATCTCATCGCCTACCGGCGGCGGTTCGAAAAGCAGGTGGAGCGGGTCGCGGAAGCTCGGATCCCCACCGTGTACGGTGAATTCCGGGCGATCGGGTTCGACTCGCTGCTCGATGGCATCGAGCACATCGCGCTGGTCGCGGGGGAGATCGGGGACGGGACCGACGTACTGGTCCGGGTGCACTCGGAATGCCTCACCGGTGACGTGCTCGGCTCGCTGCGCTGCGACTGCGGCCCGCAGCTGGACGCGGCGCTGGCCGCGGTCGCCACCGAGGGTCGCGGAGTGGTGCTCTACATGCGTGGCCACGAGGGCCGCGGCATCGGGCTGATGCACAAGCTGCAGGCCTACCAACTCCAGGATGCCGGCGCCGACACCGTCGACGCCAACCTCGCGCTGGGCATGCCGGCCGATGCCCGGGACTACGGCACCGGCTCGCAGATCCTGGTGGATCTCGGCGTGCGCTCGATGCGGCTGCTCACCAACAACCCAGCCAAACGGGCTGGCCTGGAGGGCTATGGCCTGACCATCACCGGAAGGGTCCCGCTGCCCATCCGGCCGAACCCGGAAAACCTGCGCTACCTGCGCACCAAACGCGACCGGATGGGTCACGATCTAGACGACCTGGACTGGGTGAAGCCGTGAGCGGCACCGGCCAACCCGCCCTGGAGGTACCGCGCTGCGGGGAGCTGCGGCTGGGCATCGCGGCGACTCGCTGGCATGAGCGCATCACCACGGCGCTGCTGGACCGGGCGAGCGCCGCCGCGGCTGAGGCCGGCATCGCCCAGCCCACCGTGGTGCGGGTACCGGGCGCGGTCGAGCTGCCGGTGGTGTGCCAGCAACTGGCCCGGACGCACGACGCTGTCCTGGCGCTCGGGGTGGTGATCCGCGGTGGCACCCCGCATTTCGAGTATGTCTGCGACGCGGTCACCGCTGGTCTCACCCGGGTTGCGCTAGACGAGGGCATCGCGGTGGGCAACGGCGTGCTCACCTGTGACACCGAGGAACAGGCCCTGGACCGCTGCGGCCTGCCCTCCTCGACGGAGGACAAAGGTTTCCAGGCCTGCGTCGCCGCCCTGCAGACCGCCCTCATCCTGCATGACCTACGCCAAGCCTCCCGGAGCGCGCCATGACCCCCTTCCCCCTCCCCGGCGTGTCGCCCCGCCGTCCCGGCGTGTCGTGCCTCAGTGCTCGCTGTGCAGGTCGCTTGTGCGCGGGTAACGTGCCGTGAAGCCCGCTGGCGTGCTCTTCGAGGCCCGACCGCGCCGAGCCCGCCGCGTCGCGGTGACAGCCGCCGTGGTGCTGATCGCGGTGTTCGCGGTGGTCGCCGTGCTGCTGCGACGGACTCCCACCGGGGTTTACTTCCAGGTCTCCGACCAGGTGGCCATGGTGCTGGTGGGATTGCTGCTCGCCGGGGCGGCGCTGCTGTTCGCCCGGCCGCGGGTGCGCGCCGGCGCCGACGGTGTGGAGATCCGCAACCTGCTCGGGACCCGCAGGCTTCCCTGGGCTCTGGTGCTCCGGGTGTCTTTTCCCGACGGCGCCCCGTGGGCTCGCATCGAGATCCCCGACGATGAGTACATCGCGGTGATGGCCATTCAGGCCGCCGACGGCCGACATGCGGTGCAGGCCATCCGGCGCCTGCGTGCAGTGCACGCCGAGCACACCGCGCCCCGCGGTGCCCCAGGATCAGACCACCTCACCGCCGAGGAGTCGTGAATGCCCGAACCGCAAATCCTGCTGACCGGTCTCGGGTTCGGTGAGTCGCCCCGGTGGCACGAGGACCGTCTGTGGTTCTCCAATTGGGGCGGTCTCGAGCGCGGTTTCAACGAGATCGTCATGGATGGCCGCGGCAACGCCTATATCAACGGCGGCGGCTTTGACCTTCTCGCCGGTGAGGAGTTCGCCCCCGGAATCATCGCTCTGGTTAGCCCCGACGGCTCGGCGAGACAGGTGGCCGATGGCATCGCCTTCGGCAATGGCATGGTCGTGACCCCCGACAATTCGACGCTGATCATCGCCGAGTCCTACGGCAACAGGCTCACCGCTTTCGATATTGCCGGTGACGGCAGCTTGTCGAACCGCCGAGTGTGGGCTGACCTCGGCGGCGGTGTGCCCGACGGTATCTGCCTCGACGCCGAGGGCGCCGTCTGGTACGGAGACGTTCCCAATAAGCGCTGCGTGCGCGTTCGCGAAGGTGGCGAGGTGCTGGCGACGATCGACCTCGACTGCGGCTGTTTTGCCTGCATGCTCGGAGGCGCTGAGCGGACAACGCTGTTCATGATGGCGGCCGAGTGGCGTGGTATCGAGAACATGGCTGACGGGGTACGAACCGGCCAAGTACTCATCGCTGACGCGCCCGCCCCAGGCGTCGGCTGGCCGTAAGCGCGCCCCGTCCGGGGGCTAGCTCTTGGCGATGGTGCTCGTGACGATCTCGGCGATGCGGTCAACGGTGCTGAAATCCGCGCTGAGCCGGTTTTTCGTCAATCCGAAGGCGAGACCGGTGGTGGTATCGCCGAATGCGCGGCTGCCGCCGGCTCCCGGCATACCGAATACGGCCTGTTCGACGGCGTAACCCAGCCCCCACGACGATGGCATACCGAAGACCTCGTCCACTCCGCTCATCTCCACGGCCGTGACCTCGCGCAACCGTTCCGGCGAGATCAACCGCACCCCGTCCACCTCGCCCAGCAGCGCGGCGTACATGCGGGCCACAGCCCGAGCGGTCATCTTCCCGCCGGCCGGAATGTCGGCGACGAGGACGTCCGTCCGGCTGCCGAAGCTGGCCGTTGGCATCAGCTCGACCGGTCCCGCCTTGAACATCGGGTGGTCCTTGGGCATCGAGGTGAGCATCTCCATGGCGCCTTCCGCGTCCTCCAGCCGAGCCAGCCGGCCGTGTTCGGATTCCGGCATACCGAAGAACATTTCGTCGGCGATCCCCAGCGGTCCCGCCACGTCCTCCAGGAGAACCTGCGAGATCGGCTTGCCGGTGGCTCGGCGAACGAGCTCGCCGATGATGTATCCAAACGTGTAGGCGTGATAACCGATCTTGGTGCCCGGCTCCCACCATAGCTGGGCGTCCGCGATCGTGGCGCACATCTTCTGCCAGTCACAGACGTCCTCCACCGTGGTGTCGGCGGGCACGCCCGGTACCCCGGCGGAGTGGGTCAGCACGTGCCGCACGGTCACGGCTTCCTTGCCGTGGGCGCCGAACGCCGGCCACAGCTCGACGATCGGTGTGTTGTAACTGAACACGTTGTGTTCGGCGAGCACATGCGCCACTGATGCCGTCACACCCTTGCCGATCGAAAAGTTGTAGAACGGGGTGTCTGAGGTGACCAGGCGCCCGGTTACCGGGTCGGCGATGCCCGCGACGGCGTCCACCACCAACTCGCCATGCCGGTAGGCGGCGACCTGCACACCGCGCTCGGCTCCGGACTCGACAAGCTCGTCGATGGCATTCTGGACCTGCTGCTGGACGTCGCTCATGATTGCCTCCACGGACGCTGGATGTCCTGCACGTGCCGTTGTCGAAGAGGTAGACCACGGGACGACGCGCAACTCATCGATGCTGATGCAGCCCTGGTTGCCGAACTCAACACCAGGGTTGTCCGTTCTGTCATTGACAGCTCCGAGGTCGAACGCGGCGACACGGGAGGTGCTTGGATTCACGGCCAAGATCGACTTGATGCTCGCGGCCTGGAGCGCGATCCGAATAAGTTGTCCCCCAGTGCTAATTCTTTCGAGTAGGACAGTGATGGTGCACTCACCCTATGACGCCAGCCACGCCACCCTTGACACCTGAGTGCATTACGGGCGTTCTGGTCAGGGAATGCGCCCGTCCCGCGGATGTGCTGGCCAGGACGTTTGATAGTGATCTTGAATATGTCCACGGTGATCTTTGCCGTGGGTTCGAAAGAGACTGGTTTGGTGCCGGCGGTGGGATTCGAACCCACACTGACGGGTTCCTAGGACCCGGGCCTCTGCCGTTGGGCTACGCCGGCTTGCGGTTACGGGCGCACCAGGTATCGGTGAGCGCATGGCAGTTGGGACAGAGGATACGGAGGTTCGCGAGCCGGTTGTCGGTGTGGTCGCCGTTGACGTGGTCGAGGGCGAGAGGGAGTTCCTTGCCACGCCACCGGTGCAGGCCGCACGCCTCGCACCGTCGTTCCTTCAAGCCCACTTTGATCAAATGCTCACGTAGTCGTGAGTTGTTCGTGTAGGGAGAGTTGATTACGAGAATCTCGCTCAGTGGCAGTACGCTCCGACCTTCGAAGGTACGGCCTCGTGCCCAGCCTTGAACGGTGAAATGTGTGCTGTCGAGGCCGAGTCGCTTGATATGCC
>JBOHFW010000144.1:0-5622 GCA_050699835.1 Pseudonocardiaceae bacterium | reverse complement strand
ATGGAAGGTCTGGTCGGCCAGGAGGGACCAGAGGGGGGCTAGCAATGCGGAGTCGTAAGACTCCCGGGTGAGCACCAGGTCGTAGGGTTCCCGCGCGACGGGTACGAATTCCAAGCCATGCAGCCGTGCGGCGGCGAGGATGCCCAGCCCGGCGTCCGCCCGTCCGGCGGCTACCGCTGCCGCCACGCCGAGATGGGTGCGCTCCTCGCGTCGATAGCCGGTGACTTCACCTGGCTCGATTTTCTGGCGGCGCAGCTCGTGGTCGAGCAGCACCCGGGTTCCCGCGTCCCGCTGCCGATTGACGAAACGCAGTCCGGGGCGGCGCAGATCCTCGATACCGGTGATATCCAGCGGGTTGCCCGCGGCGACGATCAGCCCCTGCTCCCGGTGCGCCAGCCGGACCACTGCGAGGTCCGCATGACCAAACACCCGCGGCAGGTAAGGCAGGGTGTATTCGCCGGTCTCCGGGTCGAGCAGATGCGAGCCGGCGAGGTGGCACAGCCCGTCGCGCAGCGCCAGCAGCCCGTCCATCGAGCCGACGCTGGACAACGTGAGTGTCATACCCGGGTCGATTCCGCGCAGCGCAGCGGCAGCCAGATCCAGCGCAAGGTCGTGTGACCCAATGGCCACGATCGTGCGATCGATCTCCGCCAGCCCGCGCAGCAATTGCACCTCGACATCGACGCCGGCCGGATGGCCATCCAACCCGGCGGGCACGACCAGCAGCCCGTCGGCCCGCACCAGCGAAGTCAGCGCTCCGGCACCGCGAGGTAAGGGCATGGCAACCATCCGCCCGCCCACCCGGCCCAGGCGTACCCGCACCCAGTCGTCCTTGTTGAGCGGGGAGGCAAGCGGGCGCGCCAGCCTGGCCTGGGCCACCGGGCGGGCCACGGTCGTGGTGCCTTGAAGAGCAGCCAACAGCGGTGCGGCGAAGATCTCGAAGGTCAGCGCCGCCGAGACCGGATACCCGGGCGCACCGAGCACCGGCGTGCTACCCACGGTCCCGAGCACCACGGGGTGTCCTGGGCGTACCGCGACGCCGTGCACGGCCAGCCTACCCAGCCGAGCCACCACCGCCGGAGTGTGATCACTTCGCCCGGCGCTCGATCCGGCGATGATCACCACCAGGTCGGCGCGCTGCGCGGCGGCGAGCACCGCCGCGGCGATCCGCTCGGGATCATCCGGCTCGATGGGCAGCGAGAGCACCTCACAGCCGTGTTCACCGGCCTGGCCCGCCAGCATCAGCGAGTTGGTATCGAGGATTTCCCCGATCCCGGGATCGGAACCCAACGGCCGGATCTCATCGCCGGTCGGCAGGATCGCGACGATCGGGCGGCGGTGCACCAGGATCTCGGTGAGGCCCGCCGCCGCGGCAGACGCGACATCGACCGCGCGCAACCGGTGCCCGGGCGGCACCAGCAACTCACCGGCCGCGACGTCCTCGCCGATGGAACGGACGTGCTGGTAGGGCGGCACGGCCGCGACCACCTCAGCGCCGTGACCATCCGGGCCGACCCGGCGAACATGCTCGCGCATCACCACCGCGTCCCTCCCGTCCGGGAGTGCATCGCCGGTGTCGATGACGTCGAAGTCCGTCAGCGTCAGCGGGGTGGCCTGGCTGGCGCCCACGGTGTCGGCGGCGCGCACCGCGATGCCATCCATCCCAGCGGAGTCGAACGCTGGCGAGGAACGCCGCGCCCACACCGGTTCAGCTGTGACCCGGCCAATCGCCTCTGCGAGTCCCAGCCGCTCGGTATCGACCCGGTCGGGGCACCCGGCAGCGGCACAGGCCAGGCCCCAGGCCGCCAGCGCCTGGGCGGCCTGGACGTTACGGACAAACGGGGTGGGCGGCACAGCTGGCACGCTACCCGGGATTTAGCAAGTTAGGCCGAGCTCAGCAGGCAGGCCAGGTTCGGCAGGTCAGGATGGTGCTCCGGTACCGGCGAAGCGGGAGTTCTGTCCAGGTCCGTGCGGCTCCTCAGCCGAGTGGTGGAGGTGGTAGAGGTGGGCGTACTGGTCGTTGTTGGCCAGCAGCTGGTCATGCGTGCCGGTTTCGGTGATACGGCCGTGTTCGAGGTAGATGATCTGGTCGGCGTCGTTGACGGTGAGCAGGTTGTGGGAAATAATGATCGTGGTGCGCCCGCTCATGAGCCGGCGTAGCGGGGTGAGGATGCGCTGGGCGGCGTCGGCATCCAGGCTGGTGGTGGGCTCATCCAGCAGCAGGATGGGAGCGTCGCGGATCATGGCGCGGGCGATCGCGATGCGCTGGCGCTGTCCGCCGGAAAGCAGCCGGCCACGTTGGCCCACCCGGGTGCCATAGCCCTCGGGCAGAGCGGAGATGAACTCGTGCGCGTCGGCGGCTTTGGCCGCGGCGATGAGTTGGTCCTCGGTGGCATCAGGCCGGCCGGCGAGGATGTTCTCGGCGATGCTGCCATCCAGCAGCAGGGTTTCCTGGAGCACGATGGCGATGTTGGCGCGCAACTCCTCGGGATCCAGTTCGCGCAGATCATGACCGTCGAGGGTGATCCGGCCGCTGGTGGGGTCGTAGAACCGCAGCAGCAGTTTGAGCAGGGTGGTCTTGCCCGCGCCGCTGGCGCCGACGATGGCGGTAGTCTGGCCGGGTTGGGCCGCGAAGCTGACCTTCTTGAGGACATTGGTCTCCGTGTCCGGATAAGCGAAACCGACCTCCTCCAGGCGCAGTTGTCCACTAACCCGGCCCAGCGGGACGGGGTGCTCCGGCGCGGTCACGCGGGGTTGTTCGTCGAGCAGCTCGATGATCCGCTCGGCGGCGGCAGCAGCAGCGAACAGCGTGGTGGACAGCGTGCCCAGGCCCTGCACGGGCGCGTAGAGCTGGGACAGGAACACCAGGAATGCCAGCAGCTCGCCCAGCGAGATGTTCCCCGAGGTCAGCTCCCAGATTCCCGCCCCGAGGATGGTCAGTACCCCGAGCACATGGACCAGGTCCACCAGCGGGGAGAACATCGCGCCCAGCCGGGTGGCAGCCAGCTCGGCGTTCACGCTGCCCATGCTCTGCACGGAGAAGCGGTTCACCTCCGCGCCCTCACGACCGTAGGCCTGGATCAGGGTGGCGTTGCCCAGGCTTTCCTCGGCGACCACGCTGATCGAACCGGCGCGCCGGCGGACCTCCCTCGAAGCGATCTTGATGCGGCGGGCGAACACCCGGGCGGCCGCCCAGAAGATCGGTACCGCGATCATCGACACCAGCGCCAGACGCCAGTTCAGCCAGAACAACACGCCGGTGAAGACGAAGATCTTCACTACGTTCGAGATGAGCCCGATAACTCCCGACAGCATGACGTCTTCGATCGCGCCCACATCGCCAGTCAGCCTGGACAGGATGTCACCCAGGCGGCGGCGGTCGAAGAAGCTCACCGACAAGGTGTGCAGATGCGCGAACACCCGGGTGCGCATGCGGTGCAGGAAGTTCTCCCCGATCCACGCTCCCAGAAACGTCCCGAAGAAACCCAACACCCCGACCAGGAGCGTGATACCGATGAACGCTGCGGCCACCGGCGGGAACGCGGAGAAGTCCCGCGGTTCCAGGACCCGGTCGACTAACTGTCCAAATAGCAGGATCGCAGCGGTGTCCACCAACGGTGACACGATGATCAACACCAGGCTCAGCCATAACCATCGCCAGAACGGCCGAGCGTCAGGCCAGAACCGCCGGAAGACTTCTCGCAAAGTCGCCGCCGGCGCCGCCTCCACCAAACCGCCCTCGGACGACGCCGGGCGCCGCAACGACCGCAGCATCTCCCACACAGCTGCCCCTCCCTCGGTCCGGCCTACGACTCTACGCTGCTACGCTGGTTCGACACTTTGGGGCCGCGTCTGAATTGGTGAACACAGCGAAACACGACGAGGCGGTGGCCCTCATCCCGCTCAGGGAGTTCAGGGCCACCGCCGAAGAAACGACCGACTACCCAATGAGTCCCAGGAGTCGGAAGTAGCCATTGTAGGTGTAGCCGCCGTAGTTGTAGCCGTTGTAGTAGTACGGGTACCGACCGTAGTCCCGGTGGTAGTCGTAGCCTTTGAAGAGGGGGTAGAACCCGTAGTTGCAGTCGTCACGGTGACAGTCGTATCCCGGGACACTAGGACGACCGCCACCCATTGCGAAGACTTCTGAGATTCTCATATCGCTCCTTTTCCTGCTCCTGCTCGATGACGGAGCCATGCAAGGAAAAAGACCCAGACCGACGTGGGGAAATGACATGCCGCCGTGTGAGAATGCCAGACTGTCATCTGACGGTGAGGTACTGCGCCGGGACCGTTCGTGAGATAATGCCGCCCCAGGCATTGACGCAAATCAGCGTCTCAGCGAACTCCCCCCAGTGCCACACCGGCAGCTGGTCAATCCGTCGCACTCGCTCGGTAGCATCCCCCCTAGGTGATCCGAGCTGGCCCCCCTTACTCCCCGTGGTCAAGCAAACACAAAATAAGCGATCCCTGTGATGATTGCAACAACAACTTTCTGTACACGAACGGACACTCTGCGTGAAAATCCCTAGTCCCGACCGCAGCCCGTTGGCGGGCCAGCTGCGCCCGCCAACGAACTGGTCAGCACCGCCCGCTCGGATAGATCCCGCCGCAGCCGGGGGGATACCATACCAGCAGCCGCCGGCGCCACCTGACGACGACCCACAGCCTCGCGCTACCCTACAATACCGTCGAGGCCATGGCTGCGGGAGAAGCCGTATCCGGAACCGTCGCCCTGCCAGCGGTAATCATTCGGGGCGACATAGGTCCAGCGACCCTTGTCGGGGTAGTACCCCCCAGGCTTCTCAGGGAAGCCACCGTACGGAAGATAAGGGGCATAGCCACCGCCATATCCCCAGTTGCCACCCATGGTGAAAACTCCTGAAACCCTCATATCGCTCCTTTCTCGCCGATGGAGGAGCCATGCAGCGCACAACGCCTGAACCAGCCCGCAACTTGTACGCCCACCTGAGTGCGGTCAGTAGATGCACTATCCCGTCAGATTGATCGTAAGATGCGCTGAGGAACGTCTCGCGACATGACGTCACGATCATTGACGTATTCCGGCGTCTCAGCGTGTTCTCACCGGTATCAACACCGGCAGCTTGTCAAGCACCGCACTCGGCAGTAAGCCCCCAGCTGATCCGAGCTGACTCCCCCTTACTCCCCGTGGTCAAGCACACTCGAAGGTAAGCCATCCGAGTGGCGATTGCAATGACAACTTCCTGTATACAGGCAACTACGGTAAGTGGAAGCCGCAGGCCAAGCACTGGCACGATGTGACGGCAAGCCCGGCTCGGCCCACCTGGTCCATCACTCCCCCGCGGCTGCACTGCGGAAGCCGATGGCGTCTCCGCTGACCAGTGGGAGATTGGCGTCGCGGCGGATCTGGTCGCCGTTGAGCGTGATGATGACGTGGCTATCCAGGGCGAGACCCACCGCAGCAGCGGCACCGCACAGCGTAGCGGCGCGAACGGTCCGCGAGCCACCGCTCCTGCCCAGCGAGCCGCAGCAATGCACGGTGACCTGCGGAGCTGGGCGGCGTCGAGCGGCGTGGTAGTCGTCTGGGGAGTTGACGTTAATCACCGAATCCAGCGCAGGGTCGGCTGTTGCCAGGGCTGGATC
>JBOHFW010000143.1:0-9737 GCA_050699835.1 Pseudonocardiaceae bacterium | reverse complement strand
TCCACCACCTGTTCGGCCCGGCGTTCACGTTGCCGCAGGCACTGATCCGGAAGAGCGGGGCCCGGATCATGGGCCTGGACGACCCGTCGGTCAAGATGTCCAAGAGCTTGGCCGGGATACGTGAGGGGCACGCAATCGGTCTGCTCGACTCCCCGAAGAAGATCCAGCGCAGCGTCATGCGAGCCGTGACCGACTCAGGTTCTCAGGTCGATCCAGACCACCTCGCGCCCGGTGTGGAGAACCTATTAGTGATCTTCGAGACGCTCACCGGATCCGACCGTGAGGCGACCCTGGCAAAGTTCTCCGGCCAGGGCTACGGGACGCTCAAACGTGAGGTGGCCGAGGTGGCCATCGAGAAGGTGGGCGAGATCCAGCAGCGCTACCACGCTCTGCGCGCGGACGGCACCGCCCTTGATGACATCCTCGCCAGCGGGGCTCAACGTGCCACGCTGGTAGCCAACGCCACGCTCGACGCCGCCATGCACGCGACCGGCCTGCGATAAGGCCAGCGAGCATTCAGGGCGGTGAGAGCAGGATCTCGGGCAGGGCGGCGAACAGCTGCGCCCGATCCGGCACTCGGCTGATGAGATCGGCGATCTCATCAGCCACCCGTTGCCGATCAGCTGGGTCGGCCTGCTCAGCGAGCTCCTCCAGCCTGGTGGAGTCGATCACCACCTCACCCATGAGCGAGGCGGCGACGGCAAGGTGCGCGGCGGCGGTGAACCGCTCACCGAAGACCTGCCCTTCCAGAGCAGCAAGCTCGGCGATGGGATCCGGCTCCACCTCGGCGAGCGCCCGCCGCATCCGGTCAGCCGCCATCTGGCGGTCAGTCACGCAGGCGTACGCCGCGCTCAATCCATCCCGCCGAGCGAGGCGCAGCAGCGCGACGTGGACCAGGGTGCCGAGGGGATTGCCGAGGTAGATCAGCGCAATTTCGGCCTCGGCGGTGAGCAGATCCCTTACGTGCCGCTCGGCGAAGGATTGCGAGGCCCGCCAGTCGGACAGCTTGACCCAGTCCGTCACAAGATCTCTGAGCAGCATGGGCTGATAGGCCACTTCGAGACCGAGTTCCCGCACCCCACTGAGAAGATGCCGGTGCAGCTCGACCCGTGCCGCAGAGACCAGTGCCAGCTCATCGAGCACGAGGGTGGCTGAGTGGTCCAGCAGCTCCTCGGCATGCGCTGCGAAGAAGTCCTTCGACTGAGCCCAGTTCGGCGCGGCGACCCACTGGGTGACGAGGCCGATCTGAGCCAGGGTCAGGGCAAACCAGTCCGGGGCCTCGGTCCCGCTGACCTCCTGCCAGGCCCGGTCCACAGCGGCTGGGTCCCGTACGCGGTGCGCGCGCAGGGCATTGCGTGCGGCCAGCATGATGGGGTCCGGTGTCTGGCCGTCGTCCAACGTCAGCAAGGTGACAAGCTCGCGCAGCCCGATGGAGGCATCACCGTGGTTGATGTGGAACTCGGCCCGCTCGATGATCAACGCATCTCTGGCGGCCGGCGACGCGGCGAAGGTCTCGATGTAGCTGGTGTAGACGTCGACGGCAGCGGAGATTTGGTCGAGTGCCGCGAGGTGGTAGGTGAGATCCTTCAGCGCCATGACCAGGTTGGTGAAGTAAGTCTCGGCGGACGTCTCGGTCAACCGCCGGCAGATGTCGGCTGCCTCCTGGGCGGGGATCAACGCGACGTCATGCTGGTTCAGCGCGCCGTACTGAGCCGCGAGGCTGCCCAGTACGGCAGCGAGGCCGACCAGGTAGGTATCGGGGATCTCGTCCACCAGCGCGCGGTAGGTATCGACAGCGTGCTGGGTGGTGATCAGCGCAGCTTCGCGGTTGCCCACCACGAGAAGATGGGCGACAAGGTCACACAGCGCGGTCGCGAGGCCAGGCAGGTAGAACCCGGGGTCGAATTCGGCCAGCCGACGCATCGCGGCAACCCCGGCGGGACCGGCATGCACGGCGTGTCTGGGCAGATGACGTCGTAGGTAGGGGCTGCACTCAGCGCCGTCGCGGGTGTGCTTCTGAGCCAAGGCGACGAGGGCTTCGGCCAGTGCCTGGCCAGCTGCGCAGCCGGCCACCTTTGGGGAGGACGCGAGGAGGTGCTCGACGAACGTGCGGTGTGAGAGTCGATAGACCGCCTCGCCGGCCTGTTCGTCTGCAACGATGTAACACCCATAGTGCTCGAGCGCCCAGTCCAGGTCAGCGGCGCAATACTCGACACCGTCGGGGCTCAACGCGGTGGCCGCAGTCGTCCATACTCGTCCGGGCAGCCCCTGGCCCATCCCCCAGGCGAGTGCGCGCAGCAGTTCCCGGGCGGCGTCAGGCAACTCCCTCCCGTCCCGCACCAGGGCCCTACTCGAGAGGTCATGCTCCAGCGCCTGGGCGGTCGTCGCGGGAAGCTGTCCCTCCCAGCCTTGAGCATGAACGTCGATAACCCCTCGCACGATCTGGGAGACCACGGTGCGGGCGTAGAGAAAGCCACCCTGCCGGGTGGCCGCCTTTCTGGCCAGCACCGGCGCCACTGGCTGCGCAAGATCGGCCAGACCGGCGGCGCGCAGCTGGCGGATCAGATAACGCTCGATGTCTTGCCTGGTATCGGGCTCGATGTCCAGATCGACGACCAATGCGTTCTTGCCGAACAGTTCACCCAGCCGGACGGAGGCTTCCTGCCCGGACCGTGGCGAGTGCCACCCGAACTCCTCATGCCGGGTCGCAAGCAGCACGCTCGCCAGCACGCTGAGCGGGACCAGCAAGTCTGTCACAATCTCGGTAGCCTGCTCGGGGATCGCCTCGTCCACCCCGTCGAACACCAAGACTGGCGGATAGGACATCGTCGCGACTGCTTCGATCAACCGCGGGCAGCTTGCCGGTGCGGGCAGTCGGAGACGCTCTGCCAGAACAGTCGCGAGATCCTGTGCTCCCATCCCCCGCAGGTGCACCACCGCATCGACGGCGCCCATGCCCGGGTCCGGATCCTCCGGCTCAAGAGGAACCTGCTCAAGCAACGCCTGTCGCTGTCCGGGCTTCGACAGTGCAACGATGCGTTCCACCACCGCGGACTTCCCACTGCCCGCAGATCCGGTCACGACAAACGCACCGGTCGCCTCCGTGCGGATCCAGGCTATGATTCGTGTCAAGATCGCGTGGCGACCAGTGAACAACCACTCCTCGTGCAGCGGGGTCCTCCTGCCGTCAGCGGCGGTCAAGTTGCTCCACCAGATACACTCCGTGATCCCCACGCTACATGCCCCTGTGGTGGGCCCGGCGATGGCTCGCCTACACATCCAGCAGGTGCAAGCCCAGTGTCCGGTGTGTCGTGATCCGTTGTACGGCGTGTCGCGCTCTGCTGCCCGGGTTAGCGGAAATCGCGGGAGCTCATACGCACCTGCATGTCCAGCGGTGCGGCATACTCGGCCAGCACGTTGATCACTCTCTCGGCGATCTGGAGGCGGCCACGGAGCAGTAGCGCCGGGCAGGACCGCACGATGGTGCGGTAGCGGACCCAGAATCCGGGTGAGCAGACCACGTTCACCATGCCGGTCTCGTCCTCCAGGTTCAGGAAGGTGACCCCGCCCGCGGTGGCCGGGCGCTGCCGGTGGGTCACCGCACCGGCGACCAGCACCCGCTGGCCGTCCTCGTGCTGCCGGAGCGCAGCGGCGGGCACCACTCCCAGCGCGGCCAGGTCGGCCCGGAGGAACTGGGTGGGAAAGCTATCCGGCGAGACACCGGTGGCCCAGACGTCGGCCGCGGCGAGTTCCAGCGCGCTCATCCCGGGCAGCGGCGGGGCGTCGACTCCGACCGCGGTGCCGGGCAACCGATCCGGTCGCTCGGCGGCCACCGCTCCGGCGGACCAGAGCGCCTCGCGGCGTTTCGGAGCCAGTTCGTCGAACACCCCACCGGTGGCCAGCGCCTCGGCCTGGGCGGTGCTCAGCCCCACCCGGTGCGCGACATCAGCGATGCTGCGGTAGCAGCCGTGCGCTTCCCGTTCCTGCACCAACTTGGTGGCCAACGGCTGGCCTACCGTGCGCACCATGGCCAGCCCCAACCGCACGGCCTGTTCCGGCGCGCCCTCCGCGGCCGGTTCCAGCCCGGCGTGCACCCCGCTGGCGTTGATGTTCGGGCCGCGAACGGTGACGCCGTGCCGGCAGGCGTCGGCGATCAGTGACTGCGGAGAGTAGAAACCCATCGGCTGGGCTTGCAGCAAAGCGGCGCAGAACGCCGCCGGGTAGTAGTGCTTGAACCAGGCGCTGTAGTAGACCAGCGCGGCGAAGCTGATCGAATGGCTTTCCGGGAAACCGAAGTTGGCGAAAGCCAGCAGTTTGGCGTAGATCTTCTCGGCGAGCTCGCCGACAATCCCATGACGGGCCATTCCCTCGAACAGCCGGCTGCGCAGGCGCTCCATCCGCTCGGTGGAGCGTTTGGCGCCCATCGCGCGGCGCAGTTCGTCGGCCTCGGCGGGAGAGAAGTCGGCGACGTCGATGGCCATCTGCATGAGCTGCTCCTGGAACAGCGGCACCCCCAGCGTCTTGCGCAGCGCGTTGGCCAGCAGCGGGTGGTCGTAGTCCCAGGCCTCCTGCCCGTTGCGGCGCCGGATGTAGGGGTGCACCGAGCCGCCCTGGATCGGGCCGGGACGGATCAGCGCCACCTCGACCACCAGGTCGTAGAAGCATCGCGGTTTGAGCCGGGGCAGGGTGGCCATCTGCGCGCGGGACTCCACCTGGAACACCCCGACCGTGTCGGCCCGGGCCAGCATCGCGTAGACCGCCGGGTCGGTGGGCTGCAGATCCGAGAGCCGCACGTGATGCCGGTAGTGGCGGGCCACCAGATCAACCGCGTAGTGCAGCGCGGAAAGCATCCCGAGCCCGAGCAGGTCGAACTTGACCAGACCCGCTGCGGCACAGTCGTCTTTGTCCCACTGCACCACCGAGCGGTTCTCTTTGCGTGCCCATTCCACCGGACAGACTTCGGCCACCGGGCGGGCGCAGATCACCATGCCACCGGAATGGATACCCAGATGCCTCGGGAATCCCTCCAGCTCGGCGGCCAGCGCCAGCACCGGTTCGGGAATGCCGGTCTCAGCCGCGTCGCCTTGCCGCAGCGGCCCCCACCGGTCGATCTGCTTGCTCCAGGCGTCCTGGGTGCCGCTCGAGTAACCCAGCGCCTTGGCCACGTCCCGCACCGCTGAGCGGGCCCGGTAGGTGATCACGTTGGCGACCTGGGCAGCGCAGTCACGGCCGTACTTTTCGTAGACGTACTGAATGACCTCCTCGCGGCGGTCGGACTCGATGTCCAGGTCGATGTCGGGGTAGCCGTCCCGGTCCGGGGCCAGGAACCGTTCGAAGAGCAGGTCCATCGCCACCGCGTCGACGCTGGTGATGCCCAGCGCAAAACAGACCGCGGAATTGGCCGCCGAGCCGCGACCCTGGCAGAAGATGTCGGCCCGCCAGCAAAACGCCACGATGTCGTGCACGATGAGGAAGTAGCCGGGGAAGTTCTTTCCCTCGATGACGGCCAGCTCGTGCTCGATCTGGTGGTAGGCGCCGGGACGCTCGTCGTAGCTGCCGTAGCGGGTGGCCGCGCCGAGCCAGGTCAGCTCGCGCAGCCAGCTCGCCTCGGTATAGCCACCCGGGACGTCGAACGGTGGCAGATCCGGCGCCACCAGCTGCAGGTCGAAGGCGCATTCCCGGCCCAGCGAGGCGGCCCGTTGCACGGCGCCGGGCCAGCGGGCGAACCGGTCGGCCATCTCTGTGCCGGAGCGCAAATGGGCCGTCGCGGCGGCTGGAAGCCAGCCGTCCATCTCATCCAGGCTGCGCCGGGCCCGGACCGCGGCCAGCGCGGTGGCCAGCCGGTACCGGGACGGGGTGGCGTAGTGCGCAGCGGTGGTGGCGACAGTGTCAAGCCCATGCGCTGTGGCCAGCACGGCGAGCTGATCGTTGCGCTCGGTGTCGTCGGGTAGCCCGTTGGCGGTGAGCTCCACGTCGACATGCTCGGTGCCGAACAGCTGGATCAGCCGGCGTAGCTGCTCGGCCGCCGCGGCCGGTCCGTCACGCTCCAGCGCGCGGCGGACCGCCGCCTTACGGCAGCCAGTGAGCACCACCCAGTGCCCACCCGCGGCGGCCGCTACCGCATCCAGGTCATAGACCGGTCGACCCTTCTCGCGGCCGCGGATCTGGGCATCACTGATCACTCGGGACAGCCTGCGATAACCCTCGGGATCGCGGGCCAGCACGAGCAGGTGCTCGCCCTCTGGATCGGGTATCCCGTTCTGTGGCGCGGTGAGCCCGAGGGACAGCTCCGCCCCGAAGACGGTCTTGACACCCAGTTCCCGGGCGGCCTCGGCGAAGCGCACCACTCCGTACATCCCGTCGTGGTCAGTGATCGCGATCGCGTCAAGACCCAGCCGGGCCGCCTCCTCAACCAGCTCCTCGGGATGGCTAGCGCCGTCCAGGAAGCTGAAGTTGGAGTGGCAGTGCAGCTCTGCGTAGGGAGCGCACGGCTGGGTCTGGGCCGGCGGTAGCAACGGCGGCTCGTAGGGATCCCGGTGGCGGGTCCACGCCGGGCTGTCCCCGCCGTCACCGGGATGCTCCTCATCACGATGCCGTGACCCGGACCCGCCGGAGCGCCCAGACAGTGCCCGTTCCAGGTCCGCCCACCGCACCGGCGGGTTGTTCCAGCCCATCGCTTCCTCAATCAGCAGGGGACGGGTCAGCTCCACTTTGCCACATTAATCGAACGCGTGTTCGATTAAATCCATTACCGAACCCTCGTGAACGCCGGATCTTGGGCGCGCTCAGTGCGCCGAGTTCGACAGGATGGCCCTTCGACGTCGACCCGACCGCCTCACTGTCGAATTCGGCAACACCAGGACTGGTCACGCCCTAGGCGCTATTGGTCCTCCTGCTCGCCGCGCAGGAAGCGCTCCAGCTCGGCGGCGAGTTCATCGCCTGAAGGCAGATCCGAGAAGTCGGCGGGCGTGCTCACCTCACCATCAAACGCAGCCTCAAGACGGCGCACCAACACACGGTATTCCTCGTTGTTGGCGACGATCTCGTCGATCTGACTCACCATGCTGGCCGCCGCATCGTGCAACTCCCCAGCGTCGAGCTCCAGCCCGGCCACGGCTGCCAGCGCCTCAACCAGGGCGACGGAGGCCGCTGGATACGGGGTGGCTGCCAGGTAGTGGGGCACCCGAGCCCACACCCCGATGGCGGGGACACCCGCGGCAGCGAAACCCTCCTGCAGCGCGGTCTGGATCCCGGCCTGCATCTCAGCGGCACCAGGCACCACCCCCACTTGGGCCGCCAGCTCAGCCGTGGTGGCGATCGCCATCAGACTGACCGGGCGGGTATGGGGCACTGGAGCGGCGTACGCGCCAAGACCAACCACCAGCCGCACTCTCAGCTCGGTGACAAGGTCCACCACAGCCTGCACGAAGGCATGCCAGGCCATGTCCGGCTCGGGTCCCACCAGGACGAGGACACTGCGGCCGGCAAGGTCCTGACCGGCCCGCAACTGGATCTCCGGCCAGCTCAGGCCTTCGACGACTCCGTCGGAGATGCGCACGATCGGACGGCGAGACCGAAAGTCGATCAAGCTATCCGCGGTGAAGGTGGCCAGCACCTCGGTCGGGATCGTCGAGAGAATCTGAGCGATGGCAGCCTGGGCGCCGAGACCCGCATCGACCCAGCTCTCCGTCGCCAGGAGCAACACCGGCGACTCCAGCGGAGGGTGCGAGTGCAGTTCGTAGAGAGATGGCATCAGGGCCAGCACCGCTCAATGCCTGTGGTGGTCACCCGACACATCTTCCCACCACTCAGCGGATATTCGGACCTGCCGCGCACATTCCTGATCCTGGAGGACATCATGAGCAGCACCCACGACACCGGCCCGCGGGTCTAGCTGATCACCGGCGCCAGCAGCGGATTCGGAGCTCCACCAACTTCGATTCGGGTTGATCCGGGTCGGTCAGCAGCCGCACACGAACCGTGAGCAGGTCGACGCGGGGCTCCCGCCGCCTCCCTGATTGTGATGTCCGTGGGGTCAGACCTCGCCGTAGTGCGCGGCCAGCGCTGCGATGCGCTCGGAGCGGCGCCCGCGGTGTTCAACCAGGTGCCCGACGACCGTGCGCGCGAGCGGCTGTACTCGCGACCACGGGGGCGCCAGTTCGCGGGCTGCGTCCAGGTGCTCGGCGACCTCCCCCCACCGCTCCAGGTCGGCGCATGCAGCGGCCAGATGTAGCCGATGCCCGGACTCCCAGAACGGCGGCACGGGGCCAGCGGGGTCCGGCACTTGGGCGGCCAGCTGCACGGCGCGGTCGGGCTGTCCGGTGCGCATCGCCTGATCGACCGCTTGCATGGCAGCGACCCGGGGACCGAACACCCCGGTCTCGTCCACCCGGTCAACACCGGAGCGTGCCGCGGCGGCCAGCGCGGCGCGGAGCAGGTCGTCGGCGCGGTCCGGACGGCCCGCTCGAGCGGCTGCACTAGCGGCATTGAACAGCAATGAGCCGAACACCCCGATACGGTCGGCGTTGGGTTGGGCAAGCAAGCCCCCGTCGAGTCGTTCAGCAGCCCATACGGCGATGCGCTCAGCCTCGGCCAGGTCTCCCTGGCGCACTAGCACCCAGGCGAGGTATCGCAGCGCGGCTGCCTCGTCCAGCTCGGGCCGGGTGGTGTATCGGGCGGTGTCCAGTGCGCGGTGCGCGGCGTGCGCGGCCAAGTCGACCAGTCCGAGCCGCCCGGACAACCCTGCGGCCAGCCGGTAAGAGGTGGCCAGCAGTCCCGCGGCCTGCGCGGCATGATCGTCGACCAGCACGTGAACCGCTCGCTGGGTATCGACCATCAGGGCGGGCAACCCGGCAAGTAGCTCGGTGTGCCGACCGGCGAGGTAGTCAGACCAGGCGCCTGATGCGGCGTCGTGCAGCTCGGGCTGCGACAGCACCTCGACGGGCTCAGCAAAGTCAGGGATGTCGAGTGCCCTTACGGCACGTCGTAGCTGCTCGGCCCCAGCCGTGTCCTGCTCGGGCGGGTGGATACCGAGCAGTCGCGCGGGATCGGCGCCCAGCGCGCACGAGAGAGCCTGCACGGTGGAGCGCCGGGCGGTGGTGCGCGCGCCGCGTTCCAATCGTGAGATCGTGTCGACACTGACCCCGGAGGACTGGGCCAGCTCGTCCTGAGTGAGCCCGCGAGCAGCACGGATCCGGGCCAGATTTTCTCCGACCAGCATGCGCCCCGACGTTACTCCGGCTAGGCGTTTAGCGCCTAGTTAGGCCGGTTTACGCCGATAAGATCCGGCTGTGCGCGGTTCCGCCCCATGATTCTCATTGCCACAGTGTTGGGCTATGAGGTTCAACAACGACGCGGCCGCGTTGGCCGAGACGATCACGGAGTTTCTCGGGTGAGCTGGTATCTGCGCTCGATGGGCGACCGAGACACGCACCGAGGCACATACTCGATCACCACCCGCAGCGTGCACGCTGTATGCGGGGCCGAGTTCCAGCCGTTGAAGCAAACCATACGGCGCACCGATCGTGCTGGCACCCAGCCCACCGGATCCCGACCAGATCTGCCCGCGGTGCCGCCGTGCCAAGGTCGTCAAGTGAGCTGCATCCCATGCGGTAGACCGTCCTATTCGTAGATCCCCTGCACCTGCCAGCGGCTGCCGGTATGGCTCAGCAGCACCGCGAGCGGTTCCGCGGCGCGCCCGCCAGGTTCGGCGTCGAGCACCGCCTGCAGCCGTGCGC